>CAZURD010000025.1:0-25271 GCA_964623445.1 uncultured Prevotella sp. | reverse complement strand
AACGGAAGCACAAAGCCAAGAAAAACTTTTTGTAGAAATTCAAAACAGCTTCTAATATTCCGCATTCCCTGTGGCAATGCGGAATATTTCCTTTAAATTTGCACGTGGCATTCGGATGTGGGTGCATACACTGAAGCATTCAACAAGGAGGCCGGAGCATCATATCAAACTTTACCTTGGCTCTCATCGTTATTATGATGACAGTTTGAGACTAAAACTTAACAAAGCAAAGCGACGACAGATGAAGAAAAGCAGCTTGTTCTTTCTTGG
The DNA here is from genome assembly GCA_964623445.1 of uncultured Prevotella sp. GTDB lineage: Bacteria > Bacteroidota > Bacteroidia > Bacteroidales > Bacteroidaceae > Prevotella. The sequence continues at coordinate 25,001 of CAZURD010000025.1, read as the reverse complement.
TGTGCTGACGGTTTGCGCGTGGCGCGTGCAGGCTCAGCCCGAGTATAAACTATGGTATGACCGTCCTGCGGAGCAATGGGTTGAAGCCTTGCCGTTGGGCAACGGACGGTTGGGGGCGATGGTCTATGGCGACCCCGCGCACGACGAACTGCAACTGAACGAAGAGACAGTGTGGGGCGGTTCGCCATACAACAACACGAATCCGAAAGCCATGGATGCGCTGCCGGAAATTCGGCGGCTCATCTTCGAGGGAAAGAACTTGGAGGCGCAAAAGCTCTGCGGCGAAGTCATCTGTTCGCAGCAGGCTAACGGTATGCCCTACCAGACGGTAGGTTCGCTGCTCATCGACTTTGACGGATTCCGCAGCTATGCGAACTATTACCGCGAGCTTGACCTCGACCGCGCCGTGGCCACGACGCGCTTCACGTCGGGCGGCGTGGACTATGTGCGCGAGACTTTCACTTCGCTGACGGACGAAGTGGTGGTGATGCGGCTCACGGCATCCCGCCCCGGGAGCATATCGTTCAAGGCACGCTACACCACGCCAATGCCCGAGGCACGCCGCAGCGCAACGGCCGACGGCCTGTTGCTCCTTGAAGGGCAAGGCACCGACCACGAGGGCATAGAGGGCAAAGTGCGCTTCGCCACACTGCTGCAATGCCAGCTCGACGGCGGGCAGCAGAAAATCGTGGGCGACACCGCCCTTGTGGTGGACGGGGCGAACAGCGCATTGCTCTGCATATCGATGGGCACGAACTTCAAGAATTATAAGGATGTGTCGGGCGATGCCTTGGAAAAGGCCAAGGAATATTTGCGGGAAAGTCCTTCATTAGAGGGTTATGGGCAGGCCATCGACCGCCACATGGAAGCCTATCGGGAGTATTTCCGCCGCGTGTCTCTCGACTTGGGGCGCAACGAACAGGCCGACAAGCCAACCGACGTGAGGGTGAGGGAGTTCAACACGCTCTTCGACCCGCAGCTCCCGGCACTGCTTTTCCAGTATGGCCGTTACCTGCTGATATGCTCATCGCAGCCGGGTGGACAGGCCGCCAACCTGCAAGGCATTTGGAACTACAAGAAAAACGCACCGTGGGACGGCAAATACACCACCGACATCAACGTGGAAATGAATTACTGGCCGGCCGAGGTTACGGCACTGCCGGAGATGCACGAGCCGTTCATACAGCTGGTGCGCGATGTGGCCGAGACGGGCAGGCAGAGCGCAGCGATGTACGGATGCCGTGGGTGGACACTCCACCACAACACCGACATCTGGCGTTCCACGGGCGCGGTGGACGGCCCTGCCTACGGTGTCTGGCCGACGTGCAACGCCTGGTTCTGCCAACATCTGTGGGACAGGTATCTCTTTTCGGGCGACAAGGAATACATGGCCTCGGTCTATCCCATTATGAAGTCGGCCTGCGAGTTCTACCTCGACTTCCTCGTGGAAGAGCCGGAGCACGGATGGCTCGTCGTTTCCCCATCGTATTCGCCTGAAAACTCGCCAACAGTGGGCGGCAAGCGCGATTTCCGCGTGGTGGCCGGCTGCACGATGGACAATCAGATGGTGGGCGACTTGTTCTGCAACACGCTTGAAGCCGCCACGCTCATGGGTGACGACAAAGCTTTCATCGACAGTCTGAAGCGCGTGATCAAGAAGCTGCCGCCTATGCAGATAGGCCGTTGGGGACAGGTGCAGGAGTGGATGGCCGACTGGGACAATCCTAAAGACCGCCACCGCCACACGTCGCATCTGTGGGGCTTGTACCCGGGGCGGCAAATCACGCAGACCAATTCTCCCGCCCTCATGGCGGCAGCCGAAAGGACACTCAACGGACGCGGCGACCACTCAACGGGCTGGTCGATGGGCTGGAAGATAAACTTCTGGGCGCGCCTGCTCGATGGCGACCACACGTACAGGCTCATTTCCGAGCTGATAAACATGGCAACGGAAGAAAGGGGGCAGAATGGCGGCCTCTACCCGAACCTCTTCGACGCCCACCCGCCGTTCCAGATCGACGGCAATTTCGCAGCCACGTCGGGCATGGCGGAAATGATGGTGCAGAGCCACGACAACGCCGTGCATCTCCTCCCCGCCTTGCCCTCCGTATGGGAAAAGGGAGAAGTGAAAGGCCTGCGCTGTCGCGGCGGCTTCGTGCTCGAAGACATGAGGTGGGCAGATGGCCTGTTGCAGGAGGCCACCCTCCGTTCCACCATCGGCGGCGTGATGCGCGTGCGCAGTTCCGTCCCACTCACGCTTGACGGAAAAGAGCTGAAGCCAGCCAAGGGCGAGTGCCCCAATCCGCTGCTCCGCTCGCAAGCCATAAAGAAAGCGGTGGTCAGCAAGGAAGCCCCGAAAGAAGCAATGCCCGCCAAGTATTACTACGAATACGACATCCCGACGACGGAAGGCGGCGTGTATGTGCTCCGTGCTTCGAGCTTGTGCTCCCTGCCATCAGCAGACACATCAACTGGCAAGGCGGGGCGCAAGCCAGCCACACAAGTCGGCGAGCAGGGGTGACTTTTGCCTCTTCAAATGGTTAAATAAAGATAAAAAAGAGGGCTGCGCTTGCTTGGCAGAATGTCAGGTGAGAAATAAAAGCATACCTTTGCACGCGATTTGAAACAATTCACATAAAGTCTAACTTTATTAATTGAACATTTAAACACATTTTATGTCCGATTTAACAAAAAACGTCCAGCCATTGGAGAACTTCAATTGGGACGAGTTCGAGAATGGCACAACTACCAGCGTCAGCAAGGAAGAGCTTGATAAGGCTTATGACGAAACCCTCAACAAGGTGAGCGAACACCAAGTGGTGGAGGGCACGGTCATCTCCATCGACAAGAAAGAGGTGGTGGTGAACATCGGTTACAAGAGCGATGGCATCATTCCCTCCAGCGAGTTCCGCTACAACCCAGACCTGAAGGTTGGCGACAAGGTTGAAGTGTATGTCGAGAGTCAGGAAGACCGCAAGGGTCAGCTCATGCTCTCCCACAAGAAAGCCCGCCTCAGCAAGAGCTGGGACTGCATCAACGCCGCACTCGCCAATCAGGAAGTCATTCAGGGCTACATCAAGTGCCGCACCAAGGGCGGCATGATTGTCGATGTGTTTGGCATCGAGGCATTCCTGCCTGGCAGCCAGATAGACGTTCACCCCATACGCGACTACGACCAGTTCGTGGGCAAGACCATGGAGTTCAAGGTCGTGAAGATCAATCAGGAATACCGCAACGTGGTCGTTTCCCACAAGGCTCTCATCGAGGCCGAGTTGGAGGCACAGAAGGAGGAAATCATCTCCAAGCTCGAAAAGGGTCAGATTCTCGAGGGAACGGTCAAGAACATCACTCCTTACGGCGTATTCGTCGACCTCGGTGGCGTGGATGGACTCATCCACATCACAGACCTCTCGTGGGGTCGTGTCGACGATCCTCACAAGGTGGTGGAGCTTTATCAGAAGCTCAATGTCGTCATACTCGACTTCGACAACGAGAAGAAGCGCATCGCCCTCGGCCTCAAGCAGCTCACTCCCCATCCTTGGGATGCACTTGATCCCAACCTCAAGGTGGGCGACCACATCCACGGCCGCGTGGTGGTCATCGCCGACTACGGCGCATTCGTTGAAGTGCAGCCCGGCGTTGAGGGTCTTGTACACGTCTCCGAGATGTCTTGGAGCCAGCACCTGCGTTCCGCACAAGACTTCCTCAAGGTTGGCGACGAGATTGAGGCAGTCATCCTCACCCTCGACCGCGACGACCGCAAGATGAGCCTCGGCATAAAGCAGCTGAAGGAAGATCCTTGGGCAACCATCGAGGTGAAGTATCCCGTCGGAAGCAAGCACACCGCCCGCGTGCGCAACTTCACCAACTTCGGTGTGTTCGTGGAGCTTGAAGAGGGCGTGGACGGACTTATCCACATCAGCGACCTCTCTTGGACGAAGAAGGTGAAGCACCCATCCGAGTTCACGCAGGTTGGCGCAAACATCGACGTTGTGGTGCTCGACATCGACAAGGACAACCGCCGTCTCAGCCTTGGCCACAAGCAACTGGAGGAAAATCCTTGGGATGTGTTCGAGGCAACCTATGCCGTTGGCAGCGTACACACGGGCAAGATAACCCAGATGCTCGAAAAGGGTGCTGTGGTTTCTCTCGGAAAAGACGTAGAGGGCTTTGCCACTCCGAAGCACCTTGTCAAGGAGGACGGTTCGCAGGCTACGCTTGGCGAGGAACTGCCGTTCAAGGTGATTGAGTTCAACAAGGACAGCAAGCGCATCATTCTCTCCCACAGCCGCACTTTCGAGGATGCCATCCGCGATGAGAAGAGGGCAGCCAAGAAGTCGCGTCCGCGCAGGGAAGAGGGAAGCGTGAAAATCGAGAACCAGCCGGCAGCCACCACTCTCGGCGACATCGATGTGCTCGCACAACTCAAGCAGAAGATGGAAAAGGGCGAGTAAGTCTCGTCGCTTGCGGCTGTGCGCACTGAAATGCCACTGGCCGATATGACAATAGGCGGGGAAATCTGGCTTTTGGGCGGGTTTCCCCGCACTGTTTTTATGCTTTTGGCGAAGTCGGCTTGCATTGTGGACAAGGCAAGGAAGAGAGCCGGAAAGCCCGAAACGCCATGCGTGAGCGTTCAGCATCAGCTCCTTTTCGGGACTTGGGCTTTCTGGTTATGACGAACGATTTTATTGCTTTGGGTGTTGGTTTGCTTGTTTTTTGTTATGTAAAGCACCCTCTCTGCTTATGAATTTTCAGCAAAGCGAGGTTTCATCGCATACTTTTTTGCTTTTTAATACAAAAAGACTTACCTTTGCACGGACTTACACACACACCGCATATAAAAGCCGTATTACATATACATATATGAAGCATCAATTGAGAAGTGCCGTCTGCACCGATGGACGTCGTATGGCGGGGGCACGCGCCCTATGGAGAGCCGCAGGCATGAAGCGCGAGCAATTTGGCAAGCCAATCATAGCCGTGGTCAACTCGTTCACGCAATTTGTACCTGGACACACCCACCTGCACGAGGTGGGACAGTTCGTCAAGCGCACGATAGAGGAGTGTGGCTGCTATGCCGCCGAGTTCAACACCATCGCCATAGACGACGGCATCGCAATGGGGCACGACGGTATGCTCTATTCCCTGCCAAGCCGCGACATCATCGCCGATTCGGTGGAGTATATGGTCAACGCCCACAAGGCAGACGCAATGATTTGCATATCAAACTGCGACAAGGTGACGCCTGGTATGCTCATGGCTGCCATGCGCCTCAACATACCCACAGTGTTCTGCTCGGGCGGCCCAATGGAGGCCGGGAAATGGCACGGAGAGAATGCCGACCTGATTACGGCCATGGTGAAAGCTGCCGACCCATCCGTGGGCGACGAGGACTTGGCCGAACTCGAGGACAGTGCTTGTCCGGGGTGCGGATGCTGCTCGGGAATGTTCACGGCCAACTCGATGAACTCGCTTGCCGAGGCCATCGGCCTTGCACTGCCCGGCAACGGCACGATTCTCGCCACGCACAAGAACCGCATCGAACTGTTTCGGGAGGCAGCCCGCACCATCGTGCGCAACGCCATTGCCTACTATGAGGACGGCGACGAGAGCGTGCTTCCGCGCAGCATAGCCACGCGCGAGGCTTTCCTTAATGCCATGACGCTCGACATCGCCATGGGCGGAAGCACCAACACCGTGCTCCACCTGTTGGCTGTGGCACAGGAGGCGGGCGTGAATTTCACGATGAAGGATATTGACGAGTTGAGCCGTCGTGTGCCTTGCCTCTGCAAACTCGCCCCGAACACGCAGAAATACAGCGTTCAGGAGTGCGGGCGTGCGGGTGGAATACTCGGCATAATGAACGAACTGAACAAGGGTGGGCTGATCGACGGCTCCGTGAAGCGCGTTGACGGCCATACGCTCGCCGAGCAGATGGCACGCTACGACATAACCGGGGAGAATATAGACCCCGAGGCCAACCGCATCTATCAAAGTGCCCCGAAAGGCTGTTTCTCCACGTCAATGGGCAGTCAGGACGCGCAGTGGGGTGCGCTCGATGCCGACCGCATCAACGGTTGCATACGCGACATGGAGCACGCATACACCAAGGATGGCGGCTTGGCTGTGCTTTTCGGCAACATTGCGCAGGATGGCTGCGTGGTGAAGACGGCCGGCGTTGATGAGAGCCTGTGGCACTTTGAAGGCCCGGCTCGTGTGTTCGATTCGCAGGAGGACGCTTGTGAAGCCATTCTCGGCGGAAAGGTGAAGAGCGGAGACTGTGTGGTGATAACGCATGAAGGCCCGAAGGGAGGCCCGGGAATGCAGGAAATGCTTTACCCAACATCCTATATCAAGAGTATGCACCTCGGCACGGAGTGCGCACTCATAACCGATGGCCGCTTCTCCGGTGGCACAAGCGGTCTTAGCATCGGGCACATATCGCCGGAAGCGGCGGCAGGCGGCAACATTGGGAAGATTGTTGATGGCGACATTATAGAGATAGACATTCCCAGTCGCAGCATCAATGTGCGCCTCTCTGACGAGGAACTGGCCGCACGCCCGCAACGTCCGCTCACGCGGCAGCGCACCGTCTCGAAAGCCCTGCGTGCCTATGCACAGAGCGTAAGCTCGGCAGACAAGGGTGGCGTGAGAATCGTCGACTGATTGATGTCTCCGTGTTTCCGGTGTCTCCGGTGTCTGTCGGGGTGCCATGGCACTCCGTGTCACAATATATAAATAATGTGTCATTATGCAACAAGAAACAATAACAGGTTCCGAAATACTGATACGCGCCCTTCAGGCAGAGGGCGTGAAGACAATCTTCGGCTATCCTGGAGGGTCTATAATGCCAGTGTTCGATGTGCTCTATGACTACACGAGGGGCGACAAGAAAGTATTCGACCACATTCTCGTGCGCCATGAGCAGTCTGCCGCACACGCCGCAGAGGGCTATGCCCGCGTGAGCGGTGAGGTGGGGGTGTGCATCGTGACAAGCGGCCCGGGCGCAACCAACACGCTGACTGGCGTGGCCGATGCCATGCTCGACTCCACTCCGATAGTGGTCATTGCCGGGCAGGTTGGCATTGGTGCTCTCGGCACGGACGCTTTTCAGGAAGTAGACCTTGTGGGCGTGGCGCAGCCAATATCCAAGTGGAGCTATCAGATACGTCGCCCCGAAGACATTGCGTGGGCTGTGAGCCGCGCGTTCTACATTGCCCGGACAGGAAGACCAGGCCCCGTGGTGCTCGACTTCCCAAAGAACGCGCAAGAGGCGCGGGCTGAATGGATACCGCAGCATGTCGATTTTGTGCGGAGCTACGTTCCTTACCCCACGCCAGACGCGGCGTGTATAGCGCATGCCGCCGAGTTGATAAACAAGGCTGAACGGCCACTGGCTCTCGTGGGGCAGGGCGTGGAGTTGGGCAATGCACACAATGAACTGCTCGAATTCATAGAGAAGGCCGATATTCCGACCGCACGCACCTTGCTCGGGCTGTCGGCACTCCCCACCGCCCATCCGTTGAACGTTGGTATGCTCGGTATGCACGGCAATTATGCGCCGAACGTGAAAGAGCAGGAATGCGATGTGCTCATCGCCATAGGTATGCGCTTCAGTGACCGCGTGACAGGACTTACGTCGAAATATGCCAAGCAGGCCAAGGTGATTCACCTCGACATAGACAAGGCCGAGATAGACAAGCGCGTGAAGACCGACGTGGCGGTGGTCGGCGATTGCAAGGTTACGCTGCCGGCCATCACACGTCTGTTGAAGAAGAACAAGCACACCGAATGGCGTGAATCGTTTCGCGTGCTCGATGAAAAGGAGTGCGAGGAGGTGATTGAGCCATCCATACATCCAGCCGAAGGCCCTCTGCTTATGGGCGAAGTGGTGAACGCCGTGGCCGAGGCTACGGGCGGGGATGCCGTGCTCGTCACCGACGTTGGGCAGAACCAGATGTTTGCGTGCCGTTATTTCCGTTACAACCGCAAAAGGAGCGTGGTCACGAGCGGCGGCCTTGGCACGATGGGCTTTGCAATGCCGGCGGCGATGGGTGCAGTGTTTGGCGCGCCGGAGCGCACCGTCTGCATGTTCTCCGGTGACGGAGGATTCCAAATGAGCATACATGAACTTGGGACAATCATGGAGCACCGCCTTGCGGTCAAGATGATAATGCTCAACAACAACTACCTTGGCAACGTGCGACAGTGGCAGGACATGTTCTACGGAGGACGGCGTTCGTTCACCAAGATGCTGAATCCCGACTATTCGTTTGTGGCCAAGGGATATGACATACCATATTCGCTCGTCACGGACAGGGCGCAACTGGCCGATGCCGTGGCACAGATGCTGGCCACGCCAGGCCCGTACATCCTTGAATGCGCCATAAAGGAGGATGAAAATATACAGCCCATGACACCGCCGGGAAGTGCCGTTGACGAGATGATGTTGCAGATAAATATGTGAAGATGGAAGAGAAGAAATTATACACGCTGCTTGTTTACTCAGAGAATATCGCCGGTATGCTCAACCAGATAACGGCGGTTTTCACACGCAGGCAGGTCAACATAGAGAGCCTCAATGTGTCGGCGTCGAGCATAGAGGGGCTGCATAAGTACACGATAACGGCCTGGAGCGACGACGACCAAATATCGAAGATAACGAAGCAGATTGAAAAGAAAATCGAAGTAGTAATGGCGAAATACTACACCGACGAAGAACTTTTCATCACAGAGACCGGCCTTTATAAGCTGTCAACTGAGAAAGTGCTGGCCAATCCGGAAGTGTCGCGCACCATACGCAAGCACAATGCGAACATCACGGAGGTGAACCCAACGTATGTCATTGTAGTGAAAAGCGGCCTAACGGAGGAAATCATGAGCCTGTTCCAAGCCCTCAACGCATTCGACTGCGTGTTCCAGTACACCCGTTCGGGGCGCATCGCCGTGACGCGCAGCAAGCAGGAGGAGGTCAGCAAGTTCCTTGAAGACCGCGAAAAGAGTCGCAAGACAAGCACAAACGACTGACGCAATGTTGTCTCCAATGACAGACGGGAAACGCTCCGTGGGCAAGGTGTCGAGCTACCGGTTTGAGGCAGAGCCTTTCCATTGCGATTTCACGCACCGCCTAAGCATGGCGCAGCTGTGCAACCATTTGCTCAATGCAGCAGACTTCCATGCTATGGAGCGAGGGTTTGGGATGGCATCGCTCAACGGTGAGAAAGAGACGTGGGTGCTGTCGCGCCTTGCTGTGGAGATGGACGAACAGCCGAGGCAGTACGAGGAGTTCTTCGTGGAAACATGGCTGGAGGGTGTCAAGCGTTCCTTCATCGACAGAAATTTTCGGATTGCCGACCCGGCCGGACGCGCTTATGGCTATGGCCGGAGCACATGGGCATTGATAGAGACGGACACCCGTACACCAATCGACACATCGTCGATGTCTTGTGGCAGCCTGTCGGAGTGGATAGAGGCGGGCAAGGAGTGCCCCGTGGAGAGATGTTCCCGTGTGGTTGTGAGCAAGGAAGCCACGTTGCTGGACACGGTGAGGGCATCCTATGGCGATGTGGACGTTAACGGCCACGTCAATTCCATTAAGTACATGGAGCGCGCTCTCGACCTTTTCCCAATGGAGTGGCACGCGACGCATCGCTTGAAGCGCGTTGAAATGGCCTACATCGCCGAAAGTCATGGAGGCGACGAACTGGCTTTCTTCTGCGAAGCTCCGGAAGAAAGCGAGCGTCGCGTGCGCATAATGAGAAACCCGCAAGGGGCTGGCGGCGGTGTGGAAGTGTGCCGCTGTGGGTTTAATTTTGTGAATATCTGAAACAATACTTGGCTGTTTCGTTGTAAATTCATATTTTTGCAAACCAAAAACAAACGGAATATAAACAACAATAAATAGCGGCCATGCGTGGCCGCAGAACAAAACCAACTTACACTATGGCAGAAATGAACTTTGGTGGGGTCATTGAGACCGTGATCACCAGCAAGGAGTTTTCACTTGAGAAGGCTCGCGAAGTGTTGAAGAATGAGACAATAGCCGTCATCGGTTACGGCATACAAGGCCCTGGGCAGGCCTGCAACCTGCGCGACAATGGCTTCAACGTCATCGTGGGGCAGCGCGAGGGCAAGACTTACGACAAGGCTGTGGCCGACGGATGGGTGCCTGGCAAGACGCTCTTCTCCATAGAGGAGGCTGCCGAGAAGGGCACCATCATCTGCATGTTGCTCTCCGATGCAGGACAGATACAGGCGTGGCCCACCATAAAGAAATACCTCACCCCGGGCAAGGCTCTTTATTATTCGCATGGCTTTGCCATCACATGGAACGACCGCACAGGCGTTGTGCCTCCTGCCGATGTTGATGTCATCATGGTGGCACCTAAAGGTTCCGGCACATCGCTGCGCACGATGTTCCTTGAAGGGCGTGGCCTTAACTGCTCATACGCCGTCTATCAGGACGCAACGGGCAAGGCCGAGGAGCGCACCATCGCCTTCGGCATCGGCATCGGGGCAGGCTATATGTTCAAGACAACGTTCCAGCGTGAGGCCACCAGCGACCTTACGGGTGAGCGCGGCTCGCTCATGGGAGCCATCGAGGGGCTTCTCGAGGCACAGTATGAGGTGCTCCGCGAAAACGGCCACTCTCCCTCGGAGGCCTTCAACGAGACTGTTGAGGAGCTGACACAGAGCCTCATGCCTCTCTTTGCGCAAAAGGGAATGGATTGGATGTATGCAAATTGCTCCACGACAGCACAGCGTGGCGCGCTCGATTGGGCACCGCGCTTCCGCGACGCGATAAAGCCCGTGATGCAATGGCTTTACTATTCGGTGAAGACGGGCAACGAGGCGCAAATCTCGATAGACAGCAATTCCAAGCCCGACTACCGCGACGGTCTCAACAAGGAGCTTGAGGCCATGCGCAACATGGAGATGTGGCGTGCCGCAGAGACCGTGCGCAAGCTGCGTCCGGAGAATGTAGATGAATAAAGAACAGAGGCTTTTGTTATATGCCCGTGGCTGCCGTCAGGAAGCCACGGGCATTTTTGTTGACTTTGGTAGCATTCCGTTGTGCCTCTGGAATGTCTTTGGCCGGTTGGGCTTGATGGCGCAAACGCCGTGTGATTTGTGTGCCGTTCATTTTGTGTCCGACAGTACGATGGTCTTGAACCAGTCTCTCAGCACCCCTCCATAGCGTCCTTGCGAGTCGCTCACCAGCACGATCACTTGCCCGCCGTCGGCAAGTCGTGGCCCGAGGCACATCCCCTCATAGTTGGCAAGGCGATAGTTGAACAGCCTTATGCCTGTCTTGAACTCCGTCAGGAGGCGTTTAGGCATCATCTCGCCCACGCCGCAGGCAGACGGGTCGGCGACAAACAGCTTGCAGCGGACGAACGAGCCTAACTTGCGGCGGCTGACGTAGAACTCGCGTTCGAGCACCAACAGCCGCCCGTCGTCGAGCGCGCACAGCTCGCTAACGCCCATTGCATAGTTCGAGCCGCGCTTCTTTGCCGTCGGCGCATCCATCATGTAGTAGTGCCATCCGCGCGGTTGCAGGCTTTCGTCGAAGCTCTGAATCCTCAGCAGGTTGCGCGTCGTGTCGTTGCCGGCGGTGGCCTGTGCCCCGTCTGCGGGCAGCGTGCTTTCGCTGGTGAGCCAGAAAAGGTGGGTGGTGGCGTTGTAAGTGAGCGATTCCAGACCGTAATTGGCGGATGCAGAGGCAAATATATCGGGGATGGCAAGGCGGCATCCTGTGCGTTTGCCCTCCATGTCGTATTCAAACACTTGGTTGTCGGCTTCTCCGCCGACGTACACGAGACCGCTTTCCGGCACGTAGGCGATGCCTTCTTGGTCGCGGTTGGCCTCTCCCGAACTGCGGAATCCCTCGCAGGCCACGTTGCGCAACTTGCCGCTGATGCTGTCGATGTCGATGCGGAACACGAAGAAGCCGTCGGTCTCCGACTTGTCGCATACGACGGCATAGCTGTCTCCGCCCAGTGGTGCTATGCCGCTGTAGTTCCCTGCCGGCACTGTTGAGCGGAACGACCGTTGCCTGTGGACTTTCGTCACGGCCAACTCTCCGCCGTGGCCGCTTCCTTGGGCAACCGCGACCGTTGCATCGAGCGCAAACAGTGTCATTGCGACAGCAGTCGCCCTCGCGGCGCATCGTTTCAGTGTTTGGTTTTGCAACACGTGTATAAGCATCGTAAGGCCATTTTGTTGATGCGCAAAGATAGCAATAAAACGGAATTACAGCAGTGCGCATCCCTGGAAAAGTTGCCGTCGAGACCGCATGTCAGGCCGTTGTGTTGGGCATATACTGTTGGCGCATTTCCCGTTTTCCCGATGTGAATGCCAGCAAGTTGATTATGCTTGCAGATATGCAACTAAAAACAGCCGCCCAACCGCCGTTTTCCAATGAGCGTCATATTGCAGGCCGAAACGGCATTAATTGCCGGGCAATAAGGCATTAATTGGAGGCCAATAAGGCAGGTATTGCGGTGCAAAACGGCATGTCTTGCAATCCGCTGAACGTCAGACGGTTGACTGAAACGGTCTTCGTCGGTGTCTTTAACACAATTAAGTTAACGGCAGGTGCGCGGAAGCAGGCGAAGTGTTTGCCGAAAAGTCTCTTCGCGACATAATACGTTCTAACGACCGATTTGGGTTTAACCTTTGCCGATTTTGCAACGTGCGGACATTCATTTTTTTCAATGATATTGCCATTAGTATGCCCTTTGTATCCCTTATTTTTCCTATCTTTGCATACGAAGGCCGTTCGTTCGGTCATTGCGCAAAGCCAAAACCACAATACAACAGCATAGCAATGAAAAGAGACCAAGAGGTATTCGACCTCATTGAGATGGAGCACCAGCGCCAGTTGAGGGGCATGGAGCTAATCGCATCAGAGAATTTCGTGAGTGACGAGGTGATGCAGGCCATGGGTTCGTGGCTCACCAACAAGTATGCCGAGGGCTATCCCGGCCGTCGCTATTACGGCGGCTGCGAGGTGGTAGACCGCGTAGAGCAGCTTGCGATAGACCGCGTTTGCCAGTTGTTCCATGCCGAATATGCCAATGTGCAGCCCCACTCGGGAGCGCAGGCCAACGCCGCCGTGCTGCTTGCCGTGCTGAAGCCGGGCGACACCCTGCTCGGACTGAACCTTGCGCATGGTGGGCATCTCTCGCATGGCTCCCCTGTGAACACGTCGGGCATACTTTATAATGCCGTCGGCTACGACCTCGACCAAGCCACGGGGCGCGTGGATTACGACCAGATGGAGAAGCTCGCCAAGGAGCACAAGCCCAAGCTCATAATCGGAGGCGGGTCTGCTTACAGCCGTGAGTGGGACTATAAGCGTATGCGTCAGATTGCCGATGAGGTGGGAGCGTTGCTGATGATAGACATGGCTCACCCTGCGGGACTGATTGCTGCCGGCCTGCTCGACAACCCAGTGGAATATGCCCACATCGTGACCTCCACCACCCACAAGACCCTCCGTGGCCCGCGTGGCGGCGTAATCCTGATGGGCAAGGACTTCGACAACCCCTGGGGGCTGACCACTCCTAAGGGAGAGGTGAAGAAGATGAGCCAGTTGCTCAATTCGGCAGTGTTCCCCGGACAGCAGGGCGGGCCGCTTGAGCACGTCATTGCAGCCAAGGCTGTGGCTTTCGGCGAGGCGTTGAAGCCGGAGTTCAAGGAGTGGGCAAAGCAGGTGCAGGTGAATGCACGTGTGCTGGCAGACGAACTGGTGAAGCGCGGATTCACAATCGTGAGCGGCGGCACGGACAATCACTCCATGCTCGTCGACCTGCGCTCGAAATATCCCGACCTTACAGGCAAGGTGGCGGAGAAAGCCCTCGTGGCTGCCGACATCACGGTGAACAAGAACATGGTGCCTTTCGACACGCGCAGCGCATTCCAGACAAGCGGCATTCGCCTCGGCACTCCTGCCCTGACGACGCGCGGAGCCAAGGAAGACCTCATGGTCATGGTCGCCGGACTGATAGAGGAGGTGCTCAATGCGCCCGACAACGAGGCTGTGATAGCCGACGTTCGCAAGCGGGTCAATGAGACTATGGCAAACTATCCGCTTTTCGCTTATTGAACGGAGAGCCGTAACAGATTTCCTTTTATTCCCAAACCCACGCAGTGGGAACGCTCTTGCGTGGGTTTGGGAAAATGTCTTGCCCAGCCCTCGGAATGGGCGGCGTTTTCTGTGTTGATTCGCAACGGTTCCGGGTGGGGCAATTCCCGACATCAGATAACTCTTCCTTTTGACGCTGTTATCGTGGCGGATACCTTTAATTGACAAATATACTAACCGAAAAAAGTTATGAGAAACTATAGCATTATCGTCGCGCTTGCACTGGCTTCGGTCGCTCAGGCGCAACAACGCATGGAGACCACGCTCTCCGATGGGTGGCTGTTTTCGCGCGACAAGGTGGAATGGCAGGCCGTGAGCGTGCCTCACGACTGGGCCATCAGCGGGCCGTTCGACAAGAAATGGGATTTGCAGGTGGTGGCCATCGAGCAGAACAACGAGACCGTCGCCACGGAGAAGACCGGGCGTTCAGGCTCGCTGCCGTGGATAGGCGAGGGGCACTACAAGACCACCCTGCACGTGCCGGACGGCTACAAGCGGGCAGAACTGGTGTTCGATGGGGCGATGAGCGAGCCTACCGTGACCGTTAACGGACAGCGTGCAGGCTATTGGGCATACGGCTACAACGCCTTCACAGTGGATGTCACGCCGTATGTCAAGCCGGGCGACAACACGCTCGAAGTGGACTTGAATAACGTGGAGGAGAGCAGCCGCTGGTATCCTGGCGGCGGCATCTATCGCCCTGTGACGCTGGTGCTCACGGGTGAGCAGCGCATTGCCACGTGGGCGACGTTTGCGCGAACCGCCGAGATTGGCGATGGCAAGGCCACCGTACTCGTGGACACAAAGGTGGAGGGCATCAATCCCGGCGACAAGGCAGGAGTGGAGATAACTCTCTACGACAAAAAGGGATATGTGGAGGCTGCCAGCCGGTGCGACATCGCTCCCGATGGCTCTGTCAGTGCCACGCTCCACGTGGGCAACGCACAGCTGTGGTCGCCGGAGTCGCCATATCTCTACAAGTTGGTGACGCGGCTCTACAAGGACAACCGCCTCCTCGACGAGGAGACGATGAACTTCGGCATACGCACCGTGAGCATCACCAAAGAGGGTGGCTTCCAGCTCAACGGACAGACGCGCAAGTTCAAGGGCGTGTGCCTCCACCACGACCTCGGTCCGCTTGGCGCGGCCGTGAACAAGGCTGCGCTCATCCGTCAGGTGAAGATGATGAAGAGCATGGGGTGCGATGCCATACGCACGTCGCACAATATGCCCTCCGCGATGCAGATGGACGTGTGCGACTCGCTTGGCATGATGGTCATGGCGGAGAGCTTCGACATGTGGAAATATCCCAAGTGCAAAAACGGCTACTCCCGCTTCTTCGACGAGTGGGCTGAACGCGACATCGCCAACCTCGTGCTGCGCCACCGCAACCATCCGTCCATCGTGATGTGGAGCATCGGCAACGAGATTCCCGAACAAGGCATGAAAGGCGGCGTGGACATGGCCAAGAGGTTGCAGGACATCTGCCACAGCCTCGACTCAACGCGCATGGTGACGCAGGGCATGGACAGAGTGGACAACGCGATGAAGACTGGTTTTGCGCAGGTGATGGACGTGCCGGGCTTCAACTACCGCCTCAACAAGTATCAGAAAGGGCTTGACGAACTTCCTCAGGGCTTCCTGCTCGGTTCAGAGACGGCCTCGACGGTAAGTTCGCGCGGTGTCTACAAGTTCCCCGTGGAGGTTGGCCACAGCAAGACTTACCCCGACGGGCAGTGCTCAGGCTACGATGTTGAGTATTGTTCGTGGAGCAATCTGCCCGACGACGACTGGCGGTGGCAGGATGATTACACGCAGGTGATAGGCGAGTTTGTGTGGACCGGTTACGACTATCTCGGCGAACCTACGCCCTACGACGAATATTGGCCAAGCCGGAGCAGCTATTTTGGCATTTGCGATTTGGCCGGACTGCCCAAGGACAGGTATTACCTTTACCGCAGCAAGTGGAACGACAAGGAGCACACCACGCATCTGCTGCCCCACTGGACGTGGCCGGGCCGCGAGGGACAGGTGACGCCCGTCTACTGCTACACGGACGGAGTGGAGGGCGAACTCTTTGTCAACGGCAAGAGCCAGGGGCGCGTGCGCAAGAATGCCGACGGTCGTCTCGACCGCTATCGCTTGCGCTGGAACGACGTGAAGTATGAGCCGGGCGAGATACGGGTGGTCACCTATGATGCCGAGGGCAACAAGATAGGCGAGGACACAAGGCGCACGGCAGGCAAGCCCGCACAGCTCCAGCTCGTGGCAGAGTGCCAGGCCGGCGGCAAAACGCCAACCTTGCGTGCCGATGGGGAAGACATGGCTTTCGTTACGGTGACGATGGTTGATGCCGACGGCACGCCGTGCCCAACCGACGACAGTCAGCTGACGTTCAGCGTGACGGGGGCGGGGGCTTTCCAAGCCGCCTGCAATGGCGATGCCACATCGCTTGAGCCATTCACAGAGCCTACGATGAAGCTCTTTGCAGGCCAGCTTGTCGTCCTCGTGCGCAGTGCGAAAACGCCCGGCACGGCAACGCTCACCGTCACGGACGAAAAGCATGGCATCTCGAAGAGCATAGACATAAAGGTAATTTAAAAACGAATCCCACAATGAAAAAGGTTTCGGCAAACGGCGTATGGGCGGCAAAGGCAATGCTGCTTGGCGTTTTCATTTCCGCCCCGAGCCTTGGAGCGTGGGCGGAAGAGGCTGCGGACACCATCGTGGCGGCATCCATCGGACTGGCAAACAACGATGTCGTCACGTCCGTAGCGGGCAATTACGGTGTTGTTACTTTCGACCGTGGCACGGGCAACGATTCTCCATGACTATGCCACGTCGACTTCGAGCGTGCGCTTTTATAGCGGGAACACGCTGACCGTGGCTTCCGAAAACACGATGACAAAGATTGTCGTGGAGGTAGAGAGCAAATCCACATCTAGTGTCGAAAAGAAGAACCTGACGGTCTCGGAAGGCTCTGTGGAATATTCCAAGCCGAACATCACATGGAAAGGCAGTGCCAAAAGCGTGGTGTTCAGTTACAGCGGGACGGCCTTTGGCGTGAGCAAGATAACCATAAACTATGCTGACGATGCTGTGCGCAGCACGGTTGTGGCTTTCGACGGACTGTCGTATGGGCAGCGTTTGATTGTCATGGACGGCGAAGAGGAATCTTTCGTGGCCTCACAGGCCGCTTTGTCGCCTGCCGATGCCGGTGGCGTGCTAACGTACAGGAGCGACAACCCGTCAGTGGCTGCGGTCAATTCGGCCACTGGCGAGGTGACGTTCGGCTCATGGGGCACGGCTAAAATCACGGCTTCGTTTGCCGGGAGCGATGCTTACGCGGCTTCCTCCGCATCGTACACGGTGTGGCGCACACGTTTGATGACATTCTACGAGAGCTTCGACCAAAGCCTTGCGGCTGGAGGGAATGACGGCAACTGGACTGCCAACAGCACGGGCAATTCACCATACGACAATGACGGTTGGACACCAGAGACGATTGGGAATCCGGCATACAAGTGCATCGTAGTGGGCACGAAAGGAAACAACGGCTCTGTCACCACGCCGTCATTGGGCATCACGGGCGGCGAGGCCACGCTCACTTTCAAGGCCGGTGCGTTCAATACCGCATCGGAGGGCACGAAGATAAAGCTCACCATCACCGACGGTTCGCTCTCGGAGGATACCGTGACCACAGTGCGCGGCGCGTTCACCACATACAGCATACGCATCACGGGCGGCTCCCAGTCGACGCAGGTGACGTTTGCTGGGGCAGAGTCTGCACCCTGCCGCTTCTACCTCGACGAAGTGGCGGTGTTCCCGGGGACTGCTGGCGATACTGTGACTTGTCCCGACTTGATGTCGGCAAAGGACTGCGTTGAGGGTACGCTCCTCTCAATCGGGCTTCACGGGGCGCAAGTGGTTTATGTCGATGGCGATGTAGCATTCGTGCGCGATGGCTCCGGTGCAATGGCAATACAAGGCGTTGGTGACCTTGGCCTTGCTGTTGGCGACATGATTGAAGGAAAGATTGTCGGCACGCTGATCATCGCCGACGATGTGGAGACGGTCAGCATAAGCGGAGACGACGCGGCTTTGCTCGGAGTGACAGGCTCGGAAACAGTCATGCCCGTCAGCTTGTCGTCCACGGAGGAGGTTGCAGCAAGAGCCTGCGACTTCGTGAAGCTCACGGGAACAGTGCGCTGGGACGGTGAGAAAGCATTCGTTACCGATGCCCTTGGCAGTGTGGAACTCTCTTTGGATGACAGCGATGAGGCCTCTCTGCCTTACGATGGGGCTGTGATAGACGTGGAAGGCATTGCCATGAAACGCGACGAGGCAGCCGTGATACGCCTGCAAGGTGCGGAAGCATTGGTGTATGTCGTGGACGAAAAGGCACAGAATGTCACTGGCGATGCCGGCGGCGTTGACGTGAGGCTGGTGCGTACCCTTGACAGCAGCTATTGGAACACGTTCTGTGTGCCGTTCACTGCCACAGCCACGCAGGTGGAGCAGGCACTTGGCGAGGGTGTGCAGATTACGCAG
The DNA here is from genome assembly GCA_964623445.1 of uncultured Prevotella sp. Taxonomy (GTDB): domain Bacteria; phylum Bacteroidota; class Bacteroidia; order Bacteroidales; family Bacteroidaceae; genus Prevotella. Next base: position 6,301 of record CAZURD010000025.1, on the reverse strand, counting down.
TTCATAGGTCAAGTGGAGGATGGCGTGATGTTCTTCGAGGCGGCAGACTGCATCGAGGCCGGCTGTCCGTATCTTGTCAAGCCTGCACAGACGGTGGCAAATCCCGTGTTCAGCGGTGTCGACATGGTGGATGTGGCGGCAAAGGCGGTTGAAAGCCTTGACGGTTATGCTTTTGTCGGCATATATAGTCCCACTGCGATTCGCACCGATGGCAGCGATCTCTTCATTGCTACCGATGGCAGTCTGAAGAAACCCACGGCGACGGGCAACGTTATGAACGGCATGAGGGCATACATCTCACTGCCGGAAGGCGCAAGTTCCGCATCGGCGAAGATAAGCATAGGCATGGGCGAGGCAACGGGCATCTCGTCCGTTGAGGCCATGCCTGCCACAGACGGCAGCATCTTCAGCCTTGACGGTCGGTTCCTCGGCAAAGATGCCTCCGTGCTTAGTCGCGGCGTTTACATAAGGGACGGCAAGAAGTTTGTAAGTATTAGCCCTGCGGATGCCGTTTGCTTGTGGTTATGCACGATTCGTGCGTCTCCCTCAGGCAAACGGCATCCCCGCTTTGGGGACGGTGGAAAATGTTGATAAGTTTGTCAGGTTAATGAGAGAAACCCTTTACGTTGCAGTATGGAAATCCATCCAATAGCTCATTTCCGTTCGCCGTTCGGCACAAAGTTTGGCATTCCGCGACAGAGCGGTGTCGTGGAGTCGTTGCGCGGAAGCATCGTCTTTGAAGCGCCATATCGCAGTGCGGATGCCATACGTGGCCTTGAAGGCTTCGACTATGTGTGGCTTGTGTGGGGATTCTCCGCCAACGATGGTGCTGACGTTGGACTTACGGTGCGCCCTCCGCGCCTCGGAGGCAACCGGCGTATGGGCGTGTTTGCCACAAGGTCGCCATTCCGTCCCAATGGGCTTGGACTGTCATCGGTGCGGATAGAGGCTATAGAGATATGCGCAGGACTTGGCCCGTTGATCCATGTGCGGGGTGCAGACCTGATGGATGGCACTCCGATCTACGACCTGAAGCCATACTTGCCATACACGGACAGCCATCCCGACGCGCACACGGGGTTCGCTGTTGATAGCCCTGCACCGAGATTGCGCGTGGCGGCTTCTACTGATATGCTCATTGCGATGGGGCAGTCTGACGCGGAAACGCTTCTGCGCATTCTCGAACAAGACCCGCGTCCGCAATACCATGACGACCCGACGCGCGTCTATGGCTTTGCATTCGGTGAGTGGGACGTGCGCTTCACCGTGGCAGGCAATGTCCTTACGGTGAAAGAGTTGCGTCGGCGGTTGGATTGAAGAGGCAAAAACTGTTGTTTCTGTTGGCTTTGTGCGGGCATTGGCGAGCCTGCTTTCTCGATTCAAAGGCAAAGCCACGCATTCGACTAATTTGGGTTAATAAGGCATTCCACCCTCACGTATGCCCTGTCGTCAAACGAGCGGTTGCCTTGCATCAGACCTTTCGTGGCCTTGAATGTGCCGATGTTCAGAGGGTCGTTGGCCAGTTGTTGGCGCAGTGCGACCTCCGTTTCGGCCAGCGTCGGCAGTAGGGTGGGGTAGCCGTCAGAGGCCAACACTACGGAATGGCGGCCCGGTGAGAGGGCGACGGTGCGCACTTTGTCCACGGGCAGACTGAAACCGTCTATCACGGGATAGGCCACGTTTTGCCATCGCATCTCTTTCACCATCTCGCCGAGTATCGCTTGGCGCGAAAGGTCGTGGCGTTGCAGGTCGGCCACGGTGCATTCCTCGCTCCGAAGGAGGCGTTGCGCCTCCCTTGCCCGTTTCTCCGCAAGCCTTGCTTCGGTGGGCTTGGGGTTGTCGTATGGCGTTCCGTCCACGAGGCATTGGCAGTCTCCGATGAGCCATATCTCACCTGTCACAGTGTTCAGGACTATGCAACTTGCCGCCATTCTTTCCTCCGGATGCTTCTCTGCCTGCTCAAAGTCTTGGGCATCGTAGTGTCCACGAACCCACTTTGTTACGCCATCGCAGAACTCATTTAGCCCGATGGTGGGACTGACGGCCTTTATGTACTCGCACACCAATTCCATGCAGAACCTCCCGTTGCTTTTCCCCATGCACAGTTGCTTCGGCGATTTGCTTGTGCTGCCGTCCACCACAGCCACCATCGTGTCAGTCGCGACGATGCCGTCTTCCGCCGGTTGGGTCGGGCTTTTGCCCACCACGCTTTGTTCTATTATCCTCATTCTTCCTTGCTTTTCCTCCGTGTGGACTTCCGTAGCTGGCCTGTGGAGTGCCAAAGTGGCGCGGGCACAGCTCGCGAATAAGGTCGGGCCGGCCTATTCTTCGCAGTTCACGCTCTATGTTTCGGCTTTCCTCGGGCTTATACCAGAAGAAAAACATCCTCTGTGCCAATTTCTCTTCTTGCGTCCGTGCGCTGTAAACGGGTTCGAGGGTGTATGGATGGAGGCCTGTGTACCACGCCTCCGTGCTCACGGTCATGGGTGTCGGGGTGAAGTCTTGCACCTGTTCGAGCTTGAAGTCCATGCGTTTCGTGAGCACGGCCAGTTCTGCCATGTCGGCCTCGGTACACCTGGGATGGCTGCTTATGAAATAAGGTATGAGCTGTTGGCGCAGTCCGTAGCGTTCGTTTATGGTGTCGAACACGCGCTTGAAGTCCCTGAAGAGCGCGAAAGAGGGCTTGCGCATCAACCTTAGTACGTTGTCGCTTGTGTGCTCTGGGGCAACTTTCAGGCGTCCGCTCACGTGGAAACGGATAAGCTCCTCGGTGTAACGTTCGGCTGCCTTGTTGGCCTCCTCGTCCTTGCTTCGGTGCAGCAGCAGGTCGTAGCGCACGCCGCTGCCTATGAAAGTCTTCTTCACTCCCGGCAGGGCATCCACGGCGTGGTAGACATCGAGCAGCGGTTTGTGGTTGGCATCGAGGTTGGGGCAAATCCGTGGATGTATGCAGCTTGGGCGTTTGCACCGTTCGCAGATGGTGGTGTCGCGTCCTTTCATGCCATACATATTGGCCGACGGGCCGCCAAGGTCGGTGATGTAGCCCTTGAAGTCGTCCATCTCGGTCACTTTCCGTGCCTCCCTCACGATGCTTTCGATGGAGCGGCTGCTGATGAACTTGCCCTGATGTGCCGATATTGTGCAGAATGCGCAGCCTCCGAAGCACCCCCGGTGGATATTCACCGAGTGGCGAATCATTTCGTAGGCCGGTATGCGCTTACCCTTATACTTGGGGTGGGGCAGGCGGGTGTAGGGCAGATCGTAGCACGAGTCTATCTCTTCCGTAGTCATGGGAGGGTATGGCGGGTTCACCACCACGGTCTTTTTCCCTACGCCTTGCAGGATGCGTGCGGCGTGCAGGGCGTTCGATTCCTCTTCTATGAGGCGGAAGTTAGCGGCCTGTGAGCGCTTGTCGGCAAGGCATTGTTCGTGGCTTTTCAGTATGATGTCGCCCTCACCTATGCCGCCCGGCACTTCGTCGGGAGCCGCAAGGAACGCCGTTTGCGGCACATTGCGCACCTCGCTGACGTGCTTCCCACTGGCCAGCTGTCGGCATATCTCCGCCATTGGGCGTTCACCCATGCCGTAGACGAGCAGGTCGGCATGGCTGTCGCAGAGTATGCTTGGCCGCAGGCGGTCTTGCCAATAGTCGTAGTGCGTGAGCCTTCGGAGCGAAGCCTCGATGCCGCCAATCACTATTGGCGCGTCGGGGAACAGCCGGCGCAGGATTTCGGAGTAGACAATCGTGGGGTATTCGGGGCGTTTGTCGTGTCGCCCGTCGGGGCTGTAGGCATCCTCTGAGCGCAGACGGCGGTTGGCAGTGTACTTGTTCACCATCGAATCCATGCACCCAGGGGCAATGGCGAACATCAACCTTGGGCGGCCGAGCTTTGTGAAGTCGCGCAGGTCGCCGTGCCAATCGGGTTGCGGCACTATTGCCACGCGAAACCCCTCGCGCTGGAGTGTGCGGCCTATGACAGCCGCGCCAAACGCTGGATGGTCCACGTAGGCATCGCCGGAGAATATTATGACATCGGCCTCTTGCCAGCCATGCAGCTCCATTTCCTTCTTTGTGGTTGGCAAAAAGTCGGTCAGACGGAAGTCCATTTGACTAAAATGATTTATGATGGGGTCATGGTTTGATGGCGGATTGAACCGTCATCGTGTGCTTACGGGATGGCAGGTTGTGCTTCATATATATATCAATGAAGCGCAACCTGCTGTCCCCTGTGTTGTTAATGCTCGGCTTTTGGGCGGAAGCCTACGACCGGCTTACTGCTCTTCTCCTGCCCATTCGCTATAAAGCGCGATGAGACGCTTTAGCCCGAACACTTTCATGTTTGGGTGATATACCACGTCGAGGCACAGGTCGAGCAAGTCCTTGTCGGTCTCTGCGCCTGCGCCGAGCAGGGCACGGACGTTCAGGCGCAGTTTCTCAAGCGTCTGTTCGTCTACGAAACCCGTGCTGTCGGCAAGGCCGCGCAGCAGTTGATATTTCTTGATTGTCTCCAAGTGGGTCTCGCTCACCTCTATGCTGCGTGTCCCGGATTGGTTTGCTTGGATTTTTGCCATAGTGCGTGATTGTTGTTTTCTGTCCTTTGTTTTTGTCTGGCAGTGCGCCCGTGGCGCAGTCTGGCCATTTGCAAAGATATATATAAAATGCGATTTTTTGCGCCCGGTGCATAAGAAAGTCAGGGCTGTGACTATTTTCTTTTTGGGGACAGAGCCAACAATAAGGCGCAAAATGATGCTTTGCGTGGCTTCATTTCGTGCAAAAGGACAGGGGCTGTCGTATGGTTTAACCCAAAATCGGCCGTTAGGCTTCAGGCCGATTTTGCGGTCATGCCGTGCAGATTGGCTTCCGTCCTCGCCGAAAGCGTAGCGGAATACGCCGAGGCGAGGCGGGAGGCAAGATGCCGGCCGGAGCGCGGAAGCAGGCTAAGAGTTCAACGAAAAGCTCTCCCTGACGCAATAACGTCCTAATGACCGATTTGGGTTGAAAGTGTGCCTCTTTACTCTTCCGGTTTGGCGGTGGCTCTCGTTGCTTTGCAATGGATGTCTCGTTGCCCTGCAATTAATGCCTCGTTGCATTGCAATTAATGCCTTATTGGAGGGCAATAAGGCATCCGTTGCAAGTCGTTGTATATCTGTGTGTTGCGCGGAGGCGGTCGGGATGGCTTCGTTGTGCTTTGCGCATGTCAAGTTCGTGCGCTTTTCGCGAGCGGGATTTCCCGTTCCGTGTTTAGATGTCAGCCGCCACTGAAAGCCCCGTCCATTTTCTGCACGAAATGAAGCCACGCAAAGTATAATACTTCATTTCATTGCGGCAATAATCCTTTTTGCCACCGTGTCCCATGAATATTCATGTATGTACAGGTCTTTTCTTGCACGAACGTTGTCGCTGAAGCTCTTGTCTTTCAGCAGTCGGAACATCATGTCCGCCAGCTCTTGCACATCGTCACGCTGAAGCAGCAGTCCCGTTTTTTCGCTTTCAATGAAGTAAGGCATTTCGTATGCGTTCCTGCCGATGCACGGCAACCCGTAGGTCAATGCTTCAATGAAAACAAGTCCATAGGCTTCAAAATAACTTGGCATTACGAATATGTCGCACTTGTTGAACAGGGCGGACAGTTCTTCGTGACCGCAATCGCCCATATAATGATAACCTTCAGTGCCTTGGGGATACGGATTGCAGGCAGGGCCGGCAACGTAAAGCTCTGCATCTGCCAGCTTTTTCTTCAATTCAATAAAGGCTTTGATTGTGATTTCGCCTCCCTTGCGGACGAAATCGCGCCCGACAAACAGAATCTTGTTGCCTTGCTTGCTTGTGTAATCCACAAGCTTTTTGTCAAGATTTATTCCCCCCCCCACAGGGTAGACCTTGCATTTGGGTATTCCGCATCTATCAACCAAGTCGCGGGCGAGCCATTTTCCCATTGTGAAGATGCCGGAACAGTTCTTGTAATATTCAAGTTGGCTTTCGTTCCTCGCCGTAATTGCATCCGTTCCGCAGCCCTGGAAATTGCTCACGGCAAAGACTTCCGGCAAACTTTCCGCCATGTACCTGACGTAATCAACGGATAGATCTTGATAGATGTAAGTCTTTGTGCTTTCCGAGTCAAGAAGAACTTCGGCGAACTGGAACACTGTACATTTGCTGTCGCCAATCAGACGCTTGACCCTGCGTCGTTGCCTTTTTATGTGACTTAAGTCCATGTCGCTTCCCGAATGCCTTATTTTGCTGATAAGCCGCGAGCGCAATTTTCCCCAACGGCTGTCGGTCAGGTCAATGTCTTCTATG
>CAZURD010000024.1:0-25367 GCA_964623445.1 uncultured Prevotella sp. | reverse complement strand
TTCCCGTCACTTTCCCGTATGTGTCATATTGCAGTCTGAAACGGCATTAATTGCCGTGCAATAAGGCATTAATTGAAGGCCAACGAGGCATTTATTGCAATGCAATAAGACAGGTTTTGCAATCCGCTGAATGTCAGACGGTTGACTTGAACGGTTCCCGTTGTTGTCTTTAACATAATTATGTTAACGGCGGCGCGCGCCTGTTTGCAGCCGGAGTGCCTTGGGGCTGATTGCGGATATTATTAAACCCGAATCGGCCGTTAGGCTTCATACTGATTCTGCGGTAATGCCGTGCAGATTGTCTTACGTCCTCGCCGAAAGCGTAGCGGGCTACGCCGAGGCGAGACGGGAGACAAGATGGCGGCAGGAACGCGGAAGCAGTCGAAGAGTTTAAAGAAAGTACTTTCTCGGCATAATAACGTCCTAACGGCCGATTAGGGTTTAATAAATAATAAAACCGTCGGGCGTTGTTCGGGTTTTAATGCGGAAATGGCTATTTTTGCATAATTTTGTAGAGCAATATGAGCAAGAGGTTGACAGTGCTTTTGTGCTTCGCCGCCCTGCTTTGCATGGTGGCCGGTGCGGCAGACAAGCGTTTCACGCTTGTCATCGACGCTGGGCATGGCGGCAGCGATGCAGGCGCAAAGGGTGCAATCTCTAAGGAAAAGGACATCAATCTCAAGGTGGCGTTGGCCTTCGGCAAGCTCGTTGAGCGCAATTGCCCCGACGTTAAGGTGATATATACGCGCAAAACCGACGTTTTCGTGCCGTTGCACGAAAGGGCGAACATAGCCAACCGCAACAAGGCCGACCTCTTCATCTCTATCCACACGAACGCTTTGCCCAAGGGAAAGGTGGCTCGCGGCATTGAGACCTACACGCTCGGTATGCACCGCGCCGCCGAGAATTTCGATGTGGCAAAGCGCGAAAACTCCGTGATTCTTTTCGAGGAGAACTACGAACAGCACTACGAGGGCTTCGACCCGCGCTCTTCCGAGAGCTACATCATGTTCGAGTTCCTTCAAGACCGCAACATGGCGCAGAGCGTGGAACTGGCGCGATATGTGCAGCGGCGCACGTGCTCGCAGTCTGGGCGCGTCAACAAGGGCGTGAAGCAGGCGGGCTTTCTCGTGCTCCGCGAGACCTCGATGCCGAGCTGCCTCGTGGAGCTGGGCTTCATAACCACGCGCGACGAGGAGCGATACCTCTGTTCTTCCGCCGGGCAGGAGGCGTTGGGCAAGGGCATCTACCTCGCCTTTGTCGACTACAAGGCCAAGTATGGCGGCAGTGGCACTGCCACATACAAGCCCGAAACCCAGTCTGCCGCGCCCGCGTCAGCCCCCGCCGCCGCGAAAGAGCAGCCCGCAGCAGAGGCCAAGCCCACTCCTGCCGCACAGCCGCAGCCCGCTCCCGCCGCATCGGTTGAGGCCGATGCAGACGACGATGTGCCTGTGTTCAAGGTGCAAATCATGGCGGGCAACAGCCGCGTGAGCCTGAAAGACGCCCGCTTCAAGGGTCTGGAGTCCGTGGAATGCTATGAGGAGGGCGGCCTTTACAAGTACACTTGCGGCTCAACCACCGACTACAATGCCGCCAACCGAACGCGCCGCGCGGTCGACGGGCGTTTCCCCGGGGCGTTCGTCGTGGCTTTCAAGAAAGGCGAGAAAGTCGACGTTACGGAGGCCATAGCCGAGTTTAAGCGAAACAGAAACAAACGATAGTCTCAATATGAAACACGTAAAGAAAGAGGTGCATATAGCCCTCGTGGCCATAGCAGGCATTGTGGTGCTCTATTTCGGGCTTCAGTTCCTGAAAGGGATGAGCCTCGTTTCCGACGAGGATGTCTACTATGCCGCTTTCGACGACATCAGTGGCCTCGCCCCTTCAAGTGCCATCTATGCCAGCGGCTATCAGGTCGGGGTCGTCCAGAGCATTAATTTCGATTACGACGGGACGGGAGGATGCGTCGCCGCGCTCGGACTTGACAAGCGGTTCCGCCTGATGAGCGGCACGACGGCGGCCATTGAGAGCGATATGCTCGGCAACGTCAAGGTGAATCTCGTGTCCAGTCCCGACGGAGGTGAGCAGCTTTCGCCCGGCGACACCATCAAGGGCGGACAGGAGGTGGGCGTGCTTGGCAAGGCCGCCGAGATGCTGCCGTCGATTGAGCGGATGTTGCCCAAGCTCGATTCCATTGTGGGCAGCCTCAATGCGCTCCTTGCCGACTCCGCCATGACCGGCACGCTGCACAATGTGGAGACCGTCACGGCCAACCTCACCACGACCACAGCGGAGATGAACACGCTTCTGGCATCGCTCAACCGCGACGTGCCGGGGATGATGGGCAAGGCCGATGCCGTGCTCGACAACGCGGGACAGATAACGGAGAACCTGAGCCGGGTGGACTTTGCCGCCACCATTGCCAAGGCCGATGCCACGCTTGAGAACGTGAGGCTTATGACCGAGCGGCTCAGCAACGCCGAGGGCACGCTGGGACTGCTGGTCAACGACGCTGCTCTCTACGACAATCTCAACGCCACAATGCGCAGTGCCGACTCTCTTCTGCTCGACCTGAAGGAGCATCCAAAGCGCTACGTACACTTCTCGCTCTTCGGACGCAAGGACAAGTGAGCCGGGAATAGGAAGCGACTGAAGCTGTCTTGCCCCGTCACGGCAGCTTCCCCAAATTTCAAAAGCGGCAGAAATACAGTTCTTCGCGACTGTATTCTGCATGGCTTTGCCTTGATGTTGGGCGCATTGCGGCCATGTGCCGGCGGTCTTTCCGCCGCATCGCCGCCATTGTTGTCCGTTCTGCTGCCAACCATATACTAACTAAAACGAGGGCGACGGTTTGCTGCCCGCCATAATTAAGAGCCAAACATGATGAGAAAACTGACCGGCTTGTGCCTCGGGCTGCTGTTCGTAGCCGTGGCCGTAGCGCAGGACGCGCCCCGTGAGGGTGCGCCGGCCCGCAAGGATGGCGGGCAGAAATGGACGTCGTATGCCAAGAAACTCGACGATGCGTTCTTCTCCACCGACGAAGCACGCCGCATTGGCGACAACGTGCTGCTCTATCAGCACGACACCGGCGGGTGGCCGAAGAACATCAAGATGCAGCTTCCGCTCGACGAGGAGCAGCGTGCGCAGGTGGAGGCTCACAAGGGCGATGCCAACGAGAGCACCATCGACAACAGCGCGACGACAACGGAAATGGTCTTCCTCGCGCGGCTATACAAGGCCACGGGGGAGCAGAAATACCTCGGCGCACTGCTCCGTGGCTTCGACTATCTCTTCGCGGCGCAGTATGACAACGGCGGATGGCCGCAGTTCTATCCGCGTCCACAGGGATATTACACCCACGTCACGTTCAACGACGACGCTATGGTGAACGTGCTGAAAGTAATGCGCGACGCTGCCAAGGGGAAGAAACCGTTCGACATTCTGCCCGACAGTCTCCGCGCCAAGGCGCAAGTGTCGCTCGAAAAGGGCGTTGACTGCATCCTGAAGACGCAGGTGGTGCGCGACGGCAAGCCCACCGTGTGGTGCGCCCAGTACGACGAACACACCCTCGAACCGGCCAATGCCCGTGCCTACGAGCTTGTCTCGCTCAGCGGAAAGGAATCCGCCGACATCGTGCTTTTCCTCATGTCGCTTTCCAAGCCATCGCCCGGCGTGGTCCGTGCGGTGGAAAGTGCGGTGGAGTGGTTCCGCCAGAGCGAGATAAAGGGGCTGCGGCGCGTCAATTTCACCGACTCCCTCGGTCGCCGCGACTACCGCATGGAGGCCTGTGCCGATGGCGACGACTGTCCGCCGATGTGGGCACGCTTCTACGAAATCGACGACAACCGCCCGTTCTTCTGCGACCGCGACGGCATCAAACGCTACGACCTTTCCGAGATTGGGTATGAGCGGCGCGTCGGTTACGGCTGGTATAGCAGTGGCGGTCTTGAGGTCTACGAGCGTTTCAAGACTTGGGAAGAGAAATACGGAAGTAAAGATTAGACCTTTTGGGGCAAGTTGAAGAAGCCAGTCCCTTGGCTTCTTCAACCCCCTCGCCACGGCCACTTTGCGCCCGTGGCTACATCTCCACGTCAAAATACACCTGCAAGGCGGCGCAGCCGGGGGCGGAAGTCGCCTCGTGTTGCGCCATGCGCAGGTATTGCCTCACCTTGGGCAGGTCGATGCCCGGCTCCAGCTTCAACACGATTTTCCTTATGAACATTGCCCTGACGCGCGCCACTGGCGGGCTGTCCGGGCCGAGGACACGGTTGCCGAACCACGAGCGGAGGCGTTGCCCAAGGTGTTGCGCCGCCGTCTCCACCACGTTTTCGCGCTGGTGCTTCAAGTAGATGTATATCAGTCGGCGGAACGGCGGGTATCCGAAGGCGCGGCGTTCCTCGGCAATCTCGCGGTAGGCCGCCCCGTAGTCGTTGCTCACCACGTGCGCAATCAGCGCGTCGTCGGGTCGCCGTGTCTGTATTATCACAAGTCCTTTCTTGTCGCTGCGTCCCGCGCGCCCGCTCACTTGTGCCATCATTGTGAACGCCATCTCGTTGGCTCGGAAGTCGGGCAGCGACATCATCGCGTCGGCATCCACGATGCCCACTACCGCCACGCGCCCGAAGTCGAGTCCCTTGCCAATCATCTGCGTGCCTATGAGAATGTCGGTGCGCCCTTCGGCGAAGTCGTCTATCAGCCTTGCGTAAGCCCCTTGCGTGCGCGTCGTGTCTTGATCCATGCGTGCCACGCGCGCCGCAGGCAAGACTTTCCGCACGCATTCCTCAATTTTCTCCGTGCCATACCCCCTGTCTGAGAACTGTCGCGAGCCGCATTTCGGGCAGGCCGTGGGCGTGGCATACGCCGTTCCGCAGTAGTGGCACGTCAGTTGCCCGAGGCTGCGGTGCAGCGTGAGGCTCACGTCGCAGTGCTCGCATCGCGGCACCCATCCGCACTCCCTGCACTCCACCACCGGCGCAAACCCCCTTCTGTTCTGGAATAGCATGGCCTGCCGTCCGTCGAACAGGGCTTCCGCCATGCTTTCCAGCAGTTGCGGCGACAGCGGGCCGTCCATCAGCTTGCGTCTCCGCAGGTCGGCCACGTCCACAACCCTCACCTCCGGCAGCTCCATTCCGCTGTGGCGCGTCGCCAGCCCCACCAGTCCATACTTCCCCGTGAGGGCGTTGTGGTAGCTCTCTGCCGAGGGCGTGGCCGTGCCCAGCAGCACTTTCGCCCCGCACATCCGTGCCAGCATGATGGCCGCGCTGCGTGCGTGGTAGCGTGGTGCGGGGTCTTGCTGCTTGTATGAAGCCTCATGTTCCTCGTCAACAATCACCAGTCCGAGCCTCCTGAAGGGCAGCAGCACCGCCGAGCGCGCGCCGAGGATGATGTCGCACGGGCTGTTCGACAGTTGCCTCATCCACAGTTCGGCGCGTTCCGTGTCGGAGTAGCGCGAGTGGTAGATGCCTATTTGGTGGCCGAAGACGCGGCGCAGCCGTTCCATCATCTGCACCGTCAGGGCTATCTCCGGCATGAGGAACAGCACCTGCCTGCCCTCGTCGATGGCGCGTTTCATCAGGTGGATGTATATTTCCGTCTTCCCGCTTGCCGTAACGCCGTGCAGCAGCGTCACGTCTTTTTCCGCCATCGAGCGCGTTATCTGTTCCAAGGCCGTGCCCTGTGCCTCGCTTAGCGCCTTCATTTTCGAGAAGTCGGGTTGCCCGCCAATGCCGATGCGGCTCACCTCGCGGCTGAACTCCTGGAGCAAGGCCCCGTCGCAGAGCTTTCTCACCGTGGCAGCCGAGGCGTGGCTGGCGTTCATCAGTTCCTCGCGCGTGGGGTCAGTGGGCGGTCGCCTGCCGTCGAGCACGTCCTCAGTGTCCCACCCCGAGAGGCGCAGGAACCACGCGAAGCACGCCTTTTGCCGTGGCGAGCGGGCGAGCATGTCCATTGCCGTGCGCAGTTCGCGCCTTCCGTGGAACTGTCTGCCGAGGCGTATGCAGGTCTCCGTGCGTGGCCGGTAGTCTTTCTTCTCTTTCAGCTTGGCCGGCAGTGCCGCGTTGAGCATCTCGCCAATCGGCGACATGTAGTAGTCAGCCATCCACTGCCACAGCTCCCATTGCTTCTCGTTTATGGCCGCTCCGCCGCCCATCACCTCGGCAATCTCGCGCACGGCCACGCCTTGCGGCGGCGTGCTCCCAAGGCGCACGGCCACCCCCGTGAGCGTGCGAGAGCCGAAAGGCACTTTCACTCTCACGCCAAAGGCCATCGCTTGCCGCAGTCCCTCGGGCACGGCGTATGTGAACAGCCCCTCCAAGGGGACGGGCAGCAATATGTCGGCATATTCCATGCCTGCAAAGTTAGGCATTTTTTCCCATCGATGGCATGTGAGGGCAGGGGGTATTGGCCTTGTCCAACCGTTCGCTATACCTTAATATATTAAGGTGTAGCGCGTGCTTTCGATTAACATTTCAGTGTTAAAAGGGTCGGTGCGCCTGTCCTTGCGACAACGCATTGACACACAGTGGTTTGCAAAGGATGCCTCGTTGGCCTCTAATAAGGCATTAATTGGCCTCCAATAAGGCATTCGTTGCATCGCAACGAGGCATCCGTTGCAGGGCAATGGGACATCTATTGAAAACGGCGGGGATGTTGCCGCCGCTTGGTTGCATATATGCAAGCAGGCCACCCATGCTTGTCCGTGGCGTTGGGGCTGCCGCATGGCTGTTGCGGCTCATTCCCCGCAAGGGCCGTTGTGCATCAAATTCCGCGACATTTACAAAAAATCACACCCTCCAAGCCAATTTTTCCACTTCGCCGCCTTTTTCCCGCCACACGCTAAAACTTATTTATTTGCCAATAAAACTGTTTTTATTGCTTTTGCTCAAAGTTCTTCGTGAAAAATGCCGACATTGATAAAAATAATAAAACGAATGTTTCGCATAAATAAAGAAAAATGCTATTTTTGTACCCGATAGTGGGTAAGCGTGTCCACGTCACTTATATAGCGTGGCGTCATTTTGTGCAAGCAAAAAAGGATAGAATGGGCAGTAATGCTGACTCTAAGCAAGAAATGTGAGGGGGAAGAATCCCGCTCGGCAAGAATGTACAATTTCGTTCCGCGCAAAATAAGCATCAACAGACAATAACTAAAAGCATCAAATAAAATTAATCAAAATTCGGTATGAAGAAACTCATCTTTTGTTTTTCCCTTATCTGTACAGGACTGCTCGCGTCTTGTATCGATAAGAACGAGGAAGTGGATGAAGACAGCCTGCCGTCGTGGCTTGGCAGCAGCATCTACGACGAGTTGGAAACTCGTTCGTCGGGGCAGCTCGAAGGCACTTTCAGCACATACCTCAGGCTCATAGACGACCTTGGGTACACTGAGACGCTTTCCCGCACAGGCTCCAAGACGGTGTTCCCCGCCAACGACGAGGCTTTCGAGCGCTTCTTTAGCTCCGACAATGAGTTCGGCGTGACGAGCTACGATGAACTCTCCGTGTCGCAGAAGAAAATGCTGCTCTACTACTCCATGCTCGACAACGCTATCCTCACCAGCGGACTCGACAACGTGAACACTGGCTCAAGCATCAGCGACGGTGGAGCCATCAAGCACGCGACGACGCTCAGCGTCATCGACACCGTGGCCAACGTCACCAACCCCACGGAGCTTTATCCCAACAACTCCTATTGGAGGGGATTCACCTCTCTTTATACGGTGAACGATGCTACGACACCGATGCTCCCGCACTTCACGCGCGAATATTTCCTCAGCAATGATATTACGACCGTCGGTGAAGAAAGCGATTTCTCCATACTTATGGGCGAAGAATACGACGGCACATCCACCTACGTGCTGCGCAACAAGATCGTCAATGCCGACGTCACCTGCCAGAACGGTTACATTCATCAGGTGGAGGACGTGGTGGTGCCGCCGGGAAACCTTGCGCAGATGCTGAAGAGGCGCGACGACGTGACCATCATCAGCCGAATGCTCGACCGCTTCGCTTATCCTTACTATGACCAGTCCACCACCCAGGACTACAACGACTGGGCAATGCAGAACAACGAGCAGTCGATAGACCAGATCTACGACGTGCGCTACCTTAGCTCCACGACCGGCGCAACCGACGACACCAACTCCGGCGCGGCCTCCGACGAGAAGCTCACGTTCAACCCGGGATGGAACGCCTACTCCAGCTCCACGACCAGCACTTCGAGCGAGGCTGCCATAATGAGCTATGCAGCCATGCTCGTGCCCGACGACGATGCCATGAAAGAATATTTCTTGAACGGTGCCGGCGCAGCCATCATTCAGGAGAATGCCGTAGATGACGTGATCACCGAGGACAACATCATGGAGAACATCGACTCCATCCCAAGGAACCTCGTGGCCTCCATCCTCAACAACCTTATGAAAACGTCGTTCGCCACCACCGTGCCGAGCAAGTTCGCGACGGTGACCAACGACGTGTACGAGCTGATGGGCCTCACCATCGACGACGTGAAGAAGAAGGACGACGGCTCATACGACATCGGCATTGCCAACAACGCCGTGGCCTACTACCTCAACACCGTCATGGCTCCCGTCACGCTGAGTGCCGTCTCCGGCGTGGCTCGCATCAAGAACAACATGCGCGTCATGCGCTGGGCCATCACCGACGAGTCCACCAACAACCTGCTCATGCTCGACTACTATGCCTACTTGCAGGCCATCGACGGACGCTTCGGCCTCTTCCTGCCCTCCGACGCAGCTTTCGACGCTTCCGACTTCTACTATCTTGACGTGGCAACGCTCGGACGCGCCAACACCTCCACGTCCGACTGCACCGAGGCTATACATTATTATTATACGACAACCACAACCATCGTGAACAACGTGGAGACGGAAGTGTCGTCGCTCAACGCCTCGCGCTGGCGCGTCGACCCCAACACGTTCGAGGTTATCGACTCCATCCCCGCCGCCCTCCTGTTCTCCACCAGCTCCAACACGACGAACATCGCCAGGGTGCGCGCCCACTTCCAGGACATCCTCAACTACCACACCATCGTGTTCAACTCCTCCGACAACTCGTCTTCGACTTTCACCACGAACAAGTATTACAAGACGAAGCATGGCGGTGAGGTCTATGTCGAGGGCACGTCGGTTGGCGACCGCGTGATGAGCGGCGGACAGATCAACAGCGGCCTGCCTGCTTCCGTCATCGAGAACGTGTGGAGCCAGGACAACGGAACGACCTTCCAGATCGACCACGTGATACAAGGCCCGACGGAAAGCGTCTACAAGGTGCTCGGCAACAACGACCAGTTCTCGGAGTTCTACGAGTTCTGCCAGGGATTCAACAACACCGAAATCATGGAGTTCGCAGGCATATCTTCCGTCATAGAGAGCGGACAGTCGCAGGCTCCAATCGACCGCTACATCGTGTTCGATGCCAACGACTCCTACTGCCTCGACTACAACATCAATTTCTTCAACTCATACAACTACACCGTCTACGCTCCCAACAACACCGCTATGGAGGAAGCCTATAGCCACGGCCTGCCCGAGTGGGAGAAGATAGACAGCTGGTATACGAGCGGCTCGCGCATCGAGGACGCTGGAGGCGATGCCACCATATATAAAGACTCCATCAAGAGCAACCTCGACCGTATGCGCGACTTCGTGCGCCTGCACTTCCAGCGCAGTTCAATCTATGTGGACAACGAGGGTTCAGGAACTTCTTCCTACTCCACGTTCCTCTCCGATGATCTTGGCATCAGCCAGACACTCTCTGTCACCCAGGGATCAGGCCAAATCGTTGTGACCGACCTTAGCGACCTCGCGCATACTATCACAGACGGAGGCTCGCGCATGGTCAACCGCATGGCCCGCGACTTCACGCTCTCTGACGTGCGCACGTCCACCGATGTGGGTCTGTACTTCACCACGTCTTCGTTTGCTGTCATACACGAGATTGACCAGCCGCTTTACTACAATACCGAGCAAAGCTATTTCACGACGTTCTCCGACTCTTCGTCAAGCTCCTCGGCAAAGGCACACAAACT
Source organism: uncultured Prevotella sp. (assembly GCA_964623445.1). Classification (GTDB taxonomy): domain Bacteria; phylum Bacteroidota; class Bacteroidia; order Bacteroidales; family Bacteroidaceae; genus Prevotella. The sequence continues at coordinate 15,320 of CAZURD010000024.1, read as the reverse complement.
CAAGAACAGAAGATAACATACCACTATGCCAAGAATAAAGCTGATACTCACTGCCTTGTCGCTCGTTATCGTGCAGGCAGTTTTCGCGCAAGGGCAGCGAATCTCGGGTACCGTCAACGATGAGTTCGGACCTGTGATGATGGCCAACGTCACGGAGCGCGACGCAAACAACCGTATCGTGACTGCTGCCGTGACCGACATCAACGGAAACTTCACCATGGTCATCAAGAACCCGAACAACAAGCTGAGCGTGTCATACGTCGGCGCAAAGACGCAGACCATGGCAATCGGTGCAAAGACACGCTTCAACATCACAATGGGTTCTTCGGCCACCACCGTGCAGGAAGTCACCGTCACTTCAAAGAAAAACTCCAACCTTGGCGGCATGGCCATCCCGAAGCGTGAGGTCTCCGTGGCCTCGCAGACAATGGACATGTCTGAGGTGGAGGGTCTCTCGTTCACCAGTGCCGACGAAGCTTTGCAAGGTAAGATTGCAGGTCTTGACATCGTGGCCAACTCCGGTAACCTCGGCTCCGGAACGCAGATGCGCCTCCGTGGTATCACCTCCATCAACGGTAACAAAGACCCGCTCATCGTCGTCGACGGACAAATCTACGACACCCCCGACGACTTCACGGCGGAAAACGCCACCGAGGAAGACTACGCCTCGCTGCTCTCTGTCAACGTGGAGGACATCCAGAGCATCACCGTGCTCAAGGATGCCGCCTCGACAGCCCTCTGGGGTTCAAAGGGTGCAAACGGTGTGATTGAGATTACCACCAAGCGTGGTGCGCGCGGAAAGACCGTCGTGGGCTATTCATATAAGTTCACGGGAAGCTGGCAGCCGCAGGGATACAAGCTCCTCACCGGCGACCAGTACACCATGATGATGAAGGAGGCCATCTACAACCGCGACCAGACGGCTGACGCAACGACTGGCATCGACGAGCTGAACTACAACACTTCGTGGTACGACTACGAGAACTGGAACAACAACACCGACTGGGTGGACGCTGTGACGCAGTTCGGACAGAAGCACAGCCACAGCCTCACTATCACCGGTGGTGGTGAGAAGGCCAACTTCCGTATCTCCGCCGGTTACGACCGCGAGACGGGTACCATCATCGAGCAGTCGCTCAACCGCTTCACCACCCGCATGGTTCTCGACTACTTCGTGTCCGACCGAATCAAGTTCTCCACGAACTTCGCTTTCACCTACACGAACAACAACAAGAACTACGACGACTACATCCTCCGCAGGGCACAACGCATTGCTCCAAACATGAGCATCTACCAGCAGGACGGCAACGGCAACGATACGGGCGAGTACTACATCATGCCAACCACGACATCCACCAACGACGAACTCTCGGCCGTCCAGTCGGAAGTGAACCCCGTGGCTGTCGCAAATCTCGCTTGGCGGAAGGACAACACCTACCGCGTGACGCCAGACTTCATCCTGCAATACGACCTGTTGGGCGTGGAACCGGGCAAGCACCGCCTCACCTACAAGGGCGACGTGTACTTCGACATATATGCGCAGAGCAAGCCCAGTTACTATCCCGGCTCGCTCACGAAGACTTCGTGGAACGACAGTGACGACAACTACAACCGCTCCTACAACTACGAGTACAACCGAATGGCCATCACCGTCACCAATGAACTGACCTACACCCCGCACTTCAACAACGAGGACTGGACGGGCTTCATACGTGCGAAATACCAGGCTTATTCGGCTAACAGCGACTCGCAGGAGGAAACCATCACACGCCTGCCGAACGGCATCTCTTCTTCCACCGTCAACGCAAGCTCCGTGTCGGCATCCAGCTCCACGAGCCGCTCGCGCACGCAGAACTGGAGCCTCTACACCCACGTTTCCTACAAGAGCCGCTACTCGCTCGACGCCAACCTGCGCGCCGACGGCGACTCGAAGTTCGGCCCGAAGAACAAGTGGGCTTACTTCCCCTCCATCTCCGGACGTTGGAACATCAGTGATGAGGCTTTCTTCAAGCCGCTGACCAAGGTGGTGTCAATGCTTGCCTTCCGTCCCAGCTGGGGTATGGTGGGTAACACGCCGACGAGCGATGCCGTCTACTATGAGGAGTACGTCCTGTCCAACTCCGCATCCTACGGAAACACCTACATCGCCTATCTCGACCACCTTCAGGCCGACGACCTGAAGTGGGAGACGACCACGAGCTACAACCTCGGATTCAACCTCGGACTGTTCAACGACAAGATTGAGGCAACGTTCGAGTATTACAAGAAGACCACCAAGGATCTTCTCATGAGTTCCGTGTCCATTCCGACAACCACTGGTTACTCTTCGCTCAGCTGGCAGAACGTAGGTAAGATGACCAACGAGGGTTGGGAGGTTAATGTCGACTTCAACGACATCGTGAAGAAAGGCAAGTTCTCGCTCAGTGCCAACTTCAACATTTCGCAGAACTCAAACAAGGTGATTGAGATGGACGAGCGCGTGCTCAACACTCTCAATGCCGAGACCAGCATTGCCAACGGCACTTACATGACACGTGTGCAGGTGGGCAACGCCATCGGTTCCATCTACGGACTGAAGTATAAGGGTGTCTATCAGTATTCTTACGAGTATCTCACCAACCTCGCCACCGAGAACAACTGGAGCAGCTCCGAGCTTGAGACCTACATTAACGACGTGTTCCTTGCTTCCGGAAAGACCGCGCCCATCGCAACCGATGCAAGCGGCAAGGTGATCATGGAGAGCGACGGTACGCCGAAGCGCATGGTGTTCCACTATGGCGAGTCGGACCAGACCTACTTCCAGGGCGGCGATGCCATCTATGAGGACATCAACAACGACGGCGAAATCAATGAGCTTGACGTGGTTTACCTCGGCAACTCCAACCCGAAGCTGAACGGTGGTTTCGGCCTCACGTTCAAGTATGGCAACTGGACTCTCCGCACCAGCTTCAACTTCCGCTTCGGCGTGAAGGTGGTGAACACGGCCCGCATGAACCTCCAGAGCATGGCCACGGCCTACAACCAGACCGCTGCCGTGAACTACCGCTGGCGCAAGGACGGCGACGTCACCCCGATTCCGCGCGCTGTCTTCGGAACGACGAGCGCATACAACTATATCGGCTCCGACCGCTACGTGGAGGATGCCTCATACGTGCGCTTCCAGTATTTCCAGCTCACCTACCGTGTGCCGAACAAGTTCGTGAAGTCGCTCGGATTGAACGGTTGCAGCTTCTACGCTTCCGGCAACAACCTCTTCTGCTGGACCAAGTATAGCGGCACTGACCCGGAGCACTCCACCAGCGGCTTCTCCTATGCCGACGATGACTCCACAACGCCGCGCTCGAGGTCGTTCACGGTTGGTATAAACGTTTCTTTCTGACATGTGCAGCTATTAAAACAATTCACGATATGAACAAATATATAATATGTGGACTGTCTGGCCTGCTTCTGGCTTCATGCGTTGACACAAACGTACTGCCCGAGGACATGATTGTGGGTGAAGACTTTTGGCAAACACGCGAAGACGTGTCGATGATGGTTGCAGGTGCCTACTATGCTATGGGTGCAAGTGCTGCCATCCAGCGTGTCATCGTCTGGGGCTCTGCGCGTTCCGACGAACTCACTCCCACTACGCAGACAATCAGCAATAACGATACTTACACCTACCTCACGGAAATGAACGCGGGAACCATGGACGATGAGAACGTCTATGCCGACTGGGCGAGTTTCTACACGGTGATAAACCGGTGCAACCAGGTGCTCGACCGTGCAGCGGGCGTGATGGACATCGACCCGTCATACACCGAGTCCACCTATAACACCGACCGCTCGCAAATGCTCGCCCTCCGCGCATTGTGCTACTTCTATCTCGTGCGCGCCTTCCGCGACGTGCCCTACTCGGGGACGGCCTATTACACCACGAGCCAGGACATGGACCTGCCGCAGGAAGCCCCGGGTACGGTGTTGCAGCACTGCATCGACGACCTCACGGAGGCTCTGAAGACTCCGCTGTCCGCAACGAGCTATGAGGACTGGAGAAAGACCGGCTATCTCAACAAGAATGCCATACAGGCCATCCTCGCCGATGTCTATCTTTGGAGAGCTTCGATGACAGGCAGCACCGACGACTATCAGAACTGCGCCGACCTCTGTCAGGAAATAATAGAAGACAAGATTGCCGCCGCCGAGAACAACCAGATGTCTTCGTTCTTAGGAGGCGTGGACATTGATGGCAACAGCGGCTATCCTCTCTACGACGGTGCAACCTCCAACGAGCAGATATTCATCAATGGCAACTCCGACGAGGCTCTCTTTGAGCTTGCCTTCGGGGAGTCTCCCCAGCAGGCCAACACCGGCCTTGCCGCCATGTACGTGAGCTATGCCAACAGCAGCAGCTATATTGGGCGTGGATACCTTGAGCCGTCGCAGAACGTGTTCTCTACCAACAACACCAGCGACACGGAAAGCGCGAGCCAGGCTTTCTATACGAGCGACGACTATCGCTTCGGGGAAAGCACTCTCAACGTCGTGGCTTCCGGCGGTACCACCACTACTACGACGCTCGCTGTGCGCAAGATGATAGACCAGACCACATACAGCCAGACCACTGCCGCCTCAGACAGGATAGTGTCGGGCATTTCCTATCTGAGGAACTCCGGCAATGTCTACAGCAGCCTCTACCAGAACTGGATATTCTATCGCATCACCGACGTGATGCTCATGCGTGCGGAAGCTCTTGTGCAGCTTGCCACCTCTGACGACGACTCAAGACTCGGCTCGGCTTTCCATCTCGTGCAGACGGTCAACTCCCGCTCGCTTGACAACAGCGTGGTGGCTTCCGACTCGCTCGTGTTCTCCGACTATTCCGACAACACGAAGTCGTCGCTCGAAGAACTTGTGCTTGCAGAACGCCTGCGTGAGCTTTGCTACGAGGGCAAGAGGTGGTTCGACCTCATGCGATACAACTATCGCCACTGCACCGGCACTGTTGAAATAGACAAGACCATGAACGAAATCCTTGAGGAAAACGGCGGATCTGTCAGTGCCTATCCTGTGCAGACATACGAGCAATTCATCACTTTCGTGCTTCGCAAGAGTTCGTCGACGGGCGTGCAAAAGGCCGGACTGGTGAGCGAACCTTATCTCTACTTCCCGGTCTACGAGGACGAGATGAACGTCAACGTCAATCTCAACCAGAATCCTGCTTATTCCAACAGTGGCACCTATGAGCGCAAGTAGTAAGCAGATGTGAATCATTTTAGAGCTTAGTTTTTTATGGACAACAAGATATTTAGCAAACTCTCAATGGTGGCGGGGCTGCTGGCCTTGCCGGTCGCTTTCGCGCTACAGTCGTGCGTGGACGAGCCAGATGAAAACGATGCAAGTCTCTATACTTTCACTGGAGAGACAATCGCGGATTACCTCGGCTCGAACGAGGAATTCTCCAGCTTCTACTACATACTCCAACGTTCGGGATACGACAGGCTGATGTCCACCTACGGCGAGTACACCTGCTTCGCACCTACCAACGATGCAGTGGCCGACTACATTGACAGCCTCTATAACGCAGAAAACGAACTGTTCGAGCACAACGGCATGACGGAGAATAGCCTTGAAGGCCTCACCGACAGTCTCTGCACCGACATCGCGGAGTTCCACCTCGCGAGGACGAAGATCTCCTACACGGACATCTCCGACGGTTCGACAATCAACACGTTCCTCGGCCGTACTTTCACGGCGAGCGTGGTCGACAACTCCTATATCGTGCTCAACGAAGTGGCGCAGATTGTCGAATACGACACGGAGCTGACAAACGGATACGTCCACATGATAAACAATGTTATCCCGCGCTCCAACAACCTCCTCGGAACTGAAATGGAGAACTCCGGTCTCTACGGCATTTTCTGCGACGCTTTTGAAATAACGGGGCTGAACGATGTGCTCAACGGCGCGACGGAGAAGACCACCACGTTCACCACTCCAAGCTCCACCATCGGCAGCAGCACCAGCATCGAAAGCTACTACATCCCAAGCAGCTACACTTGCAAGATTGGTTACACGGTCTTTGCCGTGCCCGACTCCGTGCTGAATACTTTGGGCATCTACACCGTGGAAGACCTCGCTGCATACGCAAATGAAAAATACGGGCAGTGCGCCGAGGGCAGCCGTTCCTCCGAAAGCTCAGGATGGTACGACTACTATCGCAACAACGGGGCGCAGGTGAGCACTGGCACCGACTACGCCGACTCGCTCAACTGTCTCAATATGTTCATGCGCTACCATATCATTAAGGGCGCGGTGGCCAGCGACCTGCTCACCGTGAACTACATGCTTGCATCCAGCTACGGCGTGAACTTCTGCTACGACTACTATGAGACGCTGCTGCCGAAGACGCTCATAAAGATTTGGACGCCGGACGTCAGCAACAACAATGCCACCTACATCAACCGCTGGGAAGAGTCCAATACGCTCACGGACAACGTGCTGACAACCGGCTCTTCGTCGATGCACACTGTGCGGCGCGTCGGTTCCTACGTCCACCGCACGTCGCCGTTGCAGCCGCTCAACGGTTACATCTACCAGATTGACGAGCCGCTCGTCTACGACTATTATGTGCCGCAAGGCGTGCTCAACGAGCGTATGCGCTTTGAAATCACGACTTGCCTCCACGAGCTTTCAAGCAACGGATACAGGGGCATGGACCAACCGACGGCACAGGCCCTGGCCAACAACTCCAGCGTGGTGCGTATGCGCTATCCGTCGAACTACTTCGACAACGTGGTCACGTTCAACGGCAGCAACACCACACTCGACATGAACTTCCGTGCCGGCTCAACGGGACACGACTTCATCCTCTACCAGGGCGACTCGTTCCAGGGAATGGGTGAGTTCGACCTCGCAATCAAGCTCCCCCCGGTGCCCGACCGCGAGTATGAGCTGCGCATAGACGTTACCCTTGGCGATTCGTATTTCGGAATGATGCAGTTCTACATTGGCGACGGCCCGGAGCAGACCGGATTCTCGCCGATAGACATTCCTATCGACTTCCGCATGAGTTCCGACGACGCTCGACTCGGCCTCACTGACGCACGCGAGGAATCAGACTACGGCGTGGAGACCGACCAGGCCCTGCGCACACGTAGCTGGATGCGTGCCCCGATGTGTTACGCCCGCCGCACCGACGACTCCTCCGGCGGACTTGGTGGCGTGCCGGCACGCTACGCAGCCTACTCCGTGAGGCGCATCCTCTACCAGGATAGTTTCGAGCAGCGCGACTATTGGCTCCGCCTCAAGTCGGTGCTGAGCGATGAGCACAAGTTCCAGATAGACTACGTGGAGTTCTGTCCCATCGATGTCGTGGAGAACTCGATGTACCTTGAGGATGTTTATTAATGTATAACGCTAACGAAGTGTCAACAATGAAACCTAACAGACATATAGGCTTGACCCTCGCGGGACTTGCCATGGCCGTGGCGTCGTGTACCGATTTCGCTGATTATAACGAGGCTTACGTGGGGCAGAGCGGCGCCAGTATGCAGAGCCTTTGGGCTAACATCTCCGCCGACGAAAACTTGACGCAGTTCGCTGACCTGCTCAGCAGGGCCGGATACGATGAATACCTTTCAGCCGCACGCACCTATACGGTGTTCGCGCCGCTCAACGGCACGTTCGACTATGACAGCCTTGCGAACCTCGACAGCGCGACGCTTGCATCGCGCTTCGTGGAGAACCACGTGGCAAACTACAACTACCAGCTCTCAGGCGAAGTCAACGAGCGCATACACACGCTCAACGAGAAGTCGTTCGTCTTCGAGAACGTCAGTTCAGGCGGCACGTTTGCCGGCGTGAGCATCGATAAGGCCAACCAGCCGAGCCTCAACGGCACGATGCACACGCTTAACGGTTACGCCCCCTACTATCCCAACGTCTACGAGTACATCTTCGACGTTGAGGGCTGCGACTCCATCCAGAACTACTTCTATAAGTACCACTCATCGGTGCTCGACGAGGATGCCAGCGTTGAAGGGCCTATCGACGAAGACGGTAACCCGACGTACAGCGACTCCGTTATGGTGGAGACCAACACGCTCTTCAATTCGCTCCGCGCCCTGCTCAACGAGGAAGACTCAAGCTACACCATGCTCATCCCCACCGACGATGCCTTCAACAGCAGCATGGCGGCCATCCAGCCGTGCTACAACTACACCTCGTCGATGTACTACTACTCGCCGCAGACCAACGTTGGCGGTTCGCCCACCAACAACCAGCAAGGCCCGCTGTCTGTGGATGCCGACTATCTCAACGACTCCGTGCCAAAGAACATCATTGCGCGCAACCTCATCTACAGTGAGAACGACTCGTACAACGCGGCACTGCTCAACGGCGAAGTGGCGTGGCCGCTCGATACGATTCACACCACCACCGACAACAAGCTGTCCGATGGTTACGAAGTGTTCGACGGCTACCTTGCCGACGGCACTGTGCATGAGATGAGCAATGGCCACGTGCGCATTGTCGACAGCCTCGTCTACAAGCCGTGGGAAGTGTGGAACCCGGAGATTGTCGCCACTTACAGGAACGTCATCGCAACTGGTAACGCCACCAGCGCATCGGCGACTGTCACGTCCAGCTGGTTGGAGGACAACTACTCCATAACTTATTTCCAGGTTGAACCGAGTGGCGAGCGCACGGCATCTTCGGCCTATATCGAGCTGCCCAATGTCCGCTCCACCACATACAATGTCTATGTGGTGCTTGTTGGCGACCAATCCAACCCGCGGCCTTATTCCTTCGGCGTGGACATCATGTATGCTAACTCCGACGGTTCCGTGAACGCCACGAGCAGCCCGCCATATCGCTATGGCAACACCACGAGCAATGCCATCACCACGGACGACACCTACAACCTGGACAGCATCCACTATGTTGACACTGTGCTCATAACCAACACAGACGGTGAGGCTGCCCCTGTCACGTTCCCCGTGAGCTACTATGGCCTCGACATTTCGCCATACATCTGCATCACGACGCGCCGTCCGTCGTTTGGTACAAACCGCGACACCTACGAGCCAGTGCTGCGCATTGCTTCCGTGATACTCCGCCCGGTAGAGTACGATGAATTCCTTAAAACCGAAGACGAAGATTAAGTGTTATGAAGAGTACATTATATAATATCCGCAGGTCGTTTTTCAGAAACGCCCTCTGCGCAATTGCCGTTGGCGTGGCCGCGCCGGTATGCGCCCAGGAGGCAGAAGACGCCCCGGTGGCAAGGCCAGTCAAGCCTGCTCCAGAGAAGTATGAGTTGATGGAAGTCAAGGGGCATGTCTATGACGTAGTGTCAAAGGCTCCGCTCTCCGGCATTCAGTTCCAGATGCTCGGAAGCGACCGCTACACCGCCATGTCCGATGAAGACGGCTCGTTTGTCATCAAGGTGCCAACGTTTGCCACGTCTCTCTATGTCCACTCGCCGGAGTACGTCTCGCAGCAAGTGGCCATCGACACCAAGGGCGAGATGGAGGTCTATATGCTTAGCGATCTCTTCCGCCCTATGTACGACGAGACCACCACGCTCACGGCACAGCGCTCGTTCACGTCGCAGAAGCCGACCAACCTCACCATCGACAGCGAGATAGGCGAGACCCTCGGCGCCGATGTCCGTTCCATCCAGCGTTCGGGTACGCCTGCCATGGGTAGCGCGATGTTCGTGCGCGGCATCAACTCCATCAACGCCAACTCGCAGCCGCTCATCATCGTCGATGGCATTGAGATCGACTTGCAGCTCGATGCCGTAGACCTGCACCAAGGGCACTTCAACAACCTGCTCTCCATCGTCAACCCCTCTGACATTGAGAAGGTGACGGTGCTGAAGAACGGAACCGCCCTCTATGGCGCACGCGGCGGCAACGGCGTGATTGTCATCGAGACCAAGCGCGGCCACTCCATGGCCACGCGCATCGATGCCAACATCTCTCTCGGCGTGACGCTCATCCCGACGCTGCCCACCATGATGGACGCATCGCAGTACAGGCTCTACGTCACGGAGCTGATGGGCACGATGTCGAAAGACCTCACGGGCATTTCGTTCAACTTCCTGAACGACGACCCCACGGGCTATCACTACAACACGTACCACAACAACACCGACTGGACCGACTACACTTACCGCAACGCCTTCACGCACAATTACAGCGTGAACGTGCAGGGTGGTGACAATGTGGGCATGTACAACCTCTCGCTCGGCTATTCAAAGGCCAACAGCACTGCCGAGGAGAACTCGTGGGAGCGCATGAACGTCAGGTTCAACACCGACATCAACATCGTGAGAAACCTCACCACGCGCTTCGACATCGCGCTCTCGCGCACCAGCAGCGACCTCTTCGACGACGGAATACAGGAAGACGAGTCCACCGGTACGCCCACGTCGCCCACTTTCCTCTCGCTCATCAAGTCGCCGCTGCTCGCCCCCTATCAGTACAGCAACATCACGGGTGGCTTCACCAGCCTCCTCAGCGAGGCCGACGACATGCTCTCTGAGCTGGGCTTCTCGCTCGCCAACCCCGTGGGCATACTGGAGGAAGGCACCGGCTCTTACAAGAACCAGGCCGTCAACACCAACTTCAGCGTGGCCATCCAGCCCAAGTACACGTTCAACCGCGACTTGAGCATCACGGGCCAGTTCAGCTATCGCCTCAACCGCAACTCCCAGCGTTACTACCGTCCGGGCAGCGTCGTGCCGGGATATGAGATAGAAAACCTCGGTACGGTCTACAACAAGTTCTCGTCGTTCTTCTCCAAGGAGAACAACTTCGTGGCAGGCTTCCACGCCGACTATGAACACATGTTCGGCGCACATTCGCTCAACGCCACTGTCGGCTTCCGCTTCAACTCCTACTCCTACGAGAGCGATTACCCCACCACGGAGTACACCACGGAGATAAACAACAAGACTGCCAACCACAGTGTCGGTGAGTATTTCACGATGCAAGGCTCCGACGACCAGTGGAAGCAGATTCAGTGGTACGCCCTTGTCGGCTACAACTACAAGCAACGCTACTTCCTTGAGGCTTCGCTGCTCGGAGAGGCCAACAGCCGCTTCGGCGAGAATGCCGACGGTCTCGATATGTTCGGAGTGCCCTGGGGTCTCTTCCCCAGCGTGCAGGCAGGCTGGGTGCTCACCAACGAGAAGTGGTTCCCGAAGACCAAGGGCATCAACTACTTCAAGCTCAGCGCAGGCTACGACATGAGCGGAAACGACGACATCAGCAATTACGCCGCACGCACCATGTTCTCTGCCGTGAAGTATGGCGAGGATGCCATCGGCGTGATTATGACGAGCATCGGCAATGACAAGATAAAGTGGGAAACCACCCACAAGTTCAACGTCGGCTTGCAGGCCAACTTCTTCAACAACCGCGTCAATCTGGCCGTCGACTACTTCTACAGCAAGACCGTGGACCTGCTCACGCGCAAGACCTTCGACAGCCCCGTCGCCGGCATCAACTGGTATTGGTCCAACGGCGGCGAGCTGAAGAACACCGGCTACGAGACCACGCTCTCCTTCAAGCCCGTCGTCACCAAGGACTGGAAGGTGGAGTTCGGCGCAAGCGTAGGACACTATAAGAACGAGGTGCTCTCGCTGCCCGACGGCGACTTCACCAGCTCGGCCTACGGCGAGGACAACATCCTCACCTCCGTCGGCAACCCTGTCGCCGTGTTCTACGGCTACAAGACAGCGGGTGTGTTCGCCACCGATCAGGAGGCACTTGACGCTGGCAATGGCACCTACCTTTACATGGTGGACGACGCAGGCAACACACACAACTTCACCGCCGGCGACGTACACTTCGTCGACCTCAACGATGACGGCGTGATAGACGAGAACGACCGCACCATCATTGGCGACCCCAACCCCGACATCTACGGTAACATCTTTGCATCCGTCAACTGGAAAGACTTCACGCTGAGCCTCAACTTCAACTACAGCCTTGGCAACGATGTCTACAACTACCAGCGCATGATTCTCAACTCGGGAAGCACTTTCTACAACCAGCAGGTGGCCGTGACCAACCACTGGCGTTACGAGGGACAGCAGACCGACATGCCGAAGCTGGCCTACGGCGACCCCCTGGGCAACAACCGCTTCAGCGACCGTTGGATAGAGGACGGCAGCTACCTGCGCCTCAAGACGCTGCGGCTCACCTACCGCGTGCCTGTCCACTACAGCTGGCTGCAAGGCCTGCAAGTGTGGGTGGAGGCCATCAACCTCTTCACTCTCTCCAAATATCTTGGAAGCGATCCTGAGTTCAGCGTCAGCAACAACGTGATCTATCAAGGCATCGATGCAGGCAATTTGGCCCAGAGCCGCGCCTTCACCTTCGGACTAAAGATAAACCTCTAAACATCGCGACAATGAAGAAAATAGCATATATCCTTGCCGGACTGGCTCTCCTCGGCCAGACTTCGTGCAGTGACATGCTCGATACCGACAGCGACAACCAGCTGTACGACCCGGAGTTCGACCAGAAGACAGACTCTGTGTTCGTCGCCTTTGGCGTCATGTCGGCCATGCAGCAGCTCGGCGACATCTATGTACTGCAAAACGAGTTGCGCGGCGATCTTGTCAACACTACCAATGTCACCAACAACAACCTGCGCTACCTCTTTAATTACAGCAACGAGTCGTCGGCTTACGACAGTGCCTACGTGTACTACAAGGTGATCAACAACGTCAACTATTACCTTGCGCACCGCGACACAACCCTCTTCGAGGGGTCTACCAACCTCGTCATCCACGAGTATGCAGCCATGAAGGCGTTCCGTGCGTGGGCCTATCTTCAGGCCGTGCGCCAGTATGGCGAGGTGAAATATGTCACCAAGCCGCTCACTTCGATAAGCGACGTCGAGAACGATGCCTCGCCCATGCTTGGCATTGCGGACATCTGCTACAACCTCATCAACGACCTGGCTCCATATTCAGGTTACAGCGTGCCCGACCACGCAGATGTCATAACCCTTGGTGGCGGCAACAACTCCTACACGTCGTCCACCATGTCCGTCTCCTCCGTGCAGAGCTACATCCCCGTGGATGTGATTCTCGGTGAACTCTACCTTGAGCGAGCCGCCGCCACGAACAGCCAGGCAGACTACCTGAAAGCCGCCCAATACTACTACACATACATCAACAACAATCCCGACAAGATGTATGTCAATAACCTGAGTGCCGGCACAGGCTACTTCGATGGCGGCGTTGACCAGCCGAGCGACTGGTCTTGGTCTACGACCAATGAGCCGTCGAACAACAGTCCTGGCGGCTGGTTCAGCTCTTCGTTCAGCAATACAAGCTCTGAAATCATCTCGCAGATACCGTTCGCCCAGAACTATCTCGACGGAACTACGACGGCACTGCCTTCCTTCTATGGCGTGAACTACTACACGGCAGAGGACGACAGCATCCTCACGCCGTCCACCATCCAGCTCGTTCCGTCGCCAGTGATGAACGACATCGCCAACAGCACCGACGTGTACTACTACTCGTCGTTCGGCACCAACACCGTGGCATCGGTTCAGGCTTCCGACTGCCGCCGCTGGGATTGCTTCTACAACAGGTTCTACTCCGCCTCCGGCGGTTCCACCTCTTCTGTCACCGACTCGCTCTATATGAGCAAGTTCAATGGCGTCAACATCGTGTTGTATCGCGTGTCGACGGTATGGCTCCACCTTGCCGAGGCTCTCAATGGTGCCGGCTATCCCGACGCGGCTTTCGCCATTCTCAGGTCTGGCCTGCGCCCGTCGCTGCTCACCTCCAACGACACCATCTACCTCAAGGCGGAAACGCAAGATATGCTCACCACCGATATTCCGTTCTGCTCCACGTTGCAGGAAAACTACACAACGTGGGAGTACAACGTCGGCATCCACAGCTATGGCGCATCTTATGGCGCATCCCCGCTTAGGGCAGAGGGTGCATACGAATACGAGACCGTCATTTCCGAACGCCTCGCCAAAATCGCCGAAGACTACAATGTGACGGTGGGCACGACCTTGGCCGATACCATCAACGCCGTGGAGGACATCCTCTGCGATGAGTACGCCATGGAGTTCGCGTTCGAGGGCACGCGCTTCAGCGACCTCACCCGCATGGCTCGCCACAAGAACAATGCGATGACCAGCTATGGTGCAAACTTCGGCGGCACTTGGCTTGACGCGAAGATGTACTATAAGACGAACAAGGAAAAGTCTATGGTGGACGAGGACAACTGGTATCTGCCGTTCAAGTGATCGCCTGATAATCCTTTCCTGAAAATAGCAATCCCCGCAACGCGCCGACGCACGTTGCGGGGATTCTTTGTGCCTGTTTTTGTGCTTCCCCTCTTTTGAAATTTCTGCCAATCCCAAACGGTCGTTAGGCTTCAGGCTGATTCTGCGGTCGTGCCATGCAGATTGGCTTCCGTCCTCGCCGAAAGCGTAGCGGGCTACGCCGAGGCGAGACGGAAGGCAAGATGCCGGCAGGAGCGCGGAAGCAGGCGAAGAGTTTAGCAAAAACTCTCCCCAACGCAATAACGTCCTAATGACCGATTTTGGTCATACTAATGGCGCACCAAGAAGTGCGCCATTAGTATGGATGAAGCCCCGCCGTGGGGCGTATTTCCGACTTTGCGAATTGCCAAAAGATGCGTGGAGGCGCAATTGTCAGATGAGGTCGGCGGCCTTGTCGATGCGGCGCGACAGGTCTTTCAGCGCGTCACGTAGCTGGGCTTTCTCCATGTCCGTAAAGTCCCCCTCTCCGCCGTTGCTGTTGCGGCCGTCGAGCTTCTGGTGCAGCCAAGAGCGGCTGCGCCCGAAATAGCGCATAGAGAGGTGCGCCCATGAAATGTCGAGCAGAATGTCCTTTAGGGTCTGCTTCATTGTTGTGCGGATGGTGACAGTGGTTTCCATATTCATGCTGTTTAATTGTTTTGGGAGCAAGCCACTCCCGTGCCGTTTCCAGTCGGGGTGGTCGTGTGGTCAATCTCTTTCGAGAAGTTTCTCGTAAAGCCCAGCGATGTACCATTCAAGTTCGTCGCTCCCGTTGGGGTAGGCTTTCTTGTAGTTCCTCACAGCGTCTATAAACTCCGCTTCGAGGTCACTCAGTTTTCTTGTCTCCATGATAGCTGTCTTTTGACAATGCAAAGGTAATAAACATTTGTCAATTAAGCCAATAAACAATCGTTTATTTTATGCAAGCCATGAATATTTGTCATTTTTCATGGCGATATGCGCGTGGTGTAAAGGACATGAAGCACAGCACTTGTCCCTGTGCAAATTGCAAGGCGCAATCATAT
>CAZURD010000023.1:20703-25557 GCA_964623445.1 uncultured Prevotella sp. | reverse complement strand
TGACGATCGGTTGTCGTTCTCCGAATTTGAGACCTACGGCAACTTGTTCCCGGAAAATGAAAAGCTGCGAATACCGTGGAGGGAGAAAATGCTGTCGAAGACGGACGGCAGGCAATACACTTTTGAGGAACTTGACGCGGCATTCTCTGGGCGTTACCTTTCCGTGACGCTGCCGGACTACAAAAGGCTCGCTTCCCAGTGAGTGTCCTCTTGCGTTCTTTACTTCACTGTTTGTGATCGGTCTTGTATAACAAGGGTTTGGGGCGATGTGCCATCCCATACTTTACGCGACTTCATTTTTGTGCAAACGGACAGGGCTATTGTCAAAGGGGAAGAGTGAAACTTTATTCTTCCTATTTGGCGGTAGCCCTCGTTGCATTGCAACGGATGCCTAATTGCACTGCAATTAATGCCTTATTGCAGGCTAATTAATACCTTATTGGCCTCCAATAAGACAGCTTTTGCAAATAGTTATATGCCAACGTGTTACAAGAAGGCAATCAAATAGACTTCGTTATACACATTGCGAGGGACAGAATTTTGAATTATGGTCGAGCGAGATTTTCCCCGTTCCTTGCCGATGTCTGTCGCTGCGGAATGCTCACTTACTTTTTTGCACGAAATGAAGCCGTGCAGGGTATAAACATTGCTAATTTATTGACACGCGAATATCCATTTAGTGTTAAAAGTTTTCCTGTTCTCGTATAGAATGATTAATTTTGCCCCGATAACGCAACAATGCCGTAGAAAAAATGAAATTTGCTGTAATAGCAGCTGGAGAAGGCAGCCGATTGGCGGCCGAGGGCGTGGCCTTACCCAAGCCTTTGGTGCGCGTAGGCGGCGAACCCCTTGTGGACAGGCTCTTGCGCGTGTTTTCAGAGAACGGAGCCGAGGAAATGGTAGTGATTTGCAACGACTTGCGAAAGGATGTGGCCGACCATTTGCGCACTGTGCAGAGGGAGGGACAGAACGGACGGCAAGTGCCTCTGCGGCTTGTGGTGAAGACAACGCCCAGTTCCATGCACAGCCTCTACGAGATGGCCGAGTGGCTCGATGGCGAGCCGTTCTGCGTGACGACGGTGGACACAATCTTCAGCGAGGATGAGTTTGCGGCCTATGTCACAGCCTTTTCGGAGGCCGTGTCGCGAGGCGAATGCGACGGGCTGATGGGCGTGACGGGCTACGTGGACGACGAGAAGCCGCTCTACGTGGACACCGACAGCGACCTCAGCATCACGGCTTTCTCCGACAGTCGGGGCACTGCCCGCTACATTTCGGCAGGCATCTACGGCCTCACGCCGCCCGCGCTGCGGATTCTCCGCAACTGCGTGGAGCGAGGCGAGAGCCGTATGCGCAATTTCCAGCGGGCACTTGTGGCCGAGGGCATGAGGCTGAAGGCATTCCCATTCGGCACAGTGTTCGACATAGACCATGCAACAGACATAGCCAAGGCAGAGGCATTCATCAACGACAGACGCAATGCAGCGCAATTTCAATGAACTCCTCCATGCCTCGCTGAAGAGCGAGGACACCGAGGAATGGCTCGACACACACTTCAACCGCCCCGTGGGGCTTGGCATAGCCCTGCTCTGTGAGCGTCTGCGCATCCACCCGAACACGGTCACGATAGTGTCCATCTTCCTCGGATTGGCCGCAGGATACATGTTTTTCTCGACATCATTAGAGTGCAACATAGCGGGATGCTTGCTGCTGGCATCAGCCAATTTCCTCGATTCCGCCGATGGGCAGCTGGCTCGTCTCACAGGGCAGAAGACCCTCACGGGACGCATCCTCGACGGCTTTTCGGGCGATGTCTGGTTTTTTGCCATCTATCTTGCCATCGTTGTGCGCCTATGGCCGCAGCCCATTCCCCTCGTTGGGGTGGAGTGGGGCATCTGGGGGCTTGCTCTCTGTGCCGTGGCGGGGCTTCTGTGCCATTCGCGGCAAAGCTCGCTGGCAGACTATTACAGGCAAATCCACCTCTATTTCCTGCTCGGCAAGGCCGGGAGCGAGCTTGACGACTCGCGCACGCAATGGGAAATATACAAAAGTCTGCCGCGCAAGGGAGCTTTCTGGGCACGCCAGTTCTACATGAACTATGCCAACTATTGCCACAGCCAAGAACGCCGCACGCCGGAATTTCAAAAGTTCTATGCCGCCGTGCGAGCCAAGTATCCCTCGCCGGAGGACATACCACAGCCGTTGCGCGACGAATTCAGGAAAGCGTCGCTGCCCCTGATGAAATACACCAACCTGCTCACTTTCAACGCTCGTGCCCTGCTCGTCTACTCGACGTGCCTGCTCGACGTGCCATACGTTTATCCGATGGTGGAGATTGTCGTGTTCACCGCGCTCTACCGCCGAATGAAAAACCGCCACGAGGCACTCTGTCGCCGCATGAACGAAACGTATTTCACATGAGGCTGCTGCTGTCGGTGCTGTTCGCAGCGTTTGTCCTTGGCACGCAGACGGCTCACGCCCAACTCAACGAGGAGGTGAGCCGCGATACCACGAAATGGTACAACAAGACGCACGAGGTGAAGGAAATCACCGTCAGGCGCAAGCGTTCGCGATACAGCAGGAAAGACAATCCGGCTGTGGAGCTGATGAAAAAGGTGATAGCCGCAAAGAAACGCACCGACCTCGACAACCACGATTTCTACAAGTACGAAAAGTACCAGAAGTTGACCTTTGCCGCCAACGATGTGAACCCGCAGCATTTCCAAACGGGCTTGCTGTCGAAAATCCCCGGTCTTTATGCGCAGTTGGAGTTGTGTCCATACAACAATAAGCTGGTGTTGCCTCTCACCGTGAGCGAGACAATCACGGAAACGCTCTACCGCAAGAAGCCGCACAAGAAGCGCGACGTGACGGTGGGCGACCGTTCGGACGGCATAGAGCGTTTCTTTCAGTCGGGCGAAATGCTTACGGATGTCCTTAGGGACTTCTTCACCGATGTCGACATATACGACAATCAGATACGCCTGTTCCAGCATCCGTTCACGTCGCCCATCGGCGATGATGCCATACGGTTCTATCGCTTTTACATACAAGACACGCTTAGCGTGGGAGGCGACAGTTGCATACACCTTTCTTTCCTGCCCAACAACCAGCAGGACTTTGGCTTCAATGGCGACCTCTTCATCCTGAACGACGGTTCTTATCAGGTGAAGAGGTGCTTGCTGTCGATTCCAAAGCGCAGCGATGTCAATTTCGTAGATGGCATGTTGATCCATCAAGAGTTCACCAAGTCGCCGACGGGAGAGTGGCTTCTCACGACAGACGATATGTTGGTGGAACTCGAGCTGTTCGACTTCTTGCAGCAGGCCGTGGTGATTCGCAACACGCGCATCACGGGGCACGACTTCAGTCCCATTCCCGACGAGGCGTTCAGCGACAGGGTGGTGGCTGCGGAGGAGGCAAATGCAAAGCGGCGCAGCGATGAGTTTTGGGAGCAGAACCGCAAAGTGGAGCTGACGCACGGTGAGCGCGAGATGGGCAATTTCCTTGCCGGACTGAAGCGCGGAAAGGCTTTCCATTACGTGATGCTCGCCTTGAAGTTGCTCGTGGAGAATTATATCGAAACTGGGACGAAGAACACTCCAAGCAAGTTTGACATTGGCCCCGTCAACACGATGGTCTCGTCGAATTTCATCGACGGCTTCCGAATGCGCGTGGGAGGCCAGACCACGGCAAACCTAATGCCTCATTTCTTTGCGAAGGGATACTATGCGCATGGCTGGGACAGTCGCAAGGATTACTACATGGGCGAACTTACGTATTCGTTCAACGCAAAGGAGTATCTTCCGCATGAGCAATTAAGGCGCAACCTAACCGTGTCGTCCTCATACGACGTGACTTCTCCGAGTGACAAGTTTATGTCAACGGACAAGGACAACGTATTCACCTCATTCAAATGGGCGACGGTTGACAAGATGATGTTCTACAACAGGCAGCGGCTCTCATTTGAGTGGGAGGGACACAACGGCCTTACCACCACCGTGACGCTGACTGCCGAGGAAAACGAACCTTGCGGAAAACTGCGTTTCGTGACACTTGCCGACGCTGAAAATGCCGCAGCCGAGGGCATTGCCGATGTCCCCTCGCGTAAGATTCGCACCACGGAGGCACGCATCGAACTGCGCTATGCCCCGGGAGAGAAGCTCATAGTGACCAAGCAGCACAGTCGTGCGCTCAACCACGATGCGCCCATCCTCACGCTCAGTCATACTTGTGGCGTTGACGGGGTGCTTGGCGGGCAATACAACTACAACTTCACCGAAGCCACGTTCTACAAGCGTTTTTGGGTGAAAAGTTGGGGAAAGATAGACTTCGACCTGCGTGCCGGAGCGCAGTGGAACCGTGTGCCGTTCCCGTTGCTCATAATGCCGGCGGCCAACCTGTCGTATATCGTGCAAGACGCGACGTTTGAACTCATCAACGAAATGGAGTTCCTCAACGACCGCTACGCCAGTCTCAACCTGGCATGGGACTTGAATGGCAAGATATTCAACCGACTGCCGCTCATCAAGAAGCTCAAATGGCGTGAGTTCCTTGCGGTGAGGGTGCTGTGGGGCGACCTTACCGACAAGAACAATCCCCTGTTTCCGGAGAATGCCGGCAGCCATGTGCTGATGCAGTTTCCCGATGGCTCAGCAGTGATGAATCCGGAGAAACCCTACGTGGAAGTGGCCGCAGGAATCCACAATGTGTTCCGCTTCTTCCACATAGAGTATGTGCGACGCCTCAACTACCTGTCTTTGCCTACGGCAACGAAGCACGGCGTGAGGCTCAAACTAAGCCTCAAATTCTGATTCTTGACGGCCATGCGCCAGCCACTATGCGAAAACGGGT
>CAZURD010000023.1:0-20603 GCA_964623445.1 uncultured Prevotella sp. | reverse complement strand
AAATTTGCTCTGCTTGGAAAGGGAATCCAAAGGCTCTCATCTTCCATTAAAGTTGGTAGCTGCCTTTGACTTTCTCATGCGCCCAGACGTAAAAATCGCATTCTTTATATATCTTTGCATCGCAAAAAGGGGATGACGGATGAAACTAAAATTTAATATAGAATACCACACCCAATGGGGTGAGGAGATGGTTGTGGAGATGGAGACCGTGTGTTCTGACGGCCGCATTCTGCACAGCAAGCTGCCCATGCAGACAACGGACGGCAGCCATTGGACGCTCGATACCGCCATCATTGACTACAAACGTCGCCGAATCACGGCATTCCGCTATGCTTACACTGTATGCGATGATGCAGGCAACATCATCCGCCGCGAGTGGGAGATGGTAGCAAGGGCAATACCGGTCAACTTGGCATACGATTACGTGATGCACGACGCTTGGCACGACATCCCCCCGCTTCACCATCTATACACCAACGCCTACGCCACCATTGCACGTGGCAAGCGGGGCGAAAGGGTATTGACGACACCGTTGCCTTTGTTTCGGAAAACACTTTTCTTCCGCGTATCTGCACCCGGACTGCCTGAAAACCACGCCGTGGCACTGTGCGGCAGCCATCCGATACTCGGTGGCTGGAATACCACGCGCTACATACGGATGCAGTATGTGGGGCAGACGGTGTGGGCACTTTCGGTGAATGCCATTGGAATGGAATTGCCCGTGGAATATAAGTTTGTTGTGGTGGACGTGAACACAGGAAATATTGTGGCATGGGAAGATGGTTACAACCGAACATTGCACGATGGCATGGCCGTGGATGGTCAGGTGTCTGTGGTCGATGGCGGCATATTGCGGTTGGGAAAGCCCGCATGGAAAGCGGCCGGAGTGGCAGTGCCTGTGTTTGCGTTGCGCAGTGAAGAATCTTATGGCGCGGGCGATTTCGGCGACTTGCGCCGGCTCGTGGATTGGGCCGTGAGGACGGGCATGAAAGTAATTCAGGTGCTTCCGGTGTGTGATACGGGAGTCATTGGCGGCTGGAAAGCCTCCTGTCCGTATAACGTTCTTTCCGTTTATGCGCTCCATCCGCGCTATGTCGACATCGAAGCGGCAGGACTGCTGTCAGACACAGGACGTATGGCGGAGTTCCGTGAACGCCGCAGGGCTCTGAACGGTCTGCCGTATTGTGATTACGAGGCAGTCTGCGCACTGAAGAAAGAATATCTGAAAGAACTTTATGCGGAGTGTGGCGAAAAGGTGACGGCAACCGAGGCTTTTGCCAAATTCGTGGAGGCCAACGCTCATTGGCTGTGTCCCTATGCTGCATTCAGCCTGCTTGTAGAAGACAGCGGCACACTTGACAGGACGGCATGGCCTGTGCTTGCGAAATACGATAAGCACCAGGCCGACAGCTACCTTGATTCAAATCGGGAGAGGGCGACCTACATCTATTATGTGCAGTATGTCTTGCACTGCCAGCTTTTGGCGGCGGCTGATTATGCCCGCGCCAATGACGTGGCACTGAAAGGCGACCTGCCAATAGGTGTGTCGCCGCTTGGCGCGGACGCATGGGTAAGTCCGCACTTGTTCAACAGGCATACACAGGCAGGCGCACCGCCTGATTTTGTTATGCCGAAAGGGCAAAATTGGGGCTTCCCGACATACAACTGGAAAGCGATGCTCGGCGAGGACTGCGTGTGGTGGCGCACTCGCATCGCCCACATGGAGCAGTATTTTGATGCTGTCAGGCTCGACCATGTGCTTGGATATTTCCGCATTTGGGAAATACCTGATACGGCGGTGTTTGCCACGTTGGGGCATTTCTCGCCTGCAATGCCATTCACACCGGCGGAAATAGAGTCCTTTGGACTTACGTTCCGGCGTGAGTTCTTCACCACACCGTTCATCAACGACAAATCCCTTGACCGCATATTCGGGGCACACGCAAGCTACGTGCGTGACAATTACTTGATTGCGTGTGAGTATGGCCTGTATAAGTTGCGGCCTGAATATGCCACACAGCGAAAGATTCAGGAACGTTTTGCAGGCAAGAACGACGAGAACAGCCTTTGGATACGTGACGGGTTGTATCGCGTTGCGGAAAATGTGTTGTTCATTGAAGACAGCGAACGCCCCGGCACATACCACCCGCGCATAAATGCTTTTGGCGAGACGGCTTTCGAGGCACTCAACGCGAGCGACCGCGAAGCGTTCACACGGTTGCACAACCACTACTACTATGAACGCCACGATGGCTTTTGGGGCGGCCTCGCGATGCGCAAGCTATCCGCCATGCTGCGTGACACGCAGATGCTTGTTTGCGCTGAAGACCTTGGGATGCTGTCTCCGTGTGTGGAAGAAGTGCTGCAGTCCATGCGCATTCTGTCGCTCTGTGTGCAGACGATGCCAAAGGAGTGGGGGCGTGAGTTCTGCTTGCTCAACACATATCCATATCTGAGTGTTGCCACATTCTCCACGCACGACATGCCCTCGCTGCGCCTTTGGTGGGAGGAGGATGCCGGACGCACGGGACGGTTCTACTCCGATATGCTCCAGAAAGAGGGCAAGGCACCGAGCCATTTGCCTGCATACATTGCCGAGGAGATTGTGGCTCGCCATCTTTACAGCCCGTCGATGCTCTGCATTCTTTCACTTCAGGACTGGCTTTCGATGGACAACGCCTTGCGCTCGAAGAATCCGTCGCGAGAGCAAATCAACAGACCTGGCAACGCGGACAGCAAGTGGGACTATCGGATGGATGTGACGATAGAGCAGCTTTTGCGTTCGGATGGCTTTAACGAGAGAGTGAGGACAATGATAGTGAGGAGCAGAAGATGATGCAATACGGAACTTTCATATTCGACCTTGATGGCACTTTGCTCAACACTTTGGGCGACCTTGCCAATAGCGTGAACTACGCCCTGCAATCATGCGGCCTGCCTACGCGCACCGTGGAGCAAGTGCGCCTTAGCGTTGGGAATGGCGTTGAGAAGCTGATAGAGCGTGTCGTTCCCAGTGGGCGTTCGGATTCGGCGTTCGATGCCGTACATGCGGCATTCCGCAGGCACTACATTGGCCATTCGCTTGATACCACAAAGCCATACGATGGAGTGTGTGAGATGCTTGCAGAATTGAGGCACCGTGGCGTGCGGATGGCCGTTGTGAGCAACAAGTTTCAGGCGGCTACGGAGCAATTGTGCCGCCGTTTCTTCCCTGCCACTGTCGAGGTGGCCATAGGCGAGGGTGGGGGAATAAGACGGAAGCCCGCACCCGACGGAGTGCTTGAGGCTCTTCGGAGGCTTGGCGTTGGGGTGGAGGGGACTGTATATGTGGGCGACAGCGATGTGGACGTGGCCACAGCCAAAGCCGCCTGCCTGCCCTGCATAAGCGTGACATGGGGCTTTCGTGACCGCGCCTTTCTCGAAGCCTGTGGTGCAACGGCTTTCGCCGACCATCCGTCAGACCTGCTTCGGTTATAGTCCGTGCCGCTGCAAGAGAACGCCCGGACGACTATTGCCTACAAGGCTTCGTCGTCCGGGCGTTCTATGTTGCGTTGACTTATCTTAGGAAGATGCTTCTTTTTGCGGAGATATGCCGCCTTCCGCTTCTCGTATTCTTCCCAGTGTCGTTCCAAAAAATTGTCCGCCATTAGTCGTCGCCTGATATTCTGTTGTATATCACGCTGATGGTGATGGGCTGACGCGGGTTGTCCGGGCCGCCAACGAGCTTTGCACTCTTGAGCGACATCTCATTCGATACGTTTGTGATTGTTGAGGATGACGAAGACGATGTGCTTGAAGTGGTGACGGACACAGGCACGAGCACGGCCTTGTTCCAGTCCTCCGACTGTCCGTTGCCTTTCGCCTCGTACATTGCCGCAATGAGGTTGGAGATGTTGTTGAATGTGTACGTGTTGTAGCTGCTGCTGTGCGACGCGAGGAAAGATGTCACGTTGTCGGGCGTGTTTTTGTTCTCGAAGAAGCTGTATAGGCTGTCTTTGGGCAGCATAAGAATATAGTCAGGCGCATCGTAGGCTTCGTCGTCCGACTGGTTCATGCAGCTGAACACCACTTTGGCCGAACTTATGGTGTCGTTCTCATGGCCGTACTTTATCTCGTCCACAGGAAGTGTCACTTCGGTGAATATTCCTGCCGGTGCTTTTATGTAGGTACAGGAGTTGTCCGAGGCCAAGTCTTTCAGGCGTTCTTTGTCGGTGTCGATGTGAGTGGTTTGCATCACTTCCTCTGTGCCCGACATACGGTTGTATCCATCGACAATCTCGCCATCCTCATAGTAACGGAAAAAGAGTATGAGTTCGGTCATATAGACCTCCGACATCACCCCGATGCCGTCTGTCAGCTTAATGTAGAAGCCAGGGCAGACATTGTGTATGAAGTTATAAGAATTGCGATAGTTATCCTGATTCTCGTAATACTTTCTCAACAGATACGTTCCGTAATTATTGTATTCGTTTCCCTGAAGGTCGTAATATTTGTCGTTGAGCAGTATTGTGACCGATTCCATGTTCGTTTTGTCCACGATGTCGGCTCTGGCACTGTCGCTAAGGTTGAGGTCGAGCGTTGTGTACATCTTGTTCTTCATGATTCCTCTGCCGTCGCTTCTAATCATTCCGCTGGCTTCGGGGTCGAAGTTGGTGTAATAGAACCGTCCTTCTTCCACAGGGGTGGACATTTCCATCACAGTCAGGCGCATTGCGTTTAGGGAATCGCCGATGGATGAATAGAAATAAATATTCATGCGGCAAGAGTCGGCTATCACCTCGCCATTCTCAAGACTGGCAATGCTGTCAAGTTTCGGGAGGTATAACGAGCCGCTGAGCATTTCGAGAATGGTGAACTGTGTCGTATAGCTGCTTGTTACGTATGTGCTTGTTTCTGGGTCGCGCATACGGCCGAGGTAGCTGTATTGGCCTCTCGAAAGCACGGAATCGACCACCATTGATTGTGTGGTGACAAAGAAAGTGTCGGAAAGTACTTCAAAGCTATCCCCCTCACTTGTCAATGAATTACCCAATGTGTCTGTTGTGTCGTCGCAGGATGCCATGGCCACAACGGCCACAGCAATGCTTGCAAACAGTCTTACGTTCATCGTTTGTATATGTGTTCTATTGAAGATGTTGTACCGGAGAAGTCCGATTCTTGCTTATGTTGGTCTGCAATGCGTTTGCCCCTATTGGCATATTGTGTCGTAGAAAGCGTCGTATTGGTCGGCAAACTGTTCGCCGGGATACTCCAAGAAAGGCTTCCCCTGTTCCTTGGCATATTTCACCAATGTAGGACATGCGTCTTGAACAGACTCGATTACGCCGTCGGAGTAGTCTATGGCCAGCTTGCCAAGCTCCTCGAAGCCGAAGTTGTCACTGTATTTTTCGAGCAATTCGGCCTTGGCTTCACGCAGTTCAAGGCATTTCTTGAAGTTGTCGCCAAGGTTCTTGTTGAGCGTCTTTGTGAATATGGATGTCACTATCTTGGCATTGGCGAACGACGGTTCCTCGCTGTATGCGGTCTTTGCATAGAACGGAACCACGGCTCCCATCCATCCCTGACAGTGGATGACATCGGGCGTCCACCGCAGTTTCTTCACCGTTTCGAGCACACCGCGTGCGAAGAAAATGGCTCTTTCCCCATTGTCCGGATAGTCTTCCCCCGTCTCGTCTTTCTCCATCTGTCGGCGGGTGAAATAGTCATCGTTGTCGATGAAGTACACTTGAATGCGCGTCGACTGTATGGATGCAACCTTAATTATAAGGGGATGGTCGGTGTCGTTTATTATAAGGTTCATCCCCGAAAGGCGTATCACTTCGTGGAGCTGGCCGCGCCGTTCGTTGATATTGCCCCACTTTGGCATGAAAGTTCTAATCTCGTGCCCTTTCTCCAACATGGCTTGTGGCAGCTCGCGCCCCATAAGCGAGAGCTTGCTGTCCGGAACATAGGGCGAAATCTCTTGATTTATAAACAGTATCTTTCTGGCCATTGGGTTGAATATTAGTCTTTTGCAAAGTTACGAAAATATTTGGCAAAGCCGAAACAAATGCCTTTCCTTTTATAAAAAATGGCATTAATTGGCTATATTTTTGAGCCATTGCTTCCCCGTTTGGCAAAAATGTTGTTATTTTGCAGGCGATTTTCAAAAGAGAAATAAACCTTTGCAGGGATGAAAGTATTTCATAGGATTGTCGACTTGCAGAATGAACTTTTCGCTTCCCGCAAGCAAGGCAAGTCGGTTGGGCTTGTCCCTACCATGGGAGCTTTGCACGAAGGCCATGCCTCACTTGTGAGGCGTTGTGTCGAAGAGAACGATGTCGCCGTGGTGTCCGTGTTCGTTAACCCCACGCAGTTTAATGATGCAAACGACCTCAAGAGTTATCCTCGTGACCTTGATGCCGATTGTAGGCTGCTCGAACAGTGCGGAGCGTCGTATGTATTCGCTCCTTCCGTGGAGGAAATGTACCCGCAGCCAGACACGCGCCATTTCGAGTTCCCTCCTGTGACTACCGTGATGGAGGGGGTGCACCGTCCCGGCCATTTCAACGGGGTGTGTCAGGTGGTGAGCCGTCTGTTCTACATCGTGAGGCCGCAGCGAGCCTATTTTGGTGAGAAAGACTGGCAACAGATAGCCGTGGTAAAAGCGATGGTGCGCCATTTGGGCATCGCGGTGGACATAGTTGAGTGTCCGATTGTGCGCGATGCCGACGGTCTTGCCCTGTCGAGCCGCAATGCCCTGCTTGATTCCGGAGAGAGAGCTATTGCCCCCGAGATATACAAGGCTCTGCACGAAAGCGTAGAATACGCCGGTGGACACACCGTGACCGAGACCCATGACACTGTGGTCAGCCGTATCAATGCTGTCGACGGGCTGAGCGTAGAATATTTTTCCATCGTTGATGGAGACACCTTGCAGGAAATCGAAACATGGGACGATGCCCAGCACGTGGTGGGGTGCATCACGGTATATTGCGGAAAACGCCCCGTCAGGCTCATCGACCATATTAAATATAAGTAAGCCATGATGATAGAGGTACTAAAGTCCAAGCTGCATTGCGTCACTGTGACCGAGGCAAATCTCAACTACATGGGCAGCATTACAATCGATGAGGACTTGATGGATGCCGCTGGCATGATAGCAGGGGAGAAAGTTCAGATTGTGGACAACAACAACGGAGAACGCTTTGAAACCTATATCATTAAAGGAGAGCGCGGCTCTGGGGCTGTCTGCCTCAACGGGGCGGCGGCAAGGCGAGTGCAGGTTGGCGACGTTTGCATAATCATCGCCTATGCACTGATGGATTTTGAGGAAGCCAAGACGTTTAAGCCCGTCATCGTTTTCCCAAAGGAGGGCAATCGTCTCTGATACCATTTGTATTCCACGATGTGTGCCTGTTGAGACGGTCTGCCGCCTTGTACATTTACTGACGCAGTGGGATAAGGCTTTCCCAGTTTTGTCTTGGATGCAAAGCCGCAACGTTGCTGTGTGATTTTTGCGTCCGCGCTGCTGGCCAATACACTTTCTGACTATATTTTGAAAAAGGGAAGCACATTTTGTTGCTTCCCTTTTTATACATTGCGCAGCTTCATTCTTGCCCCGCACAAAATGTATAGAAAAGCCAATCCAGTTCATTCCACGTAACGCACGGATATATAACGATTTACGATAGCTGTCTTATTGGCCTGCAAAACGGCATTCATTACCCTCCAATAAGGCATTTATTGCATTGCAATGAGGCATCCGTTGCTGTTCATTGCAATGTAGTGGGATTGCCGTCAAGTTGATATAATAAGGTTGCATGGGCTTCAACCAGACAACCTTCTTCGCGCTATATGCTTGACTTCAAGAAGATGGACTCGGAGGGAATAGGCAAACTGAGAGACCTTTCCTCCAGAGCTGTGTTCATGGGCGGCCATGCCAATGAAATAGACGGCTATGTGAAGAAATTTGTTGAATCATTCAAGAAAAGTTTATAAATGTTATGGTGTCTAATATATCTGTGCAGGAGCATTTTCTATATACTATTTTGGGGTGCGATAGCGTTTATCTGTTATATAATACTACAATGGTTAAGATAAAAGGATTAAGTTTCTCTTGGAAAAGGGCGGTTGGCATAACGGCAGCCAAACAGAAAATCAGCCGAAAGACGGGAATACCCACAACCAAACAAGGGCTTGAAAGGAAAGTGGGCAAGATGGTTATTGACGCTATACTAGGCAAAAGGAGATAGCGAGATGACCATGCTTAGATAAAATGCGGAGCAAAACACCTCCGCATTTTAAAACTGATGATGTCTATGAGCTTTCCATTATTTTTTTGTGATAGTATTTGTTTTATTAACATCTGTTTGTATTGCAGGTTTATGGGTTATTGTGAAAATATTCTGCAAAATCAAATATAGAAAAACACAGACGTTGACGGAATTAAACCAGCGTATATTTAACTCTGCCAATAGGGTACAGCTATATACAAACAATAGTGACTGCCAATGTGAATCTGATAGTTGCAGTCGCTATTTGCTTTGTTGAACTTATATGTTGCGGTCAGAACTAATTACAAGATCCTAATTCTATACATTCATTCCGGTCGGATATGAAAAAGAAAGGAGGGTGCATCGGATTTTTGATGCACCCTCCTTTCAGTCTATGCTATGAACAGCCTTGTGGCTAAGCAGGATTAAGCCTCGGGAGTGTTCTCATTGCTCCAGTCCATCTGCGTCTGGCGCACATAATTCTTGTAGCGCAGCTGTGCCATGCGCTGTGCCTCGGCGAATAGCTCCTCTGCCTCGTCGGGATAGGCTTTCTTCACCGACAGGTAGCGCACCTCACCCATGAGGAAGTCATGGAACTTGCTCCAATCGGGAGCCTTGGAGTCGAGCGAGAACGGATTCTTGCCCTCATCGGCCAGTGCGGGGTTGTAGCGCCACAGGTGCCAATAACCGCACTCTACAGCCTTTGCCTCCTCGGCTTGGCTCTTGCCCATGCCACCCTTGGCTTTGAGGCCGTGGTTGATACAGGGTGCATAAGCAATGATGAGTGACGGTCCAGGGTAGGCCTCTGCCTCGCGGATAGCCTTGAGGCACTGTGCCTGATCGGCTCCCATTGCAATTTGTGCCACGTAAACGTAACCGTAGGTAGTGGCAATCATGCCGAGATCTTTTTTGCGGATGCGCTTGCCCTTGGCTGCAAACTGTGCTATGGCACCAAGCGGGGTGGCCTTGGAAGCTTGACCGCCTGTGTTGGAGTACACCTCTGTGTCGAGCACGAGGATGTTGACATCCTCACCGCTTGCAATCACGTGGTCGAGACCGCCGTAACCAATGTCGTAGGAAGCACCGTCGCCACCGATAATCCACTGGCTGCGCTTGATGAGGTAATGGTCGAGTGTCTTCAGCTCCTTGCAAATCTCACAACCGGCCTCAGCACCAGCGGCAATGAGCGGTTTAAGCTTCGCGGCAGCAGCCTTGGAGGCATCGGCATTGTCCTTGCCTGCCAACCACTCTTCGGCAGCGGCCTTAAAGTCTGCGGGCGTGCTGTCCTTGCCCATGAGCTCGGTCAGGAGGAGAGCCACACGTTCCTTCATCTTATTGTTACCGAGAACCATACCCATGCCAAATTCGCAGAAGTCCTCAAACAGAGAGTTGTTGAATGCAGGGCCTTGGCCTTTGTCATTGGTGCAGTACGGTGTGGAAGGGATGGATGCCGAGTAGATGGACGAGCACCCTGTAGCGTTAGCTATCATTTCACGGTCACCAAACAGTTGGGAGATGAGTTTCACGTAAGGAGTCTCACCGCAGCCGGAGCAGGCACCAGAGAACTCAAAGAGCGGCTGTGCGAACTGCGAGTTCTTCACGTTGCTCCTGATGTCAACAAGGTCTTGCTTGGACTTCACGCTCTTCACGAGGTATTTCCACTCATCGGCACGCTTCTCATCGCCTGTGAATGGTACCATCGAGAGTGCCCTGCCTTTCTTTGGGTTGCCCGGGCATACATCGGCGCAGTTGCCGCATCCGAGGCAGTCGAGCACGGAAATGCCGATGCAGAAGTGCATACCTTTCATAGCTGCGGGAGCTTTCATTTCAAGGGTAGGCGCGTTATAGCCCTTCAGCTCGTCATCGGTGAGGACGAACGGACGGATGGCAGCGTGAGGACATACGTATGCACACTTGTTGCACTGTATGCAGTTCTCCGAATTCCATACGGGGACGAAGGCCTCAACGCCACGCTTCTCATAGGCAGCGGTGCCCACCATCCACGAACCGTCGGTCGTATCGTGGTTCACGAAGTCGGAAACCTTGAGCAGATCGCCGGCCTGTGCGTTGATGGGGCGTACAATTTCCTTGATGAATGCGGGTGCATCGTCTTCCTTGACAGGGTCGTCTGCGAGGTTGGCCCAAGCGGGGTCAATTGTGAGTTGCTTGTACTCTCCACCACGGTCTACGGCTGCGTAGTTCTTGTCCACAATATCCTGACCTTTCTTGCCGTAGGACTTCACGATGAACTTCTTCATCTGTTCCACAGCAAGGTCAACAGGGATAACGCCCGTTATGCGGAAGAATGCGCTCTGGAGAATGGTGTTCGTGCGATTGCCGAGACCAATCTCCTGTGCTATCTTGGTGGCGTTGATGTAGTAGACAGTGATGTTGTTCTGTGCGAAATAACGCTTAACCTTGTTCGGGATGAAGTTCACGAGTTCCTCTCCCTCGAAGATTGTGTTGAGCAGGAACGTTCCGTTCTTCTGCAATCCACGTGTCACATCGTACATGTGGAGGTATGCCTGCACATGGCAAGCAACGAAGTTAGGCGTATTCACAAGGTAAGTGGAGCGTATCGGGGTATCTCCGAAGCGCAGGTGAGAGCATGTGAAGCCGCCAGACTTCTTAGAGTCATACGAGAAGTAGGCTTGACAGTGCTTGTTGGTGTTGTCACCGATGATCTTGACAGAGTTCTTGTTTGCACCCACTGTGCCGTCTGCACCAAGGCCGTAGAACTTTGCCTCGAACATTCCTGTGCCTCCGAGAGCCATCTCCTCGACTTTGGGCAGCGAGGTGAACGTCACATCGTCGACGATGCCCACAGTGAAGTGATTCTTTGGTTCGGCAAGGGCGAGGTTGTTGAACACGGAGATGATGTGTGCGGGAGTGGTGTCGCCGGAGCCGAGACCGTAGCGTCCGCCAACGATGAGCGGCCTGTTCTCCACGTCATAGAATGCGCTCTTCACGTCGAGATAGAGCGGTTCGCCCTCTGCTCCCGGCTCCTTAGTGCGGTCGAGCACGGCAATCCGCTTCACTGTCTTAGGCGTGGCGGCGAGCAGGTGTTTCACGGAGAACGGGCGATAGAGGTGTACTGAAATCATTCCCACCTTTTGTCCGTTGGCGTTGAGGTAGTCGATGGCCTCGCGGGCGGCCTCGGTAGCACTGCCCATGAGTATAATCATGCGATCGGCATCCTCTGCTCCGTAGTAAGAGAAGATGTGATACTCGCGACCCGTTATCTTGCTGATTTCTCCGAGATAGTGCTCCACAACCTCGGGCACATCGTCGTAGTATTTGTTGCAGGCCTCACGGTGAGTGAAGAAAGTCTCGGGGTTCTCTGCCGTACCGCGCGTCACAGGACGTTCGGGTGTGAGAGCGCGGTCGCGGAAACGCTTGATGTCGGCCTCATCGACGAGCGGGCGGATGTCGTCTTCCTCCATCAGTTCAATCTTGTGATACTCATGGGACGTGCGGAAGCCGTCGAAGAAGTTCAGGAAAGGAACGCAGGTCTTCAGCGTAGCCAAGTGTGCCACGGCGGTGAGGTCCATCACCTCTTGCACAGAGCCTTCGCACAGCATAGCGAAGCCTGTCTGCCGGCAGGCCATCACGTCCTGATGGTCGCCAAAGATGCAGAGGGCGTGAGAGGCAAGTGTACGAGCCGACACGTCGAAGACACACGGAATCATTTCACCTGCAATCTTGTACATGTTGGGAATCATCAGCAGCAAGCCCTGCGAGGCGGTGAAAGTGGTAGTCAGTGCACCAGCTTGCAGCGAGCCATGCACCGCTCCTGCGGCTCCGGCCTCCGACTGCATTTCCTGCACACAGACATCCTGTCCCCACAGGTTCTTGCGTCCGCGGGCTGCCCACTCGTCCACGTGTTCCGCCATAGGAGAGGACGGAGTGATTGGATAGATGGCGGCCACCTCGGAGAACATGTAGCTCACGTGAGCGGCTGCTTCATTGCCATCACAAGTGATGAATTTCTTTTCTTTAGCCATTTTTGAATAGATGAATATTGATGAATGAACAGTTGTTTTCTGCTTTTGTTTGTTTGCTTTGTGTTTATGATGTAGCTCGGTTTAATAAAGGAATCCGAACAGCCACAGTGGAATCTGGTTGCCTTTGCCTACCTCTGTGTTGTATTTTGCATAGATGGTGTCGTCTGCTGGTTTCGTGTGCGGCATGTTTCCAGCCTCGCACACTCTGAACTTCATATGCCCGTCTACGGTGAAATGACTGTCCTTTGCCTGCTGGCTAACCTTATGGTCTTTCCAAAGGGAGTTCACAAGAAACGTTTCCATAACGTCTTGTGTCTCCACCTTTATTGGATATATGGCAAACATGAGGTTTGAGTTGTGCATCATTATCTTTGAGGGCTTTTTGGGAAATGACAGCCCAACGGGGTAAATCATGTTTATCAGCCTCGCGTCAGCCAAATATTTTATGTAGTTCATCACCGTGGCGCGGCTTGTCTCTATGTCGTGTGCCAGTTGACTGATGTTCAGTTGGGCAGAGCCGTCCACGGCAAGGAGGTAGAACAGTTTTTTGATTTTCGTCAGATATTTAAGTTCTATCTGTTTTATCAACAATATGTCCACTTCGGTCACCATGTTCATTGTCTTGAGCAGGTTCTCCGAGTAGTTGCGATGTTCTTGGAAGAAAGGATAGAAACCGTGGTGAACGTAGTCTTGAAAGTGCTTGCTTGGTGATGTCTTGGGCAACACCTGCTTGATAATCTTTTCGTGGTTGTTCAGTATTTCATCGAGGGAATAGGGTTTAAAGTTGTTCCCCGTCTGTAAGTTTAGGAACTCCCTGAATGAGAATCCTCGCAGGTTATAGCTTTTCACGATGCCGCTCAGTTCGGGGTTACCATCTTTGAGGCGCATCACGCTAGACCCCGTGAATACGATTTTGAGTGTTGGATACTTGTCGTAGCACTCTCGAAGTTGCTGACTCCAGTTCGGCTCTTTGAACACCTGGTCTATCAGCAGCACCTTGCCTCCGTTTTTGTAGAACTCTCCTGCAAAATCGGCGAAGCCGTGCCCTTGGAAGTAGAAGTTGTTCATGTTCACGTAGAGGCAACGGCGGTCGTTTGTGTCGAAATTCTCCTTGGCATATTGCAACAGGAACGTTGTCTTCCCTATGCCCCGTGTTCCCTTGATGCCAATCAACCTGTCATCCCAGTTGATTTCATCCATGAGCATACGGCGCACTGGAGCGTTGGTATGCTCCAGTAGGTAAGCATGGGTTCTGAAGAAAGCTTCCATGTTGCGTTAGCTTGTTTTTTCAAATGCAAAGATAGAAAATATATTTTTATTTGCAAACTAAGTATTGCAAAATACGGAAAATAATGGTAAATTTGTAGCCATTAGCAGCACCATAATGATTGGTAGTTAATGATACTGCACGTTTTCAATCCCGAGCACGATTTGGCCTTGGCCAACGGCACTCCTTTTTTCACTCCACCCTTGGCAGCCCGCGTGCTTCGTGATAAGTGGGGCTTCCTGCCGGCTCTATGGGCGGACAATGGCGACTGCGTGCTTGTCGGCGATGCAGAGGAGGCAGAGCAAAGCTATTCTCAATTGATTGCGGAGGCTGGGGTGGGGCGTACCGATGTGCGTTTTGTCACGGAGCGTCAGTTGCGCTCGATAACCCCTGCGGGCATAGAGCCGTGGGGTTGGGACGCTTATGTCTGCCGTCGTCTCATGCGCTGTGGGCTTGATGCTATGCTTATGCCTACGGCCGAAGCCTTGGCCAGAATAAGGCAATTGTCCCACAGACGAAATGCCGTAGAGCTTTTGCGTCGTTTGCGTCTGCCGCAGACCGTAGGCGAGTCATTTTGCGTTGACACACAGGAAGATGTCCGCCGTCTTGCCCGTTCGTTCGGCAAGTCGGTGCTGAAGTCTCCATGGAGCAGCAGTGGGCGTGGCGTCCGTTTTGTTGATGGTGAGCCAAGTTTTGCAGACATGGGATGGACAAAAAACTTGTTAAGCCATCAAGGGGGTGTCATCGTGGAACCGTATTATAATAAAGTGATGGACTTTGCCATGGAATTTACCGTCGGTGCAGATGGTTTAGTCCGTTATCTTGGCCTTTCCGTGTTCAATACCATGGGTACGGCTTACCACGGGAGCATACTTGCCACCGAGACTACCAAGACTGCAATGGTTGGGAGATACCTCCCAGGCGGGCTGCTTCGTGACGTTAAGGATGCGCTTATCCACTTGCTTGGCGCAGTGTGCCACGGGGCGTACAGCGGCGTATTGGGCGTTGACATGATGGCGGTGGACGACGGCAACGGAAAGTGCCTGCTCCATCCCTGCGTGGAGATAAACCTGCGCCGCACGATGGGTCACGTGGCCTTGGCTCTGTCGCCTGCCGATGATGGAGTCACGATGTCCTTGGAAGCAACAGCGAACAACAATTACCAACTAAAAATACATAATCTATGCGGCTAAAACTTCTTTTACTCATGGCGGCACTGCCATTGGGCGCAATTGCGCAGTATCGTTCGGAGGCATGGTGCCCTGACAACGGTGACGGCACTTACACAAACCCAGTTATCAATGCCGATTACAGCGACCCCGATGTGTGCGTCGGGCCGTCGGGCACTGACTTCTATCTCACGGCAAGTTCATTCAACTGTTTGCCCGGCCTGCCAATTCTTCACTCCAAAGACCTTGTTAACTGGGAAATAATCGGCTATGCTCTCAAGGAGTTGAAGCCGCGCGAGGTGTTCGACAGTGCGGCTCACGGCATGGGCGTTTGGGCTCCGTGCATCAGGTATCATGCAGGCGAATACTATATTTATTGGGGCGACCCCGACTACGGCGTTTACATGGTGAAGACCAAAGACCCTGCCGGCGACTGGGAAGAGCCTGTGCTTGTCATCGCGGGCAAGGGCATGATTGACACTACGCCTCTTTGGGACGATGACGGTCGCTGCTACCTCGCCAACGGATGGGCAGGAAGCCGTGCCGGGTTTAAGAGCATTCTTTCCGTGCGCGAACTTTCCGCCGACGGCACGCGCGCCATCAGCGACCCTGTGATTGTGTTCGATGGCAACAACGTCAACCGCACTGTCGAAGGCCCGAAGTTCTATAAGTACGATGGCTGGTATTGGATATTTGCCCCTGCTGGGGGCGTGGCCACGGGCTGGCAGCTTGCCATGCGCTCCAAGAGTCCGTTTGGTCCATACGAGTGCAAGACGGTGATGGCGCAGGGTAAGACCGACATCAACGGCCCCCATCAGGGCGGTTGGGTGCGCACGGCACAGGGCGAAGACTGGTTCCTGCATTTCCAGGACAAGGGAGCCTACGGTCGTGTGGTGCATTTACAGCCCATAAACTGGGTCAAGGGTTGGCCTGTGATGGGCGAGGACAAGGATGGTGACCTTTGCGGCGACCCCGTGCTGACCTACAAGAAACCAAACGTTGGAGGCACGTATGCCGTGCAGAACCCCGTGGAAAGCGATGAGTTCAACGAGCCGAAGCTCGGGTTGCAATGGCAGTGGCCTGCCAACTACAACCAAATCTGGGGGCAACCCACTCCCTACGGCTTCTATCGGCTCTACACCAGAAAGTGCAGTGAGAATTTCGTGAACCTCTGGGAAGCTCCCAATATGCTGTTGCAGAAGACTCCCGCCGAAAGTTTCACGGCCACAGCAAAAGTCAACTTTGCCGCAAAGGCCGACGGACAGTATGCTGGTCTGATAATGATGGGTCTTGATTACAGTGCGCTTGTCATCAAGCGTGTGGGCGACAAGTTCCAATTGCAGCAGGTGACGTGCTTGAAGGCAGACAAAGGAAAGCCGGAGACGGTGAAAGTGCTTGCCGAACTTAACCCGACCGACCGTGATGAAGTGGACTACGAACCGGCCATTTACGAAGAACTCTACCTGCGGCTCACCGTGAAAGAGGGTGCGAAGCTCGTCTTTTCATACAGCAAGAACGGCAAGAAGTTTGAGACCGTAGGCGACGAATTTCAAATGCGCGAGGGCAAATGGATAGGCGCGAAGTTTGGCTTCACGGCTCAAGAGCCAGCCGGCAAAGCTCCGTCGGGATTCTTGGACATCGATTGGATTCGGATTACGAAATGACATAGGGGTGGCGAGTCCGCCACAAAGCGAAACGTAAAGAGGTGCAGTCGCGAATGGGCGGTTGCACCTCTTTACGTTTGTCTGTCCTTTGCCAGCGTGTCGCTGCGTCAGCCTTGCGTCCTTATTTCAGCTTGTATAGCGTCACGTCGGAGTTCAGTCCGCTCTTCACGGGCTTCCAGTTGGCGTAGGTGTCTTTCTTGTAGTTCAGGGTTACGATGTTGATTTCCTCGAACTTGCGCCACTCCACACCCTTGCGGTCGAGTTCGGCGATGCGGTTTGCGGGGAGGTTTGTCACCTCAATGCGCAACGTGTTGTCGCCCGCACGGAACACACCGTTGCACTCCAGTGTGAAAGGCACTGCCCACGCGCAGCCCACAAGGCTATCGTTCACGTAGACGCGGGCACTTTCGCGCACGTCGCCGAGGTCTATCAGCCAGTCGGCTTCAGCCTCGTCCTTTGTCATGCTGACGGTGGTGGTGTATGCGCCTGTGCCCATTGTTGCTTTCACGGCATCGCCGTCGAGCGTCTCCCACGTTTGCAGAGCATCGAGTACGTATGTCGTGTCAACTGCGGGTGCGCCCTCCACGAAGTTGAGCGTCCACTTGCCGTCCAGTTTTTTTTGTTCCGTCGTTTCGGTCCTGCGCTCCTGACAGTTGTCACTAATGGCCTTGTCGTAGGTCTGGAGAATCATCGACTCACCGCTGCGCAGGCACACGCTGATGCCGTCGGCTGTTATGTTGGCTTTGTAAATGTCGCCGTTCATCGGGTTGAACCACCGTGCATCGGCCATGTTTACGGCCAGAGGTATGCGCGCGTTTACGTCGTTGGGCGAGAGGTTGGCTATGAAATAGTGGTGTCCGCCGTCGTTTGTGCGGCGTATGGCGCGCAGACCGTATTTGCTTCGGAGTAGTTCGGGCTTGGCGGCCTTGGCCATTTCGGCCTTGTCCACGCCGTAGATGATTTTCGCCCCTTGTGCCTTGAGCTGTTCGATGTGGGCTTTCACGCTGTCGGGCATGTTGCCGCTTCCGGGGATAATGAGTGCGTGGTAGCGTGTACCGGCCTCTGTTTGCAGCATACCGTTGCAGAACGTCGTGCCCAACAGATATTTTTCGCTGATGTAGTCGCAGTCGAAGCCTTCGTGGTCAATCTCCATTATGCTCGCAATGAACTCCGGGGCGCGTTTCGCCATGCCGTGTATGTCGAACTGCATGAGCAGCGAGCCTTCGCCTTCACCATTGCGTGTGGCCCACATGTCGCGCACGGGCAGCAGCACGAGGAAGTCGTTGTCCGGCTTGCCCATCTGGAGGAAACTCTGGCAACGCTCGATGTATTTCATAAGGTATGGCGCATCGTGCCAGATGCTGTTTGTGGGACTCATGTCAATCGAGGCATAGAACTTCCAGCCTGGCCACTCGTCGTCTTTCGGTGAGTAGGTAGTGCCGTGGAAGAACATATTGTTCACGCCGCAGGTGAACATCAGGTCGATGTCGGGCTTGCACTGCGAGAGCGACGTTCGGAAGTGTTCGGTGAGCCATGTGAGTGTCTCGCTGCTGGTGAGGGGCTTTCCCGTGACGTGTGCGGCCGACGATGCATATTTCAGCATAGACACGTCGCTGTCGTTCTTGCGTGTGAAGCCAGTGTCCACGCGTAGTCCCTTGATGCCAAACTCCGAGAGGCCGAAGCCTTCAATCTCGGGTATGTCCACGGCGGCGTAGATGTCTATGAGGTTGGCGGGTGAGCCGTGGGCTTGGTTGCGTGTCTTCACGCCGTGGCTGTGTGCCCATGCCGTCCATTGCTCCACGTAGTTTTCGAGCAGCAGTTCGCCGAGTGTCTCGCGGTAGTCAACGAGCACTTTGTTGCCCTCGTCGGCCTTGTAGCCGAGCAGTTCGAGTATGTGTTCCTCGAGTTTGTAGCCTCTGCGTGCCTCAAACTCTTCGAGCAGCCTCGGTGTCCAGTTGGCCTTGTACACCTCGTAGGAATCGTTGAAGAACGAGTGCGGCCACGGTGTCCCGCTCTTTGTGAATGCTTCCTCGAAGCGTTGCAGGTAGTGTGCCACGGCATCGTGGTCGAAGTGGTCGATGACGTATCCCTCTCCGCCGGGTGCTGCCCTTTTCACCATCTGCCGAGTGCGCGAGCAGTAGATGCCAATCAACCTGTATTGCTGTTTTTTCGGGGCTTTCTTCCATGTCACGATGCCGTCTTCGCCAGTCATGGCGGTGAGGTCTGTTGCCTCGCCCGCATCGGTGAATGCCATCACGCGGCTGAGTTTCGCAAACTGTTTCTCCTTTGCGTCGGTCACGCTGATATTCACTCCCTCGCGCAGTTCCTTGCCTGTGGCCGTCACGTCGGTAATGGTCAGCTTTGCCGCAGCGTCCTCGATGGACACGAGCGGGCCACCGAACGGCCATCCAGTGCCGCAGTTCATGTCGATGAGAAGGCCATTGCGCTGTCCCTCGTCCTCCACAAACTTCAAGGTGTTCATCCATTTCGGCGAGAGGAACTCAATCTCGTTGGCCTCGTTGCCTTTCACTCCGTATATCGGTGTGATTTCCAGTGCGCCCAATCCAGTTTTGGCATACTCCTGCATGTTCCATCGCAGGTCTTGTTCGTTGACGGCTGAACCCATCCACCACCATCGTGATCCGGCCTTGGCTTCGGGGCGTGCGTCTGGCCACGACTGTGCGTAGAGGCTGCCCGTGAGCATCAGTGCAGCGGCAGCGGCTATTAGTCTGTTGTCCATTGTTGTCTGTGTCGTTATTTGTTGTTCGTTTAGGTCAGTTTCCGTCTGGCTTCACGAGGTCGGCGTTTTTCGCCGGTGCCCACTTGAACGTCTGCCAGTCATCGGGATTTTGTGGGTCGAAGTCCTTGAAGTCGGGACGTAGATATTTCAGAATTGGCAGGTTGAGTTTCTTCATTCCCATCACGACCATCTTCGCAACCTCGTATGCGCCGTAGGGGTTGAAGTGCGTGTTGTCGGCCAGTTCCGTGTCTTGTCCGGGGAAGGAGTTTGCTGGATAGTGTACGAGTGCGCGCTTGCTGTCCTCATATCCGAGAGTTTCGAAGAACTTGCGCGTCATTTCGTTGAGGTCGATGAGGGGCACACCCTCGCGCGTGGCCATTGCCCTCATGGCAGCGGGGAAGTCGCCGTGGGTGTCAACGAGCGTCTTCTTGTCCCTGTCGAAGAAACGGCGTTGTGTCGGGGTGCAGAATATTATGGTGGCGTGCTTTGAGCGCACCATATCGACAAACCTCTTGAGGTTGTACGTGTAGTGATACCATGCGCCGCTGCCGGGCATCTTTTCTTTCTCGTCGTTGTGTCCGAATTCACAAATCACGTAGTCGCCCTCCTTCAGTGTCTCCATGATTTTGTCGAGACGTTTTTGTGCGAGGAACGTGCCGGCGGTCAGTCCGCTCTCGGCATGGTTGGAAACGGCGATGCGGTTGTCAAACCACCTTGTAATCATCTGCCCCCAGCTGGCCCACGGTTCATTGTTCTGGTCTACCACGGTGGAGTTGCCACATAGGTAGATGGTGGGGCAACTGTCGTTGCGCTCAATGTGTATGGATTTCACGGCAGGCGCGTCCCCGTTGAATTCCAGTGTGAGTTTGTCGTCCCAGCTGAGGTATCCTTTTTCGCGTTCCTTGATTCTCACGCGCTCGCCACCGCTTATTTCTGGCGACCGCTTATTTACGATGAACTCGTGGGCAGACGTTTGCCCTTTCTTTGTGGAGACGTTTTCCACCATCAGCCTGCGTCCCTCGGCACGGACGGTGGTGTTGGCTGCTTTCTTCTTCGAGCCAAGTTCCACGCGCACAGTGTAGTTGCCGTCTGGCACTTTCACAGAGAAGTAGAACGGCTCTGTGCTCTTTGCGCTTGGCTTGGCGAGGATGTCATAGCCGTAGCCGAGCGAATCGGTGTAGGCGGGCTGCTCCTTTGTCATGTCAAAGTCAAACGTTTGTGCGGCTGCCAACATGGGAGCCACGGACAGGAACGACATGATTGCCTTCTTGATCATACGTTTTTTGAGTTTTGTTATTGAGTAGATTGTTTGGCGATGCGTTGCCGCATCCGTTGTTGATTAGGTCTGTATATGTTTCTGTAGGATAATGCCGTCGGTTGCGTGCCGGTCATGTTGCCAGTCGTGCGGGCGAGGCTTGTCCTAAATGCAAAGGTATATAAAAATCCTGACACTTCCGTGCGAGGCGATTAAAGAATTGTGAGTTGTGGTTTATGAGTATAGAAG
>CAZURD010000022.1:15451-26289 GCA_964623445.1 uncultured Prevotella sp. | reverse complement strand
CCGATTTGGGTTAAAAACACTTTCTAAGTGCGCCAATGCAAACTGCGCAAACAAGGCAGACTTCGATAAAATACGGCGCGACAACCGGCCGTATGTCGGTTTTTTGCATTAACTTTGCGGGCAGGTAATGCCGTGGCGTGGCCGCACACACACATCATGGCGGTGCGCACGCCACGCATCGGCGACAATGAAACATAAACCCTGACGACATAGGCATGATAACATTCTTCAAGACCCCGCAAGGGAGCGTGATTGCCACAGAGGCCGACCACGAGCTGACAAGCGAAGAAATCTCCCGGCTTAGCTGGCTTTACGGCGGCGCAACCGAGGCAGGCACAGACAGTCTGGACGGGCATTTCGTGGGCCCGCGCCGCGAGATGGTGACACCGTGGAGCACCAACGCCGTGGAGATAACCCAGAACATGGGGCTGACCGGCATCGTGCGCATAGAGGAGTTCTTCCCCGTGGCATCGGCAGACGCAAGCCACGACCCCATGCTCCAGCGTCTTTACGACGGCTTGGGGCAAGACGTGTTCAGCACCGACCGCAAGCCTGAACCCGTGAGGCACATCGACAACCTCGAAGAATACAACGAACGGGAGGGCCTCGCCCTCTCGCCTGAGGAGATAGACTACCTGCACAAGGTGGAGGCGGAGAACGGCCGCCCGCTGACCGACTCGGAGGTGTTCGGCTTCGCGCAGATAAACTCGGAGCACTGCCGCCACAAGATATTCGGCGGAACGTTCATAATCGATGGCGAGGAAAAGCCGTCGAGCCTCTTCAACCTCATCAAGCGCACCACGCGCGAGAACCCCGGGCGCATCCTCTCGGCCTACAAGGACAACGTGGCCTTTGCCCAAGGGCCTGTCGTGGAGCAGTTCGCACCCGCCGACCAGACCACGAGCGACTACTTCACCGTGCGCGACATAGAGAGCGTAATATCGCTGAAGGCAGAGACGCACAACTTCCCCACCACCGTGGAGCCGTTCAACGGAGCCGCCACGGGCACGGGAGGCGAAATCCGCGACCGCATGGGCGGAGGCGTAGGCTCGTGGCCCATTGCCGGCACGGCGGTCTACATGACGGCCTACCCGCGCCTTGAAGAGGGCGCGGCAGGCACCGGCGAGGGCGCGATGGAGCCGCGCAAGTGGCTCTACCAGACACCGGAGCAGATTCTGATAAAGGCATCCAATGGCGCAAGCGACTTCGGAAACAAGTTCGGCCAGCCGCTCATCTGCGGCAGCGTGCTCACCTTTGAGTACGCCGATAGCAACGCATCCTACGCCTACGACAAGGTGATCATGCTCGCGGGCGGCGTGGGCTACGGCACGAAGCGCGACTGCCTGAAGCGCGAACCGCGCACGGGCAACAAGGTAGTGGTGGTCGGCGGCGACAACTACCGCATCGGTCTCGGCGGCGGCTCGGTCTCGTCGGTGGACACCGGACGCTATTCGAGCGGCATAGAGCTGAACGCCGTGCAGCGCGCCAACCCCGAAATGCAGAAAAGGGCATACAACCTCGTGAGGGCATTGTGCGAGGGCGACGACAATCCCGTGGTCAGCATCCACGACCACGGCTCCGCCGGGCACCTCAACTGCCTGTCGGAACTCGTTGAGGAGTGCGGCGGACGCATCGACATGACGCAACTGCCAATCGGCGACAAGACGCTTAGCGCAAAGGAGATAATAGCCAACGAGAGCCAGGAACGCATGGGACTGCTCATCGACGAGGAGCACATCGACCGCGTGCGCCGCATCGCCGAGCGTGAGCGCGCCCCGATGTACGTGGTGGGCGAGACCACAGGCGATGCTCATTTCGCCTTCGTTGACGCCGACGGTTCAAAGCCTTTCGACCTCGATGTGGCCCAGATGTTCGGCCATTCGCCCAAGACGGTGATGACCGACACTACCGTTGAACGCCACTACGCCCCCGCACTGTATGTCGGGTGCGACGGCGGACTGGCCGCCGTGGGTGCGGAGGAGATGCACCGCGCCATCGATACCTACCTCGACAAGGTGCTGCGGCTTGAGGCTGTGGCGTGCAAGGACTGGCTGACCAACAAGGTAGACCGCTCTGTTACGGGCAAGATAGCCCGCCAGCAGTGCCAGGGCGAGCTGCAACTGCCGCTCAGCGACTGCGGCGTGGCAGCCCTCGACTACCGTGGCCGGCGCGGCATCGCCACCTCGATAGGCCATGCCCCGCAAGCCGGACTGGCCTCGCCTGAAGCCGGAAGCGTGCTCTCCGTGGCCGAGGCACTGACCAACATCGTGCTCGCCCCGCTCGCATACGGCCGCAAGGGGCTTAGCCTCTCGGCCAACTGGATGTGGCCTTGCCGCTCGCAACAGGGCGAGGACGCACGCCTCTACCGCGCCGTGGAAGCCCTGTCCGACTTCTGTTGCGAAATCGGCGTGAACGTGCCGACGGGCAAGGACTCGCTCTCTATGACGCAGCAATATCCCGACGGGCGGCGCGTGATAGCCCCGGGAACGGTGATTGTGAGCGCGGGCGGCGAGGTGGACGACGTGCGCGCCATCGTGTCGCCGGTGATGGTGAACGACAAGCGGGCTTCGCTCTACCACATAGACTTCTCGTTCGACAGCCAGAAACTGGGCGGCAGCGCACTCGCCCAGAGCCTCGGCGCAGTGGGCGACGACGTGCCCACGGTGACCGACGCTGAATACTTCTGCTCCGCTTTCGATGCCGTGCAGGAGCTTGTGAGGCGCGGATGGGTGATGGCCGGCCACGACATATCGGCCGGCGGCCTCGTCACCACGCTCCTTGAAATGTGCTTCGCCAACACCACGGGCGGCGTGAGCCTCAACCTCCACGACCTCTGCGGCGACGGCGACGTGGTGAAAGCCCTCTTTGCGGAGAATCCCGGGGTGGTCATCGAGGTGTCCGACGAGCACAAGTTTGAGCTGCGCAACTATCTCGAATCCTGCGGCGTGGGCTTCGCCAAGATAGGCTATCCCGTGCCGGGCAACCGGATACTCACCGTGAAGTGCAACGAATTTGAGCACGAGATAGACATTGACAAGGCACGCGAGGCATGGTATCACACCTCCTACATGCTCGACCGCGACCAGAGCATGAACGGGCGTGCGGAGCTGCGGCGCGACAACTACTCCCGGCAGCCGCTGCGCCTGAGCTTCAACAGGGGCTTCACGGGACTCATGTCCACCTACGGCATATCCCCCGAAAGGCGCACACCGACGGGCATCCGCGCCGCCATCATCCGCGAAAAAGGCACTAACGGCGAGCGCGAGATGGCCTACTCGCTCTATCTTGCGGGCTTCGACGTGAAGGACGTGACCATGACCGACCTCGTGAGTGGGCGCGAAACGCTCGACGACATCAACATGATAGTGTTCTGCGGCG
Organism: uncultured Prevotella sp.; assembly: GCA_964623445.1. Classification (GTDB taxonomy): domain Bacteria; phylum Bacteroidota; class Bacteroidia; order Bacteroidales; family Bacteroidaceae; genus Prevotella. Next base: position 22,911 of record CAZURD010000022.1, on the reverse strand, counting down.
GCTTCTCCAATAGCGACGTGCTCGGCTCGGCCAAGGGCTGGGCGGGAGCTTTCCTCTACAACCCGAAGGCAAAGCAGGCTCTCGACCGCTTCTACGCACGCCCCGACACATTGTCGCTCGGCGTGTGCAACGGCTGCCAGCTGATGATGGAGCTTGGCCTTATCACTCCCGAGGATGAGCAACGGGGACGTATGCTGCACAACGATTCACGCAAGTTTGAGTCGGCTTTCGTTGGCGTGACTGTCCCGCAGAACACGAGCGTGATGTTCGGTTCGCTCAGCGGCGCACGCCTTGGCATCTGGGTCGCCCACGGTGAGGGCAAGTTCTCGCTGCCATACGCTGAAGACCACTACAACGTGGTACTGAAATATACCTACGACGAGTATCCCGGCAACCCCAACGGCTCCGACTACGCCGTGGCGGGCATAGCCTCCAAGGACGGTCGCCACCTCGCGATGATGCCCCACTTGGAGCGCGCCATCTTCCCGTGGCAGAACGCATTCTACCCGCTCAACCGCAGGTCGCGCGACGAAGTGACACCTTGGATTGAGGCTTTCGTCAACGCACGCAAGTGGATTGAGAAAGCCAAATGACGATACGTGGAGCGCAGTCGGGAAGCCAATGAGGCTTCCCGACAACTCCATTTCACCCACAAGCCATGCCAAGCATCTATAGGGAGAGCTTCCTGACGTTCTTCAAGATAGGTCTGTTCACTCTCGGCGGGGGCTATGCCATGATACCGCTGATAGAGCGTGAGGTGGTGGAACGCCACCGCTGGGCCACCCACGAGGAGCTGGTAGACCTCATAGCCGTGTCGCAGAGCTGCCCGGGAGTGTTCGCCATCAACATCAGCACGTTCATAGGCTATAAACTCCGGGGCAACCGTGGGGCGTTCTGCACGTCGGTTGCCACGGCCTTGCCATCGTTCCTCATCATCCTTCTCATAGCCATGTTCTTCCGCGAGTTCAAGGACAACCGCGCCGTGGAGGCCATTTTCTGTGGCATCCGCCCCGCCGTGGTGGCCCTTATCGCCGCCCCCACGTTCGACTTGGCCCGCAGTGCCCACATAAACAAGGCCAATTGCTGGATTCCCGTGGTCTGCGCGCTGGCCATCTGGGCTTTCGGCGTGTCGCCGATACTGGTGATTGTCGCCGCAGGCATCGGCGGGTACGCCTACGGCAGGTACTCCAGGAGCCGCCGGCATGACGACGGCAATGCCTGAACCGCACGTCCACAAAGGAAAGGAGGAAGCCAAATGATATTCCTGCATCTCTTCACCACGTTCTTCTTCATCGGCCTGTTCGGGTTTGGCGGAGGCTATGGTATGCTGTCGTTGATACAGACCGAGGTGGTACACCACTGGCATTGGATGACAACGAGCGAGTTCACGGACATCGTTGCCATAAGCCAGATGACCCCAGGGCCTATCGGCATCAACAGCGCGACCTATTGCGGATACCAAGCTGTGCATAACGCTGGGTATGGCGGGGCACTCTCCATCGTGGGAAGCCTCGTGGCTACGGGCGCATTGATGCTGCCGTCGGTGGTTCTGATGATACTCATCAGCAAGATGTTCATGCGCTACACCAAAGCCCCCGGCGTGCGTTGGGTGCTCGGCGGACTGCGCCCTGCCGTCGTCGGCCTCATCGCCGCCGCCGCGTTGCTGCTTATGACACCCGACAACTTCTCCACCCCCGCCGCCGACCCGTGGCGTTTCTGGATCAGCATCGCGCTCTTTGTGGCAACGTTCGTCGGCACAAAGCTCCTGCGCATCAACCCCATCCACATGATTCTGTGCAGCGCGGTGGCCGGATTGCTGCTGTTCTACTGAGCGCGTAATGGCCGCTTGTCGGCCAATTTCCCAACTGATACGACACACATGAAGCACCTTCCCACCTTCAGGAGACCATCGCCCAAGGCTCTGTTGATGGCCACGGCCATCGCCGCCGCGCTCCCGTCGCTCGCACAGCGGGGGCACATGCGGCACACGTTCACCACAGACACCATTGCCGTACACGACCCCGTGATGGCCTATGAGGGCGGTGTCTACCATCTGTTCAGCACTGGCCACGGCCTGCAACACGCCACATCGACCGACCGCCGCACGTGGACAGTACACAGCGAGCCTGTCATCGCCCGCGTGCCGCAGTGGGCGCGCGACTCCGTGCCCGACCTGCGCAACCATCTTTGGGCACCCGACGTGGTGCGCTATCGCGGTCGTTGGTGGCTGGCTTACAGCTGTTCCACCTTTGGCAAGAACACTTCGGCCATCGCGCTCGCCTCCGCAGACACCCTCGCCCCGGGCGCGGAATGGCGCGACGAGGGGCCGCTGGTGTGCTCAAGGGAGGGGCGCGACAACTGGAACGCCATCGACCCGTGCCTCGTGATCGATGACGATGGACAGCCGTGGATGGCCTTCGGCTCGTTCTGGGGCGGCATACAGCTGACCCGCCTCGACACCACGATGCACGTGGCAGAGCCGCGCCGCCTCCTCACCATTGCCCGACGGCGCGACGACGGCAAGGGAGGACCTATTGAAGCCCCGTTCATCTTCCGCCGGGGAGACTTCTACTACCTCTTTGTCTCGTGGGATTACTGCTGCCGTGGCATGGAAAGCACGTACAAGGTGGCCGTGGGGCGCAGCCGAAGCGTGGCCGGCCCATACACCGACCGCGACGGAAAGGACATGAGCGAGGGCGGCGGCACGCTGGTGATAGAGGGCGACAAGCGTGAGTTTGAGGCCGCAGGCCACAGCGCCGCCTACAGTTTCAACGGCGAAGACATATTCATCTGCCACGGCTACAGCGTCGGGCGCAACGGCGAGGCCATACTCATCCAGCGCACAATCGATTGGACTGACGACGGCTGGCCCGTGCTGCGGCAGCCCTGACGGCACGGCCTGCTGACATGCGAAACCGGTCATGGGACACGTCCTTAGTGCCCATGACCGGTTTTCTCTTGCCCTATGCGGTTGTCGCGAGCCTACTCCACGATGCCGCAGTTGTCCGTGTCGAGCACGAGGTGGGCTTTCTCCATCGTGAGGAACGTGCCCTTGCTGCCCGACGGCAGGCCTGTCGTGGAGTATGAATAGTTGTAAACCGTGCCGCTTTCGGTGGTCGTCACGGCCTTTATGTCAAGATTCCCGTCGCTGATTGAGACAGTGAGGTCTACCGAAGCCCCGTCCATGTCGGTGAGGAACGTGTCCCAGTTGTAGTCGCAGGAAAGTCCGTTGGAGTCGTAGTACGTGCCCCATCCATAGTTGTCGGCGCGCAACACGAGGTACTCCGTGTACCCGCTCTCGCTGCGTTCAAGTCCGTTTGTCACCACGAGCAGCCAGTTGTCCCAGTTGTAGGCACAGTCGCTGTAGTTGACGAAGCTGTAATGGAACGTCGCTTCGCCGGATGTCGACGTGACGTATGGCGTGAATGCCTCCCACCATCCTGCGCTGTTGTCCTCCGCCCCGTGTGTCATCTGGCTCGGCGACTTCTTTCCCCAGTGCGTGGCGTTTGACGAGTCGAGACCTGCATAGACTATGGTTGCGCGTCGCGGCGAGTTCTCCCAGTCGGCCTCGCGCACGAGATAGAGCTTGGTCTGCCCCACGGTGAGCGTCGATGAAGCCTCGTCGAAGCTCCACGTCTCGCCGTCGTAGGGTGCGCCGAGCACGGTGTGGTTGGCCGTCAGCGTGATTGCCTTGCTGTCATCCTGCACCCCGTAGTCGTAGCTCAGCGTGATGTCTTCCCACTGTCCCACGAGTTCGGCCTCACTGATTGCGGCCTGCGGCACTGCGGCGTAACGCTCGGGCAGCACCAGCGGCCATCCGTCTTCAGTCCAGATGATGCGGCGCACCTGTCCCATCATTATCGCGTTGCTGTAAGCGTCGTCGTAAGCGTCGGCCGGCAGTCGTCCCTGCGAGGAGAAGAACCAGTTGCCTTGCCCGTCGTCGAATACGCAGCAGTGGCTCACTCCCACCCAGCCGTAGTCCTGTGAGAACTTGTATGGGTGCGTGACTATGGGGTAAGCGTCGCCTCCTATTTCGCTGACGTTAGTGCCGTTGATGTCGTAATACGGGCCGTCGATGCTCGTCGAGCGCACGACGCGGGTGTTGTAGGCCACGCTTAGCTCGTCGTAGGCCATGAAAAGGTAGTAGTATCCGTCGCGGTAGACCACCTCAGGCGCTTCCGAACCCTGCCAGCGGTTGCCCATTTCGCGCGTGTTCACGAGTATGCCGTATGCCGTTATGTCGTCGCCCCACGGCATTCCAAGCTCTTCGAGGGGCTTTCCGGTCTCCGCGTCGAGCATCACGGCGGCGAATCCGGAGTGCCACGAGCCGTAGATTAGCCAGTGCTCGCCCTCGTCGGTGATGATGTAAGACGGGTCTATGGCATTCCATTTGAAGTAGCAGTTGGCGTAATCGGTGTTCGACACGTTGTAGTCAAGTCCATTGTCCGATGCGTTGGTGATCACATATCCCTTGTCTTCCCAGCTGTCGATGTCCCACGGCGTTGCCGTCTCCATCAGTCCGATGAACGCTCTCTCGCTCCACGTGCCGTCACCGTCTATCGTTCCGGGGCAGGTGATGGCGTAATACATGCGGTACAGCCCGTCTTCCACGCGCCTGACGCACGGTGCCCAGAATCCGAACTGCGTCTCGTCGGTGAAGTCTGCGGTACTCTCGCCCAGTCCCATCTCCGCGCGTATCTCGTTGAGCTTGGGCTGCACCCAGTCTGGCAGCGACTGCATCGTTGCGCCGAGGAACTCCCAGTCCACGAGGTTGCGCGAGCGGCGGCACATGAAGTGGCCGTGGCCGGTGTGCGCGTTGCCGAAGCTCGCGTCGGTGGTGTACATATAATAATATCCGTCTTCGGCCTTGACCACTGTCGGGTCGTGTACGTTGGCGAGGTTCCACGTGTCCCTTTGCTCCCATCCCGATGTCTCGCGGTAGTAGTCTGCGTATGTCGGTGCGGTGTATTCGTCCAGCCGTTCCGTCAGCGGCTTGATGCTTATGGAGCTTATTTCGCTTATGCTCATTCCGCCGAGCGTCCATTCCCCGTCCGTCTCGCCTGTCGCAAAGGAGATGTCGTTGCCGCTTAGCTCCACCTGTTGGCCGTCCGTCGTCTCGGCCACGAACTGCGCGTTGGCTGCCATTGAGCAGGCCAGTGCAGCCGCCATTGTGAGTATTTTTCTTTCCATGATGGTTTCGTTTTGGGTTTAACGCTTTGAGAATTTCACGGCGGTGTCGCCTGCCCGCAGCACATACACGCCCGACGTGAGCCGGCTTATGTTCATGTTGAGCGTGCCCTCCGTGGCCGTAGCGCGTTGCATGAGGCGGCCTGCGGTGTCGAATATCTCAACGGCTGTGCCCGCTTTCAGTCCCGTGAGCGACAGTTGTCCGCTCGCCGTGATGGCCACGTCGGGCGCGTTGGCGGCCGTTTTGGCTGCATCTATGCCCGACGGCGTTGCGCGGGTGACGTTGACAGACGTTACATCGGTGACCGTCGTGCCGTCGTTGCAGACGATGGAGAACGTGTCAGTCCAGTCGGAGGCAAGCAGGAAGCTCACGTCGGCCACTACCACGGTCGTGCCGCTGGCCGGCTCTTCGAGCACCCATTGCTCCTGCTCCTCTTGGGCGTAGCCGCCCAGCGTGCAGAGGACGGCCATCGAAAGAAGTAGTTTTCTCATATTGATTGTTGTTTGGTCAGTAAGTGTTCCGTGATATGCGTCTGTGTGCGGCCCGGGTGTGCCCCGGTTCATCGCGCCGCGCCCGGCTCCGCAGGGTTCATTCTGCGCCCCGTGGCTTTCAGGCAGGCCATGATGCGGGCGAACTCCTCCTCGCCCGCGCGTCTCGCCCGCAGGGTGCGCGTCTTGGTGCAGCCGTCGAAGCGCGCGTCGTGGGTGGCATACCAGTCGTGCCATTGCAGCCCCTCGATGTCTGCCAGCGAGGCTTCGATGGCCTTGGCGTAGCCGGGATTCACCACGGAGTAGTAGCGGCGGCCGTCGCTGAAGGCCATGACGAGCACCACGTGCGCCCTGTTTTGCGGCACGGGGCGCAAGTCCATGTGCGTGGACACGGTGACATGCCAGCCGTGGCGTTCGTTGAGAGACTGCATGAGCTTGCGGAATGCCCGCCCGTGCGGCGCGTTGTCGCGTATGCCGGTGTAGGCGATGTAGTAGTGAATCATCTCGTGCAGCATCACGCTCTGGAGCGTGTGCTCGTCGATGTCGTAGTATCGGCTTAGCTTTATCGTGTCCACATGGGTTGTGCGCCATAGCCCCCTGAGTCCGCACCGGTGCGACTTGCGCTGAAACTGCCCAAGGGAGGTCTTCGTGTTCACCACCCTTAGGAGGGGCTTTGGCAGCACACCGCCGAAATAGGCCTCGTTGAACTGCCCGAACCATGCTTCCATCAGTTGCGTCGTAGGCATCATGCTGTGAACGAATTTAAGGGGTGTGTACGCAACGCCGAAGCGGGGACGTGGCGTTGCAGGATGCCCGGTCGCCTGCCAAGCCGGCAGTGCGGGCGGGGCTTGCTCCTTTTGCAAAGATAGTGCAAAAAACGCTTTCAGTGACATTTGTCGTGTGAAAAAGGCCAATCATTAGGCACTTAAAAGCATTAAAAAACATAAAGTGGCGGCTAAAAAAGTCCTCGCGCCTTTGCGAAAGTAGCCATTGGGCATAACTTTGCACGTGAAAACGGACACACGTCACGAACAAAGCAAACTCATCTGATATGGAAACCAAAATACTGCGCAACGCCCTCCTCGCCCTTGCGGCTGTGGTTGTGGCGACCCTTGCCTCCTGTGGCGACGACGAACTGACGGGCAGCGGGAATGACTATTCATACAAATCCACTTCCCACTACCGCTTGGATTACTCCGTGGACTTGGCCGACGAGAATGTGCTGGATGTCGCCGACCTCATCGTGGAATACCTCGACTCCCTTGGCAACAAGTGCAGGGACACCGTGACGAGCAGCTCGTGGACGCGCACCGTGAACTTCGCCCGTGCCGCGCAAATCAACTGTGCGCTCACGGCGCAGTATTCTGCAAAGGACAACGCGACCATGAACAAGAGCGAATACGACTTTGACGTGGATCTTGCGTCGCCAACTTACCGCGTCTACAGCGACGGTTCGGTGCTGTTCTACGGGCAGATACACGCCAATGGGTATTCGGGTGCGCTTGGCCACGACGACGAAAAGAGCAGCTCCACCACGCTCACCGCTGCATACTTGGCCACGCAATACGGGCGCAACAGGGTGGACAGCACCAGTGCGCACTTCGATGTCACGCTGCATCTCAGCGGTTCAACGCTCGATTCGGTGACGGTGAACAGGTGAGACGTGCCGTCGCGTCCCGCCTCGCCGCTTGCGTTCGGCTGCTGGATGTCCGCACTTCGCCCATGCTTGCAGATATGCAACTAAAAATGGCCGCATTCCCGTCGCTTTCCGGTCTGTGTCTTAT
>CAZURD010000022.1:0-15351 GCA_964623445.1 uncultured Prevotella sp. | reverse complement strand
GGTTGCGGATATTTTTGCCATTCCTGGCCGCCGTGCGCGAGGCCATTCCACTTTCTCGCAAAAATCCTTGGTTCTTTACAACATTTGTGTTATTTTTGCAATAACGGAATGTGACGTGGCCTTGCTGCCCGCGCCATCCCGTCCCAGAGACGAGCGAAACCAAACAACCGAGATATGAAAACCAAAAGCCACTTGTCCGTACTCGTACACGACCAAGCGCGCCAATATGGTGAGCGTGAAGCACTGATCTACCGCGACTTTGGCGGCACGGAATGGCAGTCGCGTTCATGGGCCGACTTCTCGCGCATGGTGAACCTCGTCTCCGATGCGCTCCTCGCAGAGGGTGTCGGCGTGCAGGAAAACGTGGGCGTATTCGCGCAGAACTGCGTGGAGTACCTGTATTGCGACTTTGGGGCGTGGGGCGTGAGAGCCGTCTCCGTGCCGCTCTATGCCACGAGCAGCGAGCAGCAGGTGCAGTTCATCGTCAACGACGCGCGCATACGCCTGCTCTTCGTGGGCGAGCAAGAGCAGTACGACAAGGCTCACCGCGTGTTCCCGTTCTGCCCCACGCTTGAGCGCATAATCGTGTTCGACCCGTCGGTGCGCATCAGCAACCACGACCCCTACGCGCTCCACTTCAGCGACTTCATCAAGCTCGGCGAGGGACTGCCACGGCAGGCCAAGCTCGAAAGCATACGCGCCTCAGCCACGATGGACGACCTCGCGAACATACTCTACACCAGCGGCACCACGGGCGACAGCAAGGGAGTGATGCTCAGCCACGGGCAATACTACGCCGCACTCGGCATCAACCAGCAGTGCGTGCCTGTGGACGAAAGCGACCGTGTGCTCAACTTCCTGCCCTACGCACACATCTTTGAGAAAGCCTGGACGCTACTCTGCATCTCGGTGGGGGCGACGCTGATAGTCAACCACGACCCGCGCGACGTGCAGGAGTCGATGCGTCAGACCCATCCCACGAGCATGACTTCCGTGCCGCGCTTCTGGGAAAAGGTCTACGCCGCTGTGCATGAACAGATAGACAAGGCCAACCCCGTGAAGCGCAAGCTCTTCAGGAACGCCATAGCCGTGGGTCGCCGCCACAACATCGACTACCTCTCCCGTGGGCTGAAGCCGCCGGCATCGCTGCGGATGGAGTATGAACTGGTGAACAGGACGGTGTTCAGCCTCGTGCGCCATGAGCTTGGCCTCGAACGGCCGCACATCTTTCCCACCGCCGGAGCCACCGTGTCGAAAGCCGTTGAGGAATTTGCCCACTCCATCGGGCTAAACATGATTGTGGGCTACGGGCTTACGGAGAGCCTCGCCACAGTCTCCTGCGACCGCCTCGGAGAGCCGTTCACCATCGGCTCGGTGGGGCGCATCATCCCCGGGCTTGACGTGAAGATCAGCGAGGAGGGCGAGGTGCTGCTCAAAGGCCCCACCATCACGAAGGGCTACTACAACCGCCCTGACCTCACGCAGCAGGCATTCACCGACGACGGCTATTTCCGCACGGGCGACTCGGGCTACATCAAGGACGGCGAACTGTTCCTCAAAGACCGCATCAAAGACCTCTTCAAGACCTCCAACGGCAAGTATGTCGCGCCGCAGATGGTCGAGTCGACGCTCATCGTCGACAAGTTCATCGACCAGATAGCCGTCATCGCCGACCGCCGCAAGTTCGTCTCGGCACTCATCATACCCGAATACCGCCTGCTGGAGGAGTATGCCCGCGACCACGGGATAAAGTACGACAGCCGCGAAGACCTCTGCCGCAACGAGCAGGTGAGGGAAATGATGATGGAGCGGGTGCAGACGCTTCAGCAGCAGCTCGCGCACTACGAACAGGTGAAGCGCATAACGCTCCTGCCCCACCACTTCAGCATGGCCAACGGCGAGTTGACCAACACGCTGAAGCTAAAGCGGCGGGTCATCGACAGCAACTACAGCGAGGAGATAGAGCGAATGTACGAGGAAGCGACATGACGCAAGGCGGCACGCACAGGCCGCACTATCCGCCAGCACGAAAACAGGAAAACAACAACCACAACGAATCAATGATAACAGCCGAACAGCTCAAAGACGTGACCGAAAGAGCCAACGCCCTGCACCGCTACCTCAACATCGAACAGAAAAGAGTGGAGCTAAGGGAGGAGGAACTTCGCACGCAGGCACCCGACTTCTGGGACGACCCGAAGCGAGCCGAGGAGCAAATGAAGAAAGTAAAGGACATAAAGCGGTGGGTCGACGGCTACGATGAGGTGAGCAGTCGCGCCGAAGAGCTGCAACTCGCATTCGATTTCTACAAGGATGAAGTAGTCAGCGAGGAGGAAGTGGACACCGACTACGCCCTCGCCATCAAGGCGATAGAGGCACTGGAGCTGAAAAATATGCTCCGCCAGAAGGAAGACCCGATGGACTGCGTGCTGAAGATAAACAGCGGCGCGGGCGGCACGGAGAGCCAGGACTGGGCGCAGATGCTCATGCGCATGTATATGCGGTGGGCCGAGGCGCACGGATACAAGGTGACGATAAGCAACATACAAGACGGCGACGAAGCCGGAATAAAGAGCGTCACGATGCAGATTGAGGGCGGAGAGTATGCCTACGGCTACCTCAAAAGCGAGAACGGCGTACACCGCCTCGTGCGCGTCTCGCCCTTCAACGCCCAAGGCAAGCGCATGACGAGCTTCGCCAGTGTGTTCGTCTCGCCGCTGGTGGACGACACGATTGAGGTCTACGTCGACCCGGCGCGCGTCAGCTGGGATCTCTTCCGCAGCGGAGGCGCAGGCGGGCAGAACGTCAACAAGGTGGAGACGGGCGTGCGCCTGCGCTACCAGTACGTCGACCCAGACACCGGCGAGGAGGAGGAAATACTCATCGAGAACACCGAGAGCAGGAAACAGCTCGAAAACCGCAACAACGCCATGCGTCTGCTGAAATCGCAACTCTACGACCGCGCGATGAAGAAACGCCTGGAGGCACAGGCCAAGATTGAGGCGGGAAAGAAGAAGATTGAGTGGGGAAGCCAAATCCGGAGCTACGTGTTCGACGACCGGCGGGTGAAAGACCACCGCACGAACTACCAGACATCGGACGTGGACGGGGTGATGGACGGCAAGATAGACGGGTTCATCAAAGCCTACCTAATGGAGTTCCCCGTGAACGAGGAGGAATAGCGCGGGGCGCGGAAGCGCACCCGACGACATCTCCGCAAGCACTATATATAATAAGGTAAGGGGAAAGGCCGAGGCGTGTCAGCGTGCAGCCGATGACATCCCGGCATACCCCAACGAAACGACTAAACACTAAAAGCGACATGAACGAAAAGGCAAAAGCACGCCGCGAAGCATACGAGGCGAAGCAAGAGAAGAAAGCCCGCAAGGTGGTAAACGGCATATTCATCGCCCTCGTGGCACTGGCCGTGCTCTACGCGGCATTCTCCGTGTGGCTTGTCAGCTAAGGGCGGAAAGCACGATGGGCAACATCGAGATAGAGCGCAAGTTCCTTGTGACGGGCGATGGCTATAAGGCTATGGCGCGCGGGCGCAGCCGCATCTGTCAGGGATACATCTGCCGCGACAGGGGGCGCACGGTGAGGGTGAGGGTGCGGGGCACGCAAGGCTTCCTCACCATCAAGGGACCGTCGGCCGACGGCGGCATCAGCCGCTACGAATACGAGACGGAGGTGAGCCTTGATGATGCCGCGCAGATGCTCCGCCTGTGCCAAGAGGGACTGGTGGACAAGAGCCGGTGGCTCGTGGACTATGGCGGGCACACGTTCGAGGTGGACGAGTTCTATGGCGACAACGCAGGACTCGTGGTCGCCGAAGTGGAGCTGTCCTCCCCCGACGAGGCTTTCGACAGGCCGCCGTTCCTTGGCCGCGAGGTCACGGGCGACCGCCGTTTCTACAACTCCTCGCTCTCGCTGCGCCCGTTCAGCGCGTGGGACGAAGACGAGCGAAAGCCCATCCTATCGCAAGCGCAAGGGTAACGCCGAGCGCGTTGGCCGCGAAGTCGGCCCAGTCGCCGCTGCGGCGGCCATTGGTGCAGTAGGCCTGAAGCAGCTCAATCAGCCCGCTCATGGCCAAAGGCGCAAGCCATCCGAGGACAATCTGGCGTGCGCCGAGGGCGGTGCGCCTGTGGCGGAAGACACGCTCCGCCCACATCACGCTGCACGTGCCGCCATACATGGCCACGTGAACCCACTTGTCGATGAAGCTGATGTCGTCGAGCTGGGTCTTCGGAGGCGTGAAAAAAGACAGATACCACACTGCCGCGATGAGCAGGCAGGCAAGAGGATAATCCTTGATTAGCCTTGCCAATTGGAAAGGAAAACGCATATTCTGTTTCATTTGCGATGCAAAATTAGGCAAAGTTTTATACTTTTGCAACCAAAAAGATGTTTAATCCCGAAACCGTGGCAGCGTAGCGGCGGCGTAGGCGCAAATGGACGACATCATGGCACAGAGCGAAAGAGCCAAGTTTGGCAGCAAGTTGGGCATTATCCTGGCCACGGCCGGTTCGGCGGTGGGCTTGGGCAACGTGTGGAGATTCCCATACATGGCGGGCGAGAACGGCGGCGCTGCGTTTATTATAATATATGTATGTTGCGTGGTGGCACTTGGACTGCCCTGCATGGTGAGCGAGTTCATTGTGGGACGCAACTCCCAGTCGAACACCGCGCGTGCCTACCGTCGCCTCGGCGGGCGCACCCCGCTGGCCTTCGCGGGCTACATCGGCGTGGCCACGGGTATGCTCATCACGGGCTATTACGCCGTGGTCTCGGGCTGGTGCCTGCAATACATCGTGGCATCCGCAGCCGGGCATCTCTCCTCGGCAGGCCCCGATGAGGTCAGCAGCTATTTCACCGCTTTCGAGCAACACCCGCTGAAGCCCATCGGCTGGGCTGCCCTCTTCCTCATCGGCACACACCTTGTGGTGGTGAGGGGCATCAGGGGCGGCATCGAGCGTGCGTCGAAGCTGTTCATGCCAATGCTATTCGTGCTGCTGCTGGTGATAGTGGTGGCCTCGTGTATGCTCCCCAATGCGGGGGCGGGCGTGTCGTTCCTCTTCAAGCCCGACTTCAGCAAGGTGGACGGCAACGTGGTGCTTGGTGCGCTCGGGCAGGCGTTCTACTCGCTGAGCATAGGCATGGGCTGCATGTGTACCTACGCTTCCTACTTCAGCCGCGAGACACGGCTTGGCCGTTCGTCATTGCAGATATGTCTGATTGATACGATGGTGGCCGTGCTGGCAGGTCTGATGATATTCCCTGCGGCATTCTCCGTGGGCATAAAGCCTGACAGCGGCCCTTCGCTCGTGTTCGTGACGCTGCCCAACGTGTTCAGCCAGGCATTCGGGGCGATGCCCATCGTGGGCGCGGTCGTGGCCCTGCTGTTCTACGCCCTGCTGTCGCTGGCCGCCCTGACGTCGCTCATCTCGCTCCACGAAGTGGGCACGGCGTTCTTCGAGGAGGAGCTGCACACCACGCGCCGCCGCGCCGCGTCCATCGTCACGGGGCTTTGCCTCGTGCTCGCCGCCCTCTCGTCGCTGTCGCTGGGGCAGTGGGACGGGCTGCAACTTTTCGGCAAGCCGCTTTTCGATTTCTTCGACTTCTTCACGGGACAAGTGCTCCTCCCGCTCGGCGGATTCCTCACGTGCCTGCTCGTGGGCTGGTATGTACCTCGCCGCATCGTGAGCGACGAGTTCACCAACCACGGCACGGTGGGCGGCCGCCTGCTGCCGGCGTTCCTCTTTCTCGTGCGCTTCGTGTGCCCCGTGTGCATCCTATTGATATTCCTCCACCAGTTCGGTTGGATCTGATGCCCGCCACGCGCCGATGCGAAAGAGCCGCAACCGTTCCTACAACCGTTCCGACCGCATTGCGGTGGCCGTCCTGGCCTTGGTGATGGCGGCCACGATGGCTGTCGTGGCGTGGCTCGGCAGAGGGCGCGATGACGCTCCCGCAGCTCCCGCCGCCGTCGGCGAAAAGCAGCCTGCCGCCGTCTCCGACAGCACCGTCAGGGACGCAACGGCGAGCACGCCGCCCGTGGCCGACGCTCCAAGGCGGGCAGTAAGGCTCTTTGCCTTCGACCCCAACACAGCCGACAGTGCCACCCTCGTGGAGCTGGGGCTTAGCCCGCAGGCGGCACGCAACGTCTGCCGCTACCGCGCCCGGGGCGGAACGTTCTCCAAACCCCTCGACCTTGCGCGCATCTACGGCATCAGCGTTGGCGAATATGAGCGGCTTGCGCCGTTCATCACCATCGGACGGGAGTATCGTCCGGCCTCCGTGCTCGTGGCAGAGGAGCAGGCTCGCGCCGACAGTTCGCGCCGCAGCCGCAAGATTTCGGCCGGTGAGCACGTGTGTCCCAACACGGCCGACACCGCCGTGCTGATGCGTGTGCCGGGCATCGGGCCATATTACGCAGGTCAGATTGTGCGCTACGGGCAACGGCTCGGCGGCTATGTCAGCGTGGAGCAGCTTGCGGAGATTGACGGTTTCCCCGAAGAGGCTCTCGAATATTTCGCCATCGACAGTGCAGCCACGCGCACCTTGGATGTCAATCGCCTTTCGCTCAGCGAACTGCGCCGCCACCCCTACGTAGGCTTCAGACTGGCAAAGGCCATCGTGGACTACCGCCGCCAGCACGGGTCGCTAAGGAGTCTCAACGACGTGGCACTTGCCGCAGGGCTGACCGAGGAGCAACGGCAGCGGCTCGAACCATACCTGACGTTCCGGCCATGACCGCCACATTCCCCTTTTCACGCCCCGTGTACGTGATGGCAAAGCCGGCAGGCCCTGCTTGCAACCTGCGTTGCCAGTACTGTTACTATACGGAAAAGGCCAACTTGTACGCCAACGGCAGGCCAACGCCGATGGACGACGACACGCTTGAACTGTTCATCAAGCAGTATTTTGAGGCGCAGACCACGCCCGATGTGCTTTTCACGTGGCACGGCGGAGAGCCGCTCCTGCGCCCAATCAGTTTTTATCGCCGCGCCCTGCGGCTGCAACGCCGCTATGCGCGAGGCCGCCACGTGGACAACTGCCTGCAAACCAACGGCACGTTGCTCACCGATGAGTGGTGCAGTTTCCTGCGCGATGAGGGCTTTCTCGTGGGAATCAGCATCGACGGGCCGCAGCCGCTGCACGATGCCATGCGCGGCGGCTCGTTCCAGAGGGTGATGCGTGGCGTGGAACTGTTCACGCGCCACGGCGTGGAATGGAACGCCTTGGCTACGGTCAACAGCGTCAACGCAGCCCATCCTCGGGAGTTCTACCGCTTCTTCCGCTCCATTGGTTGCCGCTTCCTGCAATTCACGCCCGTGGTGGAGCGCATCGCCGACACTCCCGACGGCCGCCTGCTGGCGGGCGACGAGGCTGGCGGACGGATTGCGCCGTGGTCGGTCGGGGCGGAAGAGTGGGGAGCGTTTGCCTGCGGCGTGTTCGACGAGTGGTTGCGTTCCGATGTCGGCGTGGTGTTCGTGCAGCTTTTCGATGCCACCCTTGCGCAATGGGCGGGAGAGCCGCCGGGCGTGTGCTCGCTCGCAGCGGAGTGCGGACAGGCCGCCGCAATGGAGGCCGACGGCACGCTGTACAGCTGCGATCACTTCGTGTTTCCCGCCCACCGCCTCGGCAACATACGCCACGAGACAATCGCGGAAATGATGTATGGCGAGGCGCAGGCGGCCTTCGGGCGTGCCAAGCGCACGTCGCTGCCACGGCAGTGCCGCGAGTGCCGCTGGCTCTTTGCCTGCAACGGGGAGTGCCCGCGCAACCGTTTCGACACCGATGCCTACGGCAACGCGGGGCTTAACCACCTTTGCGCGGGCTACCGTCGATACTTCAGGCACGTGGCCCCGTACATGGATTTTATGAAAAGACAGCTCAACAAGGGCTTGCCCCCGGCCGATGTGATGGCGTGGGCAAGACAGAATAATGTGTAAAAGCCGCTCTGCCGCCGCCCGTGCGGAGGCTCACCGCCGGCAGTCAATCAGCTGCGCGGCCTCTTCAACGCTCCCGGCCACGTTGATGAGGCGTTGCCACTTGCCCGCACTGATTGCCCCGCTACGGGTGAGTGCGTCGAGCATGGCCACGAGCGGATGCCAGAAGCCGTCGACATCGAGCAGCACGAGCGGCTTGGAGTGGTAGGCGAGGGAGGCCGAGGCGGCCACGGTGAACAGTTCGTCGAGCGTGCCGATGCCGCCGGGCAGGGCGACAAAGGCATCCGAGCGTTCCATCATCAGAGCCTTGCGGTCGGTCAGGTCTTCGCACGGGAGGTGTATGTCGAGCAATTCGCTGAGCCTGCCGCCGGCCTCGACACGGCGCGGCACGATGCCCTCAACCAACGCTCCGCCGTCCTTTGCGGCACGCGCCACAGCCTCCATCATGCCCATCGCAGTGCCGCCGAACACGAGCGTGTGGCCGTTGCGGGCAATCCAGCGGCCCAGTTCGGCCGCCACCTCATAGCAACGGGTGGGCAAAGCCTCGCTCGCTGCGCAGAAAACGCATATTCTCATAAGGAAAAGTGATGTTTAATGTCAACGTCAGACCATCCGCAAAGGTACGCATTTTCCGTGCCAACAGCCCCTCAACGGCAACTTTCTTTGGCGGAATAGGGACGGAAACGGGCAAGACAGCCCCTCTTTTCGCGTCGTCCTTGAAGAATGCTTGCAGAGAAACGACATGCGCAAGCAATAAAATCGGTGCGCCAGCGTTATGGTTAATGTGTTGAAGCGCATCATCGCATTTGCCGCAATGGCTTGCCTGTGCGTGGGCGTGTCCCGCGCACAGTACGACCCCAACTTCGCCCATTACTGGGCGATGGAGCCGTCGTACAACCCCGCAGCCGTGGGAAAGGAACAGAAGCTCAACATGGTCGGGGCTTACGCCATGTCGATGGCGGGCTTCGAGAATGCACCGTCGACGATGTATGCCGCCGTGGACATGCCTTTCCGCTTCCTCAACGTGACCCACGGCGTGGGAGCGCAGTTCATCAACGATGCCATTGGCCTCTTCTCCCACAAGCGGTTCGCGCTGCAATACGCCTTGAAACTGCGCCTCTTGGGAGGCACGATAAGCGCGGGCGTGAACCTCGGGCTGCTCTCCGAGAGCTTCGACGGCAGCTCCGTGGACACCGAGACGGAAAGCGATCCGGCTTTTCCCACGAGCGATGCCACTGGCACGGGATTCGACCTCGGCGCGGGACTGTACTACATGCACCGGCGATGGTGGGCGGGATTCTCTGTCACGCACGTCACGTCGCCCACCGTCGACATCGGCGATGAGCAGAGCTTCGACATCGCCGCGACGTATTATTTGACAGGAGGATACAATATAAAGCTAAGAAATCCGTTTTTCACAATACATCCCAGTGTGCTCGCCCGCACCGATTGGACCAATTATCGCGTGGACGTGACGGCGCGCGTGAATTACACCCATGAGAAGAAAGTGATGTACGCGGGTCTGTCCTACAGCCCCACCAACTCCGTCACGCTCATGGTGGGGGGCGATTTCCACGGCGTGAACATCGGCTACAGCTACGAGATGTACACGTCGGCCATCAGCATCGGAAACGGCAGCCACGAACTGTTCCTCGGCTACCAGATGGACATCGACCTCGGGAAGAAAGGGCGCAACAAACATAAGAGTGTGAGAATACTTTAGACTATATGGACAAGAAAATAGGCATCGCGGCCCTCTGCGCCGCCGGCGTGCTGGCTCTCTCGGGCTGCTTCGGAAGCAAGGCCACCTCATCCTCCGGTGGAGAGGTGACGGGAGTGGGCGGAAGAGCCTTTTCCGAGCCTGCACCATACGGCATGGTGCTCATAAAGCGCGGCCACCTGCGCATGGGAACGGAAAAGTCCGACAGCCTCTGGGGCAAGCAAACGCCCGTGAAGGACATCTCCGTGGAGGGCTTCTGGATGGACGAGAAGGAAATAACCAACTCGCAATACCGCCAGTTTGTGCTGTATGTGCGCGACTCAATCATCCGCGAACGGCTCGCCGACCCGGCATACGGAGGCGACGAGACCTACAAGATTGAGGAAGACGAGAACGGCGATCCCGTCACGCCCTACCTCAACTGGAAGAAGGCCATACCCAGAAAGCCCAACGAGGACGAGCTGCGGGCGATAGAAAGCGTCTACACCGTCAACCCCGTGACGGGCGAGAAGATGCTCGACGCGAGTCAGATGAACTATCGGTTCGAGGTCTACGACTATGCCGAGGCCGCCAAACGGAAATACCGCATGGACCCCGCCGAACGCAACCTCAACACCGACGTGAGGGCATTGGCCAACGAACAGGTGTGGATCTCAAAGGACACGGCCTACATCGACGACGAGGGACGCATCGTGAGGCAGACCATCAACCGCCCAAGGAGCGGCCCGTGGGACTTCCTCAACACTTACATCGTGAACATCTATCCCGACACCACGTGCTGGGTGAACGACTTCCCCAACGCCGACAACGAGAGATACATGCGCCTTTACTTCAGCAATCCCGCATACAACGACTACCCCGTGGTGGGCGTGACGTGGGAACAGGCCAACGCTTTCTGCGTCTGGCGCACGGAATTCCTCAAACGCGGGCTTGGCGCGGCAGCCGTATACGTGCAGCCCTACCGCCTGCCGACGGAGGCGGAGTGGGAGTATGCCGCACGTGGGAAAGACCAAAGCGAGTTCCCTTGGGACAGCGGCGAGGTGGCAAGCGGCGACGGATGCTTCTATGCCAACTTCAAGCCGGAGAACGGCAACTACACGCGCGACGGCAACCTCATCACCAGCAAGGCCGGCATCTATCAGGCAAACAGCAACGGTCTCTATGACATGGCGGGCAACGTGGCCGAATGGACGGCCACCATATACACCGAGGCAGGCGTCGAGGCGATGAACGACATAAACCCACAACTAAAGTACAACGCCGCCATCGAAGACCCGTACAGCATGAAGAAGAAGAGCGTCAGGGGCGGTTCGTGGAAAGACCCGGAGTCATACATACGCTCGGCGTGGCGTTCCTATGAATACCAAAACCAGCCACGCTCCTACATTGGGTTCAGATGCGTGCGCAGTCTTGCCAACACTTCAAGTGAGAAAGTAAAGAAATCGAAGAAATAAAGCCATGACGTCATACAGCAAGTTCAACATCATCTACCGCCTGCAAAAGTGGCTCGACAGCGTGCCCGGGCAGACGTTCCTCAATTACGCCTACAGCTGGGGTGCCTCGGTGGTCATCCTCGGAACGCTCTTCAAACTCACCCACTTGCCCGGCGCGAACATAATGCTTTACATAGGCATGGGCACGGAGGTCGTGGTGTTCTTCATTTCGGCTTTCGACCGGCCTTTCGACAAGACGGCGATAGGCAAGGATCTGCCCACGCACTACGATGCGGAGGGCGAGAATGCCGAAGAAGAGCTTGGCGGCGGAGAGGAGACGGAGGCCGCAGGGCAGAGCGTGGCGGCAGCCGCTGTCGGCGGTACTATAATAATAGGTGGGCCATCGGAGACTGTTGCCGCTTCTGCGGCAGGCGGACAGCAAGTCGCCGCAGCAGGCGTGGCACAGCAGGGAGCACCCATCGTGGTGGGCGCGTCAGGCGCAGCATGGCCGCAACAGCCGCAGGTGTCGCCGGAGATGGAGGAGGCCGCCAAGGAGATGGAGGAGGCTACGGCAAACTATGTCGATGGGCTGAAGCACCTTACGGAGATGCTTGCGAGGGTGTCGGAGCAGAGCGAGCGGCTCACGAGAGACTCTGAGGAGATGGAAAACCTCAACCGCACGCTCACGGGCATATGCAAAATATACGAGATGCAGCTGAAAGGTGCAAGCCAGCAGGTGGGCACCATCGACCAGATAAACGAACAGTCGCGCCGCATGGCAGAACAGATAGCAGAGCTGAACGCCATCTACACGCGCATGATAGAGGCCATGACAGTGAACATGAAGGCCTCCGCGCCGGGGCAGAACGCATGAAACGCCGCCGGACGCACATCCACAAGGAACCCTAAGCGATATGGCAATAAAGAAAAGACCGGTATCTCCGCGCCAGAAGATGATAAACCTTATGTATGTCGTCCTCATGGCAATGCTTGCGTTGAACGTCTCCACGGAGGTGCTCAACGGCTTCTCCATCGTGGAGGAGAGCATCAACCGCACCACGGCCAACTCGGCGAAGGAGAACCAGGCCATCTACGACGACCTGCAAGCGCAGCTCAAAGCCAATCCCGCCAAGGTGCAGGCATGGTTCGACAAGGCGCAGGAGGTCAAGCGCATGAGCGACTCGCTCTACAATTTTGCCGAAGAACTGAAGATAGCCATAGTGAGACAGGCCGACGGCAAGGATGCCGATATACACAACATCGTTGCCAAGGAAGACTTGGAGGCGGCCAGTCAGGTGATGCTTGCCCCAAGGCGCGGGCGCGGACAGCAGCTCTACGAGGCCGTGAACTCGTTCAGGGAGCGCATCCTGGCAATGGTGACGGACTCCACGCAGAGGGCAATCATCGGCAGCAACCTGTCCACGGAACTGCCCAAGAACGCACAGACCATGGGCAAGAACTGGCAGGAATATATGTTTGAGGACATGCCTGTGGCCGCTGCCGTGACGCTGCTCTCGAAGTTGCAGAGCGACGTTCGCTATGCCGAGGGCGAGGTGCTGCACACGCTTTCCGCAAACATCGACCTGAAGGACATCCGCGTCAATGAGCTGAACGCATTCGTGATACCCAACTCGCAGACCATCGTGCGCGGCGACAAGTTCTCCGCGCACATCGTGATGGCCGCCGTTGACACCACGCAGGCACCCGAAATATTCATCGGCGAGCGCAAGGTCGACCTCCCAGACGGCCTCTATGAGACAGTGTGTAACGCCACGGGCGACTTCACTCTGGCCGGCTACATCGAGATGGTGGGCGTGGGTGGCGAGCGCGTGCGCCGTGATTTCAGCCAGCCCTACACCGTCGTCGACCCCAGCGCGACCGTTTCCGCCGACCTGATGAACATGCTCTACGCCGGATACAGCAACCCGATAAGCGTCAGTGTGCCGGGTGTGCCGCTCAACCGCATCTCTGCCACGATGACGGGGGGCACGCTCCAGCCCGTAGGCCCGGGTCGCTACATCGCCGTTCCCTCGCAGGTGGGACAGGACGTGACCATCACCGTCACCTCCACAAATACGGGACGGGCGCAACAGATGGGGCAGTACACGTTCCGCGTGCGCAAGCTGCCCGACCCCACGCCCTACATAGACTTGGCCGACGAGCAAGGCAACCCGACGCGCTACAAGGGCGGCTCGCTGTCGAAGGCGCAGCTCATGGCTGCCGACGGCATCGGGGCGGCCATCGACGACGGCATCCTCGACATCGGGTTCAGCGTACTGAGCTTCGAGACCGTGTTCTTCGACAACATGGGAAATGCCGTGCCCATGGTGAGCGACGGCGACAAATTCTCCGCCCGCCAGAAAGAGACGTTCCGCCGATTGGCGCGCAACCGCCGCTTCTACGTGTCCCGAGTGACGGCCAAGGGACCCGACGGCATCGAGCGACAGCTCAACACCACGATGGAAGTCATAGTGAAATGAACAACGACATAAAGCCAAGAACGACATGAAAAGAACGTTCCTCATGCTCGCCATAGCACTCGTGGCCACAGCCGCCACGGCGCAACCGACGGCGCGGCGCACACAGGCCGCAGCCAACAAGACGCAAAGCTCCGCGCCGCAGATGTCGCGCCGCGCGCAGCTTTCATACCCAACGGCCATCGACATGCCGGAGGACGTGGTGTGGAGGCGCGACATCTATCGTGAGATCGACCTCACAAAGGACGATAACGCCGGCCTCTATTATCCCGTAGAGCCTGTCGACAGGCAGCTGAACCTCTTCACTTACATCTTCAAACTGGCTCTCAACGGATACGTGCCCATCTACGAATACCGCCTTGACGGCAACGAGGTGTTCACCGACTCGGCAAAGGTGGCGATGCAGACCGTGCTCGACAACTATCGCATATACTACGAGGAGCGCGACGGCAAGCTGCACGTTGACAACAGCGACATACCTTCGGCCGAGGTGACGATGTTCTACCTGAAGGAGAGCGCATACTACGATCAGGCAAACTCTTCGTTCCGCCGCAAGGTGATGGCCCTCTGCCCGGTGATGGTGCGCGATGACGACTTCGGCGGGGAAGCCTCGAAATATCCGCTGTTTTGGGTGAAATATTCCGACCTTGAACAGTATTTTGGCCGCCAGACGGTGCAGACGAGCGACCTGAACAATGCCGCGTCGATGTCGCTCAGCGACTATTTCACGCTCAACCGCTATTCGGGACCAATCTACAAGACCAACAACCTGCTCGGACGGACGCTTGCGCAGTATTGCACTACCGATTCGGCCATGACCAAGGAGCAGAAGCGCATAGAGGAAGAACTTGCTCTCTTTGAGAAGAAAATATTCGGCGTTGCCGAGAAGAACGACACTCTCGACAGCATAGCCGCCAGCGACCCGAAGGCCAAGAAGGCCATCGCCAAGGCCAAAAAGAAAGAGAGCAGCTCGCGCCGCTCATCGGAGGTGAAGACAAAGACGGTTTCCTCCGGCTCGTCGGCGGCTCGCGTCACAGTGCGCCGCGAGCGTCACTGACCACAAGACAACACTAAACCAATCGCAGGCCACGGCGGCCCTGGGAGACGACTTCGCCAACCAAGGCCGCCGTAATGGCTTAAAATCCATCATTTAATCATTATCCTATGAGGAAAATTTTTACCGCAATCGCATTCGCCGCCGCGCTCTTTGCTGTGCAGGGAGCGAATGCGCAAGTCAAGCTCGGTCTCAAAGGAGGCCTCAACGTGACTAACATGAGCTTCAGTGAGGACTTGGTTTCCAGTTCCAACCGTGCCGGATTCTTCATCGGCCCGTCTGTCAAGGTGTCCATACCGCTGGCCGGTCTGGGTGTCGATGCGGCCTTGCTCTACGACCAGCGCGACTCGGAGGTATCCGACGAAGACGGGTACAGCTATTCGTTGAAGCAGCATAGCATCAACATTCCCATCAACCTGCGCTACAACATCGGCCTTGGAAGTCTGGCCGCTGTCTACCTCGCTGCCGGCCCGCAGTTTGGCATCAACGTCGGCGGCAAGTCCATTGGGCTTGGCGATTTGGGAACGTACAGCATGAGCGACACCAACTTCAGCATCAACGTTGGTGCGGGAGTGACGCTCCTCAGCCACGTTGAAGTGGGCTTCACCTACAACATCGCCTGCGGAAAGACGGGCGATTTGAGCGTGTGGGATGCCGCCCAGAGTGTGTGGAGTCAGTCGACGCGCGGCCGCGCCAATGCGTGGCAGGTGTCCGT
>CAZURD010000021.1:0-26430 GCA_964623445.1 uncultured Prevotella sp. | reverse complement strand
AACGCAATAAGGCATCCGTTGCAACGCAACGAGGGCTACCGCCAAATCGGAAGAGAGAATCCTTGCTCTTCCGACTTGATGGTAGCCCCTACCCTTTTGCGCAAAACGAAGCCGCGCAATACACAAAAACTAATTCTGGCAGAGCTGGCGATAAGGGCACTGCGAGCAGATGGCTTGGTCGGACGTGGGGACGAACGGCAGCGAAGCGTCGAATATTTCGCCGACCTTTGCGGCGAGCAGCGTGCGGAATTCCTGCGCAACGGTGGCGATGTCGGCAACGAGCGTGTCCCCAAGGCAGAGCGTTGGGTCGTAGCCCTCATGCCCCGCATTGCGCACGAAGAGGAGAGCTGGGCTGACGGGCTGGCCCTCAAAGCCCTTGGGCGGGTTGCGCCTTACGATGTCGGCATAGAGGAACGCTTGCAGGAAATAGCCGCTGTGGCCGGCTATCCGCGCGGGGTCGAAGAGCGCAGCCACGTCGGGCATCTTTCCAAGGTTCGGGCTTCCTGTCTTGTAGTCCACCACCCGCAGGCGTGAATCCATGTCGCCAACGCAGTCGAGGCGGTCGACACGGCCACCGACAACGGTGGTGAACGTCAGGTTTGGGGACTTCACGGTGAAGTCGTCAAGCACGTCTTTTTCAAGGGCGACGATGCGGAACGGGGCTTGCGCCTCGTCGGTCTTTAGCAGTCGCCGCAGGTAGGCAATGATGACCTCGCGGCTGATGAGCTGCAAACCGTTGTAGTCGGGCCTCTTCCGCGCCCCTTGCGGCAGCTTGAACAGCTCCTTTGCGAAAGCGTCGTCGACGGCACGCGCAAGCATTGCCTTGTCCTTTAGCGCATCACCCACCATCGAGGCGGTGACAACGGCACGCCCCTCAGCCAATTTCCCATACACGGTCTGCGCGGCGGCGTGGAAGATGTTGCCAAACATACGCCCGTCGATGCCGTCGTCGGCGGTGGCATCAGGCTCTCGCATGTTGCACACATAATTGAAATAGAACTGCAACTGGCAACGCAGGTAGCGGTTGATGGCCGTCGGAGTGAGCAGGGGACGCTTGTTGTCTGCCCAATCCTCGGGCTTGGCAAACCGCGCGAGCAGCTTCTCCATGACCTGCTTCCCCTTCTCAACCGGACGCGGCTCACGGGAAGACTGCACGAAAGCGGGCGTGAGCGACAGCCGGCGCACGTCGTGGCCTCCCTCCACAAGCAATTGAAGCATGAAGCGGCTCATCTCGTTTTTCGCACTGTCGGTCGTGGAATTGTTGTAGGCTATGGTGACATCGGAAGCCCGACTGAGGAGGCTATGGAAATAGTAAGAATAGATGTCCACCTTATTGTCTATCGTGGTGAGGCCGTAGGCTCGCCTTATGCTGTGCGGGATGAAAGAGGTGTCGCCAATCCCCTTGGGCATGTTCCCCTCATTGCACGAGAGGAGCAACACGTGGTCGAAGTCGAGATTGCGCGTCTCAAGCACGCCCATCACCTGCACGCCCACGGCAGGCTCGCCGTGGAACGGGATGGAGGTGGACTGCACCGCCTGCGCCACAAGCCCCTGGAACGTAACCAAGTCGACTGCAAGGTCGCCGGATTCCACAAGGCCGAGCATCCTGTTCATAAGCGTATAAGTGCGGAACAGAGCTTCCTGGAAAAGCGGACTTTGGCTGTCGCCATCGCCGACAGAGCCTTTGGCGATGAGCTGCAACACGCCGACAATCCAGTGGGCCACCTGCCACGTGAGCGTCATGTCGCCGTGGCCTGCCCCTATGTCGCCGAAGAGCAGGGCGAGACCGTCGTCGGCAATGAGCTGGTCGCGGCGCGGACGGCGCACACGTGCCTCGCCGTTGAGCGAAGCGTAGAGCGCGGCACAGGACGGCGACACGTATCGGGCATAAGGATGGCGCAACACGGCATTGACGCTACGCAGCCTGAAAGTGTCGTCGGACGGCGAATAGCCGATGGCCTGCAACGCGAAGAGCGAGGCGAGCAACGAGCCGAAAGGTGTCTTCGAGAGCGGGAAGCCGGTGGTTATGTTGACATTGCCCACGCTGTCGGGGAGGCTGTGCAGCACCGCCCCCAGCAGAGCCTCGTCGCAGAGCACGACGGCCGTGCGCCGCCCTGCCTCTATGCGCCCGTTCTCCAAAAGCCAAGAGCCGGCAAAGCGCGCCTGCATATTCTCAGTGGGAGAAGACACGAAGGCAATCTGCTTGGGACGCGAGAAGTTGTCGTATATCTCATCGGAAGCGGTGTCAAGCTCGTTGGGAAACTCATCAAGGCATGAGGCTATGTAGCGTCCCGTCTCATTCGCCAAAGGCAGCTCGCTTCCCTTCGGCATGAAATAGCGGTCGAAATCCCAGTAGAAGAAAGCCTTTCCCTCCCTGCGCAGCCGCTTGAACAGGCGGCGTTCCACGTTCTGCACCACGTTGAAACCAACGAAAATGTAGCGTTCGCGCTCAAACACAGCATCCTCGTCAGCGACCACGCTCCTATACAACGCGCCCTCGTAGGCCAGACGCTGGCTCGCGAGACGCTCGTTGTAGGCCGTGTAGACATCGTGGAAACGATTCCACAGCATCAGAAACCGCCGCTTCAGCTCCGTGGTCTTGTCTTCGGAGAAATTGCTGAAAAACCTCCTTATGGCCTCGGCCTGCTCCTCGGTGAGATACGACAAGTCGTCAAGCTCGTGGAGGTCGCTCACGTTTGCGAATACCTTTGCCGCATCGGCCATGCTCTTGTCGACATCATCGAAATCGGCGAGCAGCACCTGTCCCCATCCGAAGAAGTGGTCGAGCGTCTCGCAGATGCCCGTACACTCGGTGAAGCAGCGGTGCAGGTCGGACACGAGCTTTATGGGGTCGGCCACGGTGAGCGGCGAATGACTGCGAAATAGGTCGCTGATGGTGACGTATTCCGGGCTCCAAAGGGGCTTGGCCACAAGCCGTGCGAAGTGGTCGCCGATGAAGAGCGACGCCCTCTTGTTTGGGAAAACGATGGCCGTGCGAGCCAAGTCGGAACCATGCTTGGCCACGATGTCGGCGGCAACATATTCAAGGAAAGACTTCATACCTCTTCAATTTCATTTGTATAGACATACCACAGATAGCCCTTGACATTGACGTGGCCCATGTCGGCGAGCAAATCCTTGTAGAGGCGCACCTGCGAGCGGTACTCATCGCGGCGGCGACCGAACTTGAAGTCGACCACGACAACGCCCTCGTCGCCAACCATCACGCGGTCGGGACGATGGCGCACGACCTTTCCCGTGCCCTTGTCTACATGGAGCAAGGTACATTCGTTGTAGACTTGCCACTCTCCCGAGAACCACTGCCGCACGCGCTCATCGCCCATCCTGCTACGCAACAGGCTCACGACGCGGGACTGCGTGAGCGCACCGCCGCACACAACGCCATCGGCTTCGAGGCTGCGCAAGACAGGTTCAACATCGTCTGTGGTCTTAATCGCAGAAAGCACGCTGTGTAGCACAGAACCCATCCGCACGTATTCGCTGGCATCGTCGCCATCCTCGCCACTCACGAAGTCGCGGCTTTTGTTGCTTTGGCGGAACTCATGGCGTCCGGCATAGGTCGCAATGTCAATGGCCACAGGCTCCGGCTGCATCAAAAACACATTGTCCGTGGCCGCTTTCTTGCCGCCGCTGCGCACCGCCACTTCGCCAAAAGAAAACTCTATGGGCTGTTCTTTGTCGTCGGGCACGGAGAGGGACGAGCCTTGCAGGGCCTCCGCCACTGCTGGCAGGCATTCCTCAATCAGTGCGGAGCGCGTACCTTTGGCATCGCGCTTGCCCACGACGAAGAGGTTGCCGCCGGCCCGCGTGAACGCAACGTAAAGCAAGTTGAGGTTGTCCACGCTGTTTTGCAGCCGTTCTTCAAGGTAATCGCGCTCGTAGATAGTGCCCATGAGCTTGCTGCTGTAGTCGACGGGCACAAGCGGCAGGCGCGAATACGGCTCTTGCTTGGGGCTGCACCAAATGACGTTGCCTCTCGATTTCTCCAGTTGCCAGTCGCAGAAAGGCACTATCACGTTGTGGAACTCAAGCCCCTTGCTCTTGTGTATGGACATGATGCGCAGCCCATCCACCTCGCCCGCCTGTATGGTGGTGGCCGAAAGCTCCTCATCCCAGCGTTCGAGGAAAGAGTCGAGGCTTGCCTGCATGTCTTCGGTGAAAGCCTCAAGCTGGTCGAAGAAAGCGCAAACGTAGGCACTCTGCTGCGTCAATCGCTTCAAGCCGAACATGTAATAGATCTGTTCGGCAAGGCCATACAGAGGCTCTGTGCGCAACCTTTCGAGCGAAGCGACAAACGCCTTGGGCAGCAACTCCCAGAGATCATCGCTGAGCATGGCCTGTTCGGCGGCTCGCGCATCACCAAACGACAATTCGGCGTAGGGCTTTGCCACTGCGGCCAGCGTCAGACGGTCGCTGCTTCTGGCAACGATGCGCATTGCCCCGACCATCATCCCGACTGCCGTGGAAGCGTCGAGACGGAACGCCTGGTCGGACACGACGCGCAAGGCGGGCATCCTCTGCATGAAATGGCGCGCCACTGCGGGTATGGCATCGTTGTAACGAAGAAGTATGCAGATGTCGCTGGGCTTCGTTCCCTTGGCAAGCAGGTCTTCCACCACGTCGCCGACAGCCTGCAACGTGCGCTCGCGGTAGTCATCGGCAGGCAGCAGGGTGACACTCACAAAGCCTCCACCGGCCTTCCCTGGCGGCGTTTCCTGCGCCACGTCGGCATAGGCATCACTCAACTGCCGCGCCAAATGCGGTGCGTCGACAGCCTGACGGTCATGCTCCGCCTGCGCAGTACTGGCGAAGAACGCATTGTTAAAGCCTACTATGTTGGGCATAGAGCGGTAGTTTCTCGCAAGCGTCTTCACGTCAAGCTGCCTCGCCGGGGCAGTGAACTGCGCCCCGATGTCGTTGAGCATCCGCCAGTCGCTGCCTCGCCAGCGATAGATGCTCTGCTTGACATCGCCCACAATGATGTTGTGCGCATAGTCGTGGCTCATGCACTCCTGAAGAAGCACCTTGAAATTGCGCCACTGCACGGCACTCGTGTCCTGAAACTCGTCTATCATTATGTGCTTCAGGTGAGTGCCAGTCTTTTCGTAAACAAAAGGCGTGTCGCTGTCGCTGATGAGCGACATGAGCAAGTGTTGCGTGTCGCAGAGCATGAACCGATTGGCCTCGCTGTTGATCTGGCGCACCTTTTCATCGATGCTCTTCAGCAAACGCAGCTGGGTTAGGTGTGCAAGGGTCAACTCGGCCGACTTTAGCCTGCTCCATTGCACAGGCCTGTCCTCAATCGCCCGCGCAAGCAACGGCATAAGTTTCTCTGAGGCAAGGCTAATTATCTGCTGCCTCTTGGGACTGCTCTTCGACGACCATGCCTCTGCCGAAACGTTGCAGTCGGCCACACGTTTCCCAACGATTTCGGCCTTGAACGTGCCACAAGCAAGTTTTGCGAAAAAGCCTGCCACGCCATTCTGCCCGAACCTGAAGTCGCCGGGGGCAAGCCCAACGGCGGCGATGGCCTCATTGAAAGCCTCGGCATAATGTGCCATGCGCCTTGCGGCAGAGTCCATTTCCGCCCGCAACGACTTGGCATAGTCAGCGAAAAAGGCGTTGGTCATCACCTCACCCGACATATTCTGCTCCGCCTGACGGTAGAAGTCCTTGAATATCGTCATGCCAAATTCTTTCACCTGCGCCACAACATTCCAACTCTTGTCCTCGGAAATGTTCTCCCTCACATATCCCATTATCCAGTCCAGAAGCTCATCGCCAACGGAAAGCCCCTCTATCATGCCATCAACGGCCTGCTCCTCCACTTGCCTGTCGTTCAGCCACACGTGCAGATTGGGCGCAAGATCAAGCTCACGCGCCAGGTTGCGCAGCACGCTTTGGAAAAAAGAGTCGATGGTCTCAATGCGGAAATGGCTGTAGTTATGCAACAAAAGGCGCAAGGCGAGACCAGCCCTTTGCCTTGCCAAGGAGGGCGAAATGCCAAGGTCGGCGACAATGACATCGGTATATGACTGTGAGTCGGGCAAGGCTTTCCACACACCGTAGAGCTGACTTAGGATGCGCAGCTTCATCTCCTCGGTGGCCTTGTTGGTGAAAGTCACGGCAAGCACGCCCCTGAAGTCGTAGGGATTGCTGACGAGTAGCTTCATGTACTCAGTGGCAAGAGTGAACGTCTTGCCGCTGCCTGCACTCGCCTTGTATATTGTCAGTGGTTTTGTCATCGTGCGTTGTATTTTGTCGGATGCCATTTTGCGTCACCAGTTCCTAAACAATTCAAACGTGAACCTGCTGCCAAACTCATTGAAGCTGAAGTTCAGGAAGCTGGCAAACACCCCAATCGAGAAATACCTGTTGGTCAGGCTGTAACCGTATTCGCTGTACGTTCGCGTATGTTGTATCTGGAGCAGGCTGACGTAAATCCTTTCTTTCTCAATGTATCTGCCCACAATGGGTATGCACGTCAGCAGCAACAGCGGCGATTCGTAGGACGCATTGGTTCTCACGTAATACCGGGAGGCGTTGTACCACTCACTGTTGAGAAGTTGAAAATCGCCCGTCCAATCATCGCCCCACCCTCCAGGGATGTAGTTTTCATGGAAGTTTGCAAAGTCAACAAAATAGCTTGTCGACTTCTTCGTATAGACCCCGCCGCCAACGCGCAAGTTAAAGTGGCGCAGTCTGTCGAGTTCGCGCTTGTAAGAGGCATCAAGCTCCCACCTTTCGTACTCAATGTTCGACCTCAATACGCCCTTAAAGCTGCGCTCATAATTCACGGTGAGCGCGGGCCACAGCGGCGTTGGCTGTAGAGTGAGCTTGAACATCGGGGCGAAGCTCCTGTAAACGGATGGCTTGCCGACACGCTCCATCTCCGCTCGGTTCACGGCTGTGCGTTCGTGATAGACGCACCCCACGGTCAGTTCCGAGTTTCCTGCGATGCGCATATTGGCTCGAAGTGCCACCTGTTCGTCGTCGAAGTAGTCGAGATTGAGTGCAGAGAAGTCCACCGTATCGCGGCTTTCCTCCCTCAACACGTCGAGAACATCGGAGTTTGTAATACGGTTGCCGTTTGCCCAGAGCAGCTCCACCCACCCCGCGCGCTTCTCGCTGAAAGTGTAACGCAACGGCGCATTGAAATAAAACTGGCTTATCTTGAAGTTATATCCAAAGCGAGGGGTAAGGGTTATGTTGCGGTCGGGCGAGAAATCGTAGCGCAGGCCTACGTCAAGCACGTAGGAAAGTCCCCTGCTTCCGCTGTAGCTGAGGTACAACGGATTGAACAACGGCGAGAGCCTGAACGAGGCGTTGCCCGTCTCCTTGCTCTGGCTGCTCAGCAAGCGGTCGCCAATGATGTCCCATGCCTTGTCTGCCATCTTGCGACGACGGCTCTCCCGCTTCTTCTTGCGAACGCTATCCTGCGGTACGGCGGGGGCATAGTATTCCGCAAGGATGGCCTTTTCAAAGGCATCGAGCGAGTCTGGCCTCACGATGTCTATCAATTCCGACTTTGGCATATCGGCAAGCGAGTCTGGCACAGCCACATCGCAATCGAAATTGGCATGGAAACGCGCCTGCATCTCGTTGCCGACGAACTTGAACGTGGCCCTTGAATCGCACGTGCGGGGCAGCAGTGCGTAGGGCGTATCGCCATCACCCATCTGTGCCTGTACCTCAAACTCCACCATATCATACTCCCCTCGTATGCACACACGCATGATACGGCCTGTGAGTGTCTCCACTATTGCATGGCCACTCACAAGCTGTGTATTGTTGACCCTTGGCTCAAACACTATCCTTGTCCTGCCTTTTCTGACGTCGACGATGCGGTAGCGGTAGAAACGGCGGTTGGCACGGCAGAACGGCGAAAGCATATAACCGCCAAAAAGGGCTTCGCCATAAAGGTCGGGAATGATGAACCGCATCATCACGTCCATCGCCCTGCGATTGTGGGGAATGGTGCTGCGGAACGTTTGCTGACTGATGTCATAGTCGGTTATGGAGCGAAGACTTACCTTGCCCACATTTTCGCCGATGTAACGCCTACGCCCCCTTGACACAGAGTGCATCGTCGGCACGAGCCACAGAGTAGGATTGCGCCTCACGGTATTCAGCGTGTACTTCAGATAGAAGTCTTTCTCCACCCCGTCAATGTCGGGCGCGAGGTTTCGCTTGTAGGAGAACAGCCTGTCCATCACCAGCGAGTCCGCTGCCACCCTGGCGCAGGCGGGACTGCAAACACTGGCCAACAGGAGGCCAAGCAGCATTCTTGTCGCGGCTCGATGCTTCACGAGGCCAAATTTAGTGAGAAATGGCGAGGCTGACAAACCTTGGCGAACTTTTTATCGCAATAGAGCCAATCCGGACTCCTAAGCCACGAGCCTGATTCACAAGCCAACCGCCAAGGCAACCGAAGTGTGGCAGAATGCGGCGCAATACTTGTTCCCGTGCAATCCGAATACACGCTTGCCTCAACAGCACCGCACGGCGCAGACAAAGAAAAATGGCACGGCTTTGCAAACGCATCAGCCCCTACCGCGCATCCCTCCGCAGGATAATATAAATGATGACGGGTGCTCCGAAGAGCGGCGTTACCGCCCCGAGCGGCACGAGACTGCCCCGCCCCGGAGCGAGACAGAGCAGGTTGCAGGCCAAGGCTATAACAGCCCCCGTGGCTACCGTGGCCAGAATGAGACGGCGATGGTCGTCTGTGCGCGTAATTAGACGGACAATGTGGGGGACGGCAAGGCCGATGAACGACACCGGGCCGCAAAAGGCTGTCACCACGGCTGTGAGCAAGCCTGTGACGAAGATAAGATGACGGCGCACTGAAGCCACGCGCACCCCAAGATTGGCGGCATAGCGATGGCCGAGGAGCAGGGCGTTGAGGGGCTTGGCAAGGGCTATGGCAGCAGCGATGCCGGCCAAGAGGACGGCAGCGAAGAGGGGCATTTGACGCATGGACACGCCGCTGAAACTGCCCATGCCCCAGACAAGATACGACTTGACGCCTTCATCGGTGGCAAAGTAATTGAGCAGGCTTATGGCGGAAGACGACAGATAGCCCACCATGATGCCTACGACAAGGAGCATGACCTCGCCCCTGACTATTGTGGAAAAGAGGAGGATGATGCCCATGACGGCCATTGCGCCGACAAAGGCGGCGAACAACACGGCTATTGCACCCGTGGCAGAGAAAGAGCCGAGGGTCATCGTCCCGCCAAGAGCGAGCATCGCCACCGCTGCGCCAAGCGATGCCCCGCCACTCACGCCGAATATCGAGGTGTCGGCGAGCGGATTGCGGAATAGCGTCTGAAGCAGCAAGCCGCCCACCGCGAGCGCACCCCCTGAGAGTGTGGCCGTGAGAGCCTGCGGCAAGCGTGACTCCATGACGATGAAACGCCACGCCTCGCGTCCGCCGTCGCCTCCGAGCAATATGTCGGCGACCGAGGCAAGCGGTATGGCCACCGCACCGACTACGACGTTGAGCGCGAAGAGAAATGGCAGCAGCAACGCGAGAGCCAGTGCGTAGATTTTGGTTCGGGTCATGGCATGAATGCCGTCTAATGCCACCGGCGGTCAGCGTCCGGCCAACGGGTGATAGTAGCGCAGAGTGTCGGCGAGAGGCAACTCTGGATGGAGTATGGCAATGAAATCGGCCAAAAGCATGTCGGGACGGAATGGTGTCTGCTCAAAGAATGGCACTTGCTCTACGTTGCAGGCGTAGCACCTGTGCTCGTCCAATGCCCGAATGCGCGAATACGCCGAATGCTCGGCACGCAGTTCGGCGGCCGTGAGAATATGGTCGGAAGTGTAGCGGAGCAGCCATACGTCACTGTCGGCAGCCTTGTCGAGCACCGTTTCAAGGGCGAGAGGCAGACTGCCGGCGACATCGCCGCCGAGGGTATAGCTCGCACCGGCATCGCTGAGCATCGTACCGATGGTGCTGTTTCCCCCGGGGACATACCATACAGAGCCTGTCAGCTTGTCTACGAGTACCTTTGGGCGCGTGGCCGCTTTGGCGGCGAGGGCTTTCAGCGCGTTGTAACTGCTGTCAACGAGGGCGAAAAGCGAATCGGCCTGACGCTCCTTGCCAAGGAGAAGGCCATAGAAACGCATCCATTCTGCCCGTCCCAACGGCGAAGTCTCCATGTAGTCGGCACACTCAATGATGGGCACGCCTGCCTCCTCTGCCTTGCCGTAGCCTCCGCTGTTCTCGAATGGGGAGCAGAGCAAGGCATCGGGCGCGGCCTCTATGATGCGTTCCAGATTTGGATTGAATGAACCGCCAACGTCTGTGGCACGTCCATCGGCACACATTTGCTTTAGCGAGGGATGCTTAACGTATTCAAGGTCGGCCATGCCAACGATTGCATCGCCCGCCCCAAGGTCCACCATCAGGGCTGCATGTACGGAAGAGAATGGTATGACACGGCGCAAGGGCACTCTCACCACCGTGGCATGGGCGGCCGCCGAGGGCACGTCGGCACCGTGGGGCACGAGCACGAGATGCTGGAGGACGCGCCCACGCCGCCAAGGGTTGGCGATTTTGACATCGGCATAACCGTCATGCTTCACCACGCTCAGGAGCGTGGCGTGCTCAAAGCGAAGCGTGTCGCCACGGGAGCTATCAGCCCCTGTCGACCTTCCGCCGCAGGCTGCAAGCGTTAAGGCGAACGCCATGACGAAAAGGAATCTGATTGTTGACATGGATTCTCCCTTTAAATGGTCGGCGCATGAGCACTGGTTCCACCTCGCTCATCAGGCCGATTGAACTTGTGCGAACTTGTACGGCAAAACCCCGGGAAGTGGCCTTGCCAACACACCCCACCCTCACAGCCTCTTTCGCCGGCTGTCCAAAGCGTTTCAGCGGGCGGCAATGCCGCCCGCCGTGTCTTGTCATTTATTGCTGTCGGTGTTCAGCGTCGACTTGTACCGCTTGTTAAGGCCGTTCACCACGTCGGTCGTGATGTCATAGCGTTTCTCCGCCCAAAGGAGGTTGTCGCCTGCCTTTGAGAGGATTAGGTCATATTTCTTCGTCTTGTTGTATTCGCGCAGGAAGTTCTGTAGCGAGTCGCGGAGCGCGTTGTTGTATTTGTTTGTCTCCTCGTCAAGTTCCAAAGCAAGGCGGTTTTGCAGTTCCTGCAAGTCCTGATCCTGCCGCTGGAGCGTGGCTTGTACGCTCTCGGCCTGCTCACGGCTTGTGAATCCGTTGTTCTGGAGCTTCTGCTGGAAGTTCTCTATGGCCGCCTGAAGCTGCTTTCCTTTTTGGTTGATGGTGTTGCGGGCGTTGTTGCTCTTCTTCTGGAGCACGGAAGTGTACTCCTGACAGAACTTGTATTGCGACATCAACGAATCCACCTCCACGTATGCAATCTTCATTCCACCCGCCGGTGCGTTTCCCTGCACGTCGCCCGATGGTGTTTCTACGGTGTCCGTGGCGTTGTTGCCACAACCGGACAGAACCATGGCCGATGTCATTAAAGCCACGGAAAAGCCGATGCAAATGCTTCTTTTCATCTTTTTTATTTTTCTCTTGATTCTTGGTTTGTTCCACAAGCCGTGCCTCCGCGCCTGCGCCCACAAAAGCAGTCGGGGCAGCAACGGAACGCCACTCAATGGAAACGGAGGCTTATATCGGGCACGGATGTAGCAAATATTAACGCGCACCGTAACATTTTTTCAGCCTTAATCCGTAACTTTGCGGCTACAAAGGTAATACAAATAAATAGATAAACAGGCATCAATGCCGCAAAAAAAAGTGAACACAATGGACAAAAGCCAACTGAAGCCGAGCTGCGTCTTCGACGAGTTCTTCCGCATCTGCGAGATACCGCGCCCCTCAAAGCGCGAGGAGAAAATGATTGAATACTTGCAGCAATGGGGAAAGGCGCACGGAATAGAGACCAAAGTGGACAAGGTGGGCAACGTGCTCATGAGCAAGCCCGCCACCCCCGGGCACGAGAACCGCAAGCCAGTGATTCTCCAGAGCCACTTCGACATGGTATGCGAAAAGCTGGTTGACAAGGAGTTCGACTTCGACCACGATGCCATACAGGCATACGTCGATGGGGAATGGCTCACCGCCGACGGCACGACGCTCGGTGCCGACGACGGCATCGGCGTGGCCATCGAACTGGCACTGCTGGCTTCCGACGACGTGGAGCACGGCCCGATTGAGTGCGTCTTCACGCGCGATGAGGAGACGCAGCTCACCGGTGCCACTGGCATGGAGGCCGACTTCATGCACGGCGACATGCTGATCAACCTCGACAGCGAGGACGAAGGGCAGATATTCGTGTCGTGCGCGGGAGGACGCACCACCACCGCCACATTCTCATACCAGCGGGAAGAGGCTCCCGAGGGTTATTTCTTCATAAAAATTGCCGTTAAAGGTCTAAAGGGAGGGCACTCCGGCGACGACATAGAGAAGAAGCGCGCCAACGCCATAAAACTGCTCACGCGCTTTGCATACAAGGAGATGCGCAAGACCGACGTGCGCATAGCGCAGTTCCAATCGGGCAAGATGCACAACGCCATCCCGCGCGACGGCCACATGGTGATTGCCGTGCCCGATGCCGACAAGGAGACGGTCAGGGTCGACTGGAACGTGTTTGCCCGCGACGTGGAGGACGAGTTCCACGTCAGCGACACGTCAATGGAGTTCTCTATGGGCAGCACCGAGGCCGAGAGCGTGCTCCCCTCCGATGCCGGCCAGCGTCTCATCGCAGCTTTGCAGGCCGTGGACAACGGCGTGTTTGCCATCTGCCAGGACGAGGCACTCGGCGGAATGGTGGAGACATCGAGCAACGTGGCGAGCGTATGCACGGGCGAGAGCGAGGCCGTGATAGTGGCATCGCAGCGCAGCAACGTGACGAGCCAGCTCGAAAACCAGTGCAACACGGTGAGGGCGGCATTTGAACTGGCCGGTGCAAAGGTTGAGCAGACCGACGGATACCCGGCATGGAAGATGCGCCCCGACAGCGAACTGACGCGCATCGCGGCGGAGTCTTACAAGCGGCTGTTCGGCAAAGAACCCATCGTCAGGGGCATACACGCCGGACTCGAATGCGGGCTTTTCTCCGAACGCTACCCGAACATGGACATGATTTCCTTCGGCCCGACGCTCCGAGGGGTTCACACGCCCGACGAACGGCTGCACATCCCGACAGTGGAGATGGTATGGTCGCACCTCACCGACATTCTCGTGAACATCCCAACGAAGTGAGCGATGAGGAAGACACTGTGCCTGATGGCCACCGCCGCACTGGTGTTCGCCGCCTGCGGACGACAGCACGAAGCAGAGGGCGTGGTGAAGGAGTTTCTCAAAACCAACCTCAACGAGGCTTCTTCACTGAAGATTGTCAGCTTCGACGACATCGATTCCACACGGCGCGTCAACGACTCCATAATACAGTCGATGCGGAAAGCCACCGACCAATCTGCCATTTACAAGAAAGGCATAGACTATGCCGACGGTGAACGCACGCAAACCCTGATGATTCTCAGAGTGAAATACCGGCTCGGCGAGGAGGAAATCAACGACACTTACTACCTCAACAACACAATGACCGAGGTGGTGGCGGTGAAGACCAACTACGCCGACAACTGACCCACAAGCATTTCCCGGCCTGCAAGCGCAACGCTGCCGCAGGCCAGGGGAATGCCTTTTCTGACTGAAGACGAAAGCGACAACGCGGACAAAGCCCTTGCCGCGAAACGGAAACAGGGCAAAAACTTAATTACCTATAAATCATGGACAACTTCCGAAAAACACTAACCAACTGCATGGCAAAGGCTTTCATTGCCACCATTACTGCCATTTCGTTCACCGCATGTACCAAAGAGGTGTACATTGGAGGTGACTCACAGAGCGACGACAGCGACCCGCAGCTCGACGGTACGCTCATCGTCAGGACACGGGCGAGCGACGACAACGTTACGACCGATGGCGAACAGCCAAAGGTAAGCTATCCCGTGAACATTTACGTGTTCGCACAAAATGGCACATGCAATGCCGTGACAACGATTGAAAGCGACGACGAGCCAACGGCATCGATAAGCCTCCCCGAAGGCATGTATGACGTGTATGCCATTGCCGGGGCCGATGCCGAAAGCTACGACCTGCCCACACAGGCCGAGGCCACCCCGCAATCGGCCGTGACCGCCCACGGGGAGCACTCCGACCTCATGTGCGCCAGCAACACCGTGACCCTCGTTGAGGGCGGGGAGAACACGCTCACGCTCACGTTGGAGCGCAAGGTGATGCTCATTGAGGAGGTGACGATGAACAACATACCGTCGGACGTGAAGGCGGTGTCTGTCACCCTTGCGCCGCTCTACGCCGACATCCTGCTCAACGGGACATACGGCGAGGGCCGCACAAGCAAGGAGATAGCCCTCACACAGGACGGCAACAACGGCACGTGGCGAAGCGTGGGCGACGTGTACTTGCTTGAAGCCACTACCGAAAACGCAACAATCACCGTGAACATGACTGAAAATGACGGCGGCGTGACATCCTATTCGTACACGAGTGCCGGAGAACTGAAAGCCAACTACCGCATACGCATCACTGGAACATACACGGCAAGCAGCGGAGTGGAGCTGTCGGGGACTGTCGTCGGAACGACATGGGCCGGGCAACGCGACATCACGTTCAACTTCAGCGGGGAGAACTCGACAGGCGGAAGCGACGACGGCAGCGGGACAGACACGCCCACCATATCATCAGACGTTCCAGAAGTGGGCACGCTCTACATGGACAGCTACTTCGTGGTGCGCACCGAACCGAACGGCAACGGCACCGACGTGACGCTCCTCGCCATGGCCGAAGCCGACGGGCTGGATGTTGACGGAGTGGACGACGGCAGCGCGCTCGAACTTGTGCAGGCCGCCATCGACGAACTCATGGACGGCAACGACGGCGTGACGGGATGGAGATTGCCCACGTTCAGCGAGATTACCTACATCGACGATAACTTCAGCACGCTGCAACCTCTGCTGATGAATCTCGGGCTGCCGTTCACAAGCTCCACCGTCGACTACTATTTCTTCCTCACGGACGATGGGGACGTGTCGAGCTTCAGCTTCGCAAGCCGCAAGCAACACGACATACTCGGCGACTGGACGATAGTGCGCCCTGTCACCGTGCTGCACTTTGAATGACGCAACGGGGCGTATAACAAACGGACATTAAGCATATAGCCCCCTACTTGCAAATATGCAACTAAAGGTCACCGTCCGTGACCCGATTTCCGCCTCATGCCTTATTGGCTTGCGAAACCTGCCGTTTTGCAAGCCAATAAGGCATTTATTGCGCCCCAATAAGGCAGGTTTTGCAAGGCAATAAGACTGGTTTTGCAATACGTTGATTGCCAAACGATTACGCAAGGATACATCTAATGCTGCCTTTAACATAACAAAATTAACACAAATCAGTCTGAAGCCTAACGACCGATTTGGGTTAAACGGCAACCGACACATGGGCGATGAGTGGAAAAAATTTCGCTAAAGGGAAATGCACAATTCCATCCCGCGCAAAGTATGAAACTTATTTTGTAAATTTGCGCCGGGAAATTCGGTAAATCACAAATAGCTTACACACTATCCATACCTATGGCCAAGAAGAAGCTCCGCCGTCTGCCTGCCATGCTTCGCCTCTTCATCGGGGCGACGACTGCCGCCATGATTGTGGCGTGCGGCAACGACAACGAGCCGCTTCCACGCACCCAGAAGGAAATGGAGCAACTCTTGCAGACCAACGACCGGCTCTTGCACAGGGACAAGGAGGCCGTGAGAATCTGCGACAGCATAATAGAAAACACCACAGACAGCAACACTTTCTACGACTACTACATACTCAAAGGACGCTACTGCCTGCAAACGCAGCACCCGGAAGACGCCCTGGGCTACGCCAAGCGCACAAAGGACTACGCCTCGCGCCAACCGCAATCGCCGCGCATGGAGGGTCTGCTGGCACTTGCCAACAACACCGAGGCGGGCTACAACATCATGCTAAGGCGCAACCGCGAGCAGGCAAAGGAGATCTACATCACGGCATACGAGCATATCATGCGGAGCGACTTGCTGACCTACGCACCCGACATAGCCGCCAACCTCGCCGACGCATACATCTATCTCGACGACCTCCCGAACGCCGCAAGATGGTATCGGAGGGCCATGCTGCTCGTGGACTCGCTCAAACTGCCGCACGAAAAGGACATAACGCTCTACATGGGGCTTGCGCAAATCTACTCGGCACTGGAAGACGACGCATCGGCGCGCCACTACTACGAGATGACCGACAGGTCGTTCGATGCCATGCAGCCCAACATGCAGACCTACTTCCTCAACAACTACGGCAACTGCCACTACTTCGCCAAACGCTACCCAGAGGCCCTCGCCACCTTCCTGCGGCTGAAAAAGCACCTCGAAAGCATTGGGGCTGAAAACACTGTGGGCATGGCCATCTGCATGGTAAACCTCGCAGACACCTACCTCAACCTCAACATGACGGACAGCGCGCAGGCTTACTTGGACAAGGCTGCGCCCTACTTCGAGGCCAACGGCGTTCCAGAGGGCATATACTATGTCAACACCATCAGGATTGGCATTGCCTTGGAAAACCACGACTACGCCACCATCTCACGGCTGCTCGCCACCGAGAGCGACACGAAGGAGGTGGGACAAACCATGAAAGGCATCAGGAGCGAATACCTGCAAGAGTTCTACGTGGCCACAGGCAACTACCGGCAAGCCTACAAAGAACTCCTACGCAACATGGCGGCAAAAGACAGCCTCGCCCACAACCGGACGATGATGCGCTCAGCCGAGATAATGATGCGATTCACGGAAGACACGCTCAGGCTGCACTACCAACTCGATCTGAAAGAGAAAGATGCCGAGGTGAGCCGGAGCCACGCCACGGTATGGCTTTGTGTGAGCATGGCACTGTTGCTGTCGCTTGCGCTGTTGGCCTACTACACCGTGCAACGCAGGCGGTGGCTGCAAACGCGCATGGAGACGATGAAACTGCGACTGAGCAACACGCGCAGGCGTATCTCGCCGCACTTCGTGTTCAACCTGCTCAACATGCGACTTGGCTCGGCCTCCAAAGAAGAAGCCGACGTGCTGCTGAAGACAGCCCGCCTCATACGCTCAAACCTCGACATGACCGCAAGGCCAACGATAACCATGCGCGAGGAGATTGATTTCATAAAGGAATACGTGGAGATTGAGCGCAAGATGCTTGGCGATGACTTCGAGTTCTGCCTGTCCGTGCCGCCGCAGGATGTGCAGGACAACGTGATGCTGCCCACAATGCTGACGCAGATTCTCGTGGAGAACGCAATAAAGCACGGACTGAAAAACATCACGGGACACAAACGCCTGGGCCTCAGCATAAGCGTGGACGACACGCAAACCGTGGTGAATGTGACCGACAACGGGCCTGGCATAGACATAAGGCAAACCAACGGACGACCCGGAAGGAACGGACTGCACATCATACGCCAGACTATGGCCATCACAAACCATGAGAACCGAGGCTCGGCCAAGATGAGATTCAGCATCCGCAACAATACCGACGAGCAAGGGAACATCACAGGCTGCATGGCCACACTGACCATCCCGAGAAACATAAGATTCATATAACTAACGCCTATAAAGATGAAAGCAATAATCATAGACGACGATGCTGCATCCATCGAGGTGCTGGCCGAAAAGCTGAAGAAACACGACGACATACAACTCGTTGGGACTGCCACCAACGCTGCCATAGGAATCAACCTCGCGAAAGAGATTATACCAGATGTGGCGTTCCTCGACATAGAGCTGCCCGACATGTCGGGCGTAGACTTCTTGGAAAGGATGCTTGCCATCACAGGCACAAGATGCCGCGTGGTGATGTACACGGCATACCCCCAATATATGCTGCCCGCATTCCGAAACAAAGCGTTCGACTACTTGCTGAAGCCGATAGACGATGCCGAACTCGACACCATCGTGGAACGGCTGCGCAACGAAAGGGGCACCGACGACGACGGCGAACGACAGAAAAAGGACGGAAAAATGCTGCTATACACCAACTCGATTGACTTCCGCCTCGTGCAGGTGAGGGACATCGGGCTGTTCCAATACAACCACGAACTGCGCGCATGGGAGGTGATAGTGGCCGGACGGAAGAAGCCAATAAAACTGAAACGCAACGTGAACAACGAAGCCCTGCTGACGATTGACACACGGTTTGTGCAGGTGAGCCAGCGTTTCATCATCAACATCGACTATCTTCTCGAAGTCAACGACAATGTGTGCCGCTTCTATCCGCCGTTCGACGAAATAGACTATGTAAAGGCGGGACGCTTCTTCCGCAAGCGGCTCATCGACCGCTTCTGCTCCCTTTAGCCCCGAGCGTCTGCCCTCAACACAACGAAAGCCGCCCGCAACGTCCATGAAATGTATGGACGTTGCGGGCGGCCTGCCTTTCGGTTGATGCGGTTTCAGCCCTCTGCCTTGAACAGTTCCTTGATGCCTCCGATGCTCCCCATTAGGTTGGTGGCTTCGTATGGCAGGTAAACGGTCTTCGTCTTGTCGCCTTGGGCAATCTCCTCAAGTGCGGCAATGTATTTCTGCGCAAGCAGATAGCTTGCTGGATTGGTAGACGTGCCCACGGCCTCTGCCACAAGTCGGATGGCCTCCGCTTCGGCTTCTGCCTTGCGGATGCGCGCCTGCGCCTCACCCTCGGCGTTGAGGATGGCCTCCTGCTTGGCCGCCTCGGCACGGTTTATGATGGCGGTTTTCTCGCCTTCCGACTGCAACACCTCCGCCGCCTTTGCGCCCTCGCTGTTCAGAATGGTGGCGCGCTTGTTGCGCTCGGCCTGCATTTGCTTCTCCATTGCAGAGAGAACGCTGCTCGGAGGCGTGATGTCCTGAAGCTCCACGCGGTTAACCTTCACGCCCCACTTGTTCGTTGCGTCGTCGAGCACGGCGCGGAGCTTGGTGTTTATGGTGTCGCGGCTGGTCAGGGTCTCGTCGAGTTCAAGCTCACCAATGATGTTGCGGAGCGTGGTTTGCGTGAGTTTCTCAATGGCATTGGGCAGGTTGTCAATCTCGTAGACGGCCTTGAACGGGTCTACGATTTGGAAATATAGCAGCGCATTGATTTCCGTCATCACATTGTCCTTGGTGATGACGTTCTGTTTCGGGAAGTCATACACCTGCTCGCGGAGGTCGATCGACGTAGACATGGAATAGCGTCCGCATTTCACCACCACCATTTCCTTTGCCCTGTCGAGGAACGGCACAATGAGGTTGACACCAGGATTGAGCGTGGAATGATAGCGCCCAAGCCTCTCTATGATTCTCGTTTCCGACTGTGACACTATGAGGAACGCCTTTTTCAGGACGATGATTGCCAACAGTACAATGGCGATTAGAAAATAATAAACAAACACTGGATTTATAAGTTGATTGGTTTAACTGTCAATATCAAGCTGTCCCGTGCCACCACTTGGACGCGGCTTCCCACGGGAATCTCACCGGGCGCGTCCGACTGCGACTTCCAGTCATCACCATCGATGGCCACGCGACCGAAGCCTCCGCTGGGAATGGCTTCCGTGACGCGCCCCACACGGCCTATGATGGCATCGGCGTTGCTCACGCGACTGTCGCCGCCACGGTGAAACCACTTTCTGACGACCGGCCTGAGAAGCAGCACACTAAGAAGCGAAGCCACAACAAACACTATCACTTGGGCCACAATGCCGCCAAACAGACACGACAGGGCGGCGCAAAGCGCACCAACGCACAGGCAGAACAGGTAGAACGTGCCAGCTGACAACACCTCGGACAAGAGGCAGACGGCGGCCACAATGAGCCACACTATCCACATATTTTCCATCATACACTCCATTTCTGAAACACATATTGTCCACCGTTGCCATGCCAACCAGCGGCAATCCGACAACGCGACGGACACGGGCGCAAGCGTGCCCAACTCAAAACAGCCTAACGCTCCGCGCTTAATGGCTACTTCTATCTGCAAAGATAAGGAAAAGGCTTAACTCCGCAATCATCCATACAGGAAAAAGTGGCATTCGTTATCAAAATCGCGGGGAAAGCGAAACGAGCCGAAAAGCCCGAGTGCGGCATACGCAGGGGATGGCTCGCTGACCGTCAACGAGGCATCACCGACAATCCGTCGTGGCACAAAATGGGCGACAACGGAAGTCCCGTTGCCGCCCAAAGCAGTACATTTCGGCCGCAATCCGACCGCCGTCTCACTTCGAGCCGATGTAGAGGAACACCATGCCGAGCAGCACCAAGGCAAGATCCACGGCCTTGGCGCGGAGGTTTTTCTCATGGAACATTAGCGCACCAAAGAGGAAGCTCACCACTACGCTGCCACGGCGTATCATCGAAACGATGCTTATCATCGCGCCGGGGAGCGAGAGCGCGTAGAAATAGAGGAAGTCGGCAGCACTCAGGAAGAGGCTCACGCCGACAATGGCCCAGTGCCAATGGAACGGCGTGTGACCCTTGCCCGGCCTCCACAGCCAAAGGAGCACGATACCCATCATAAGGCATTGGTAGAGGTTGTACCACCCTTGCACCATCATCTTGTCAAGCCCAACGCCTCCCTCGGACACGGGAGCCATGAGATACTTGTCGTAAAGGCCGCTCACCGCACCGAGGGCGGCCGACGCTACAATCATCCATATCCAATTGTTGTGGCGGAAGTCTATGCCTTCCTTACGTCCACTGCGGCTCAACATGAAAAAGGAGGCTGCGGCGAGGAGCACGCCCACCCACTGCCATTGGTTGAGACGCTCGCCGAAAAAGATGAACGCGCCGAGCAGAACCATCACCGGCCGCGTGGCGTTGATTGGCCCGACAATGGTCAGCGGCAGGTTTTTCATGCCTAAATATCCAAACAGCCAACTGCTCAACACGATGCAACTCTTCAGCACGATGTACTTGTGCTCATGCCATCCGCCAGACCCGACATGGAATATCGAACCGTCGAGCGCATCGGTTGCGCCGCTGACGA
The DNA here is from genome assembly GCA_964623445.1 of uncultured Prevotella sp. GTDB lineage: Bacteria > Bacteroidota > Bacteroidia > Bacteroidales > Bacteroidaceae > Prevotella. Next base: position 5,342 of record CAZURD010000021.1, on the reverse strand, counting down.
CAATGAGCGGCAGGAATATGAGCGAACAGAAAAGTGTGTTGAGGAACAGGACGGGCACTACGGCGTTGTCGAGCAACGCCTTTTTCTTGAATGTGTCGTAAACGCCGAGCAAGGCGGCGGACATGAAAGCCAATATGAGCCACATTGGATTTGCATTTGTTTTGCGCCCAATCGGCCAGCAGGCCGCCAAGGGCGTGGTTGTTATTGATGTCTTGCGCCCCGACCGGCCTGCACAGTCTTGTTGCGGCACAGGCAGCAACGGCAGTCGGGGACTTTGAATGTGAACGGCTGGAAACGAGCCTTTCGGCGGCTATGCCCCATCGTAGCTCACGTCTTCGAGGAACAGGGCGTGGGCGGGCATGGATTCGCCTGCGTCCGAACGGCAGCCTCCCTCCAACACGCGGCGGAAGTCGTCGAGGCTCATGCGGTGGCGACCCACCTCCACGAGCGTGCCCACGACGGCCCTCACCATGTTGCGCAGGAAGCGGTTGGCACTGATTTCAAAATACCACGAGCAATCGTCCACCTTGTGCCAACGGGCGTGATAGACGCGGCAGAGAGTTGTCTTTGCGTCTGTCCGGCTCTTGCAGAATGCGGCATAGTCGCCCTCGCCCACGAGCATGGAGGCGGCTTCGTTCATCAAGTCGAAATCAAGGTCGTAGTGGGTTGCCCACGAATAATGCCGCGCGAAAGGCGACTTGCGGCAGTGTACGTAGTAGCGGTAGGTGCGGCGGGTTGCGCTGAAGCGGGCGTGCATTGTCTCGCTCACCTGCTCCACACGCTCCACGGCGATGTCGCAAGGCAGGAAACGGTTCATCTTGTAGGCCAAATCGCGGCAGTCCACACGGCTGTCGGTGTCGAAGTGCGCCACCATCCTGCGGGCATGTACACCCGCATCAGTGCGCCCCGCGCCAACGACGGCTGTCGGGGTGCGCAGCAGCGTGGACAGAGCCTTTTCCATTTCGGCCTGTATGGAGTTGCCGTTTGGCTGCACCTGCCAGCCGTGGTAGCGCGTGCCGTCGTAGCTAAGTGTGATGAAATAGCGCATCCTGATTGATGATTTGAGGCTGCAAAATTAATAAATCGCAGCCACACGCCAACGCATCCAAGGCCACAAAATGCTGTGGACACACGTCCCCGGCACTGTTTTCGATTTCATCTGCTGCCGAGGTGAGCCTGATTTTCGAGGCGTGTCTGCCCGCTTGCAGGGGACAAATGCCAGCATTATGGCGAGACAAAACGGGCAAATCTGACAGGACAGGCACTCAAGTGGGCAAGACAAAATACTGCCTTGGCAAAACGGGACAGCCTCTCAAGCCTCCTCGGAAAGCAATATCTTGACGATGCGCTCGGCTGTGCGCCCGTCCCATCGGTCGGGCAGCGCGCCTTGCTTCCAGCGTCCTCCCACCATGTCGGCGACAGCATCGCCCAGCCGTCGGGCATCCTCGCCGACGAGAACATTCGTCCCCACGCTCACCGTCTCGGCGTGTTCGGCATGACTGCTGAGCGTGGCGCAAGGCACATTGTTGAACGTTGCCTCCTCGGCCACGTTGCCCGAGTCGGTCACTATGCCAATGGCATGGGCCGTGAGATAGCCAAACTCGAGATAAGGCAGCGGCTCAATGATGTGCAACATGTCACCGCCCACCCCGCTGCGAGCCACGGCCTCGCGCGCCATGCCTCGCAGCGGAGCCACGATCGGAATGCCTGCGGCGGCCTCTGTCAGGGATGCCAGCATTTGGCCGAGCCGCTCTTGGTCGGCAATGAGCACGCGACGGTTGAGCGTTAGCACAAGATATGTGCCGTCGGCGATGCACAAGCGGTCGAGAGCCTGCGGCCTGCGGAGATGCGGACGGCTGTGGCGGAGAGTGTCCATGAGTATGTTGCCCACCATATAGATGCGCGAAAGCGGCGCGCCCTCGCGTGTGGCCACGCTGCTTGCGCCTTCCCCTGCGGTGAAAAGGAGGTCGCTCAAGCCGTCGATTACGAGGCGGTTGACTTCCTTCGGCATATTGATGTCGAACGAGCGCGTGCCCGCCACGAGGTGAGCCACTTTCACGCCACGCTTCTTCGCGGCTATGGCCACGGCCATCGTGGAGGCCAAGTCGTCGACGACTATCACCACGTCGGTGGGCGTTGAAGCCAAATAGCGGTCGAACTCGCCCATCACACGCCCCGTGATTTCGTTGAGGCTCTCGCTATCTACGCCGAGAAAGACATCCGGCGGGGTCATGCACAGGTCGTCGAAGAGCGTCTTCTCCAGCGTGGAATCGCCCTCCACGCCAGTGTAAACCAGCTTGTAATTGAGACCTAAGCCTTCTTCACGAGCCTTTGACATGGCCCACATAAGGGGGGCTACTTTCACGAAATTGGGGCGCGCGCCAGCCACCACACACACATTCTGCATCTTATATGTCTCTTTTTGCACCATCTGCCGCCTTGCATCGCATGCCATCTGCGTGGCGCAGGGCGGCGGTTTGGTTGTTTGGCGTGCAAAAATATTGAATATTTTCCAATGCGCAAAGCATTGCAAGCACTATTTGGCAAATCGGCGACAAAGCAGGGAAAGCCCTGCCACGGGACTGGACGGAAAGAAAAAGATGGCCTCGCCGCCAGCGCAAAACAGGCGACAAGGCCATCCCCTTCAAGAGAATAGGCATGAATTTCGTTTATCTCTCAGTTTGTCAGCGACCTCGCTTGGCCGGACACATTCCGTTGGAATATAAGGTCGTTCAAATGCCACGTAGCCGACACCGGCCTGCCGCCACGCCGTCATTCCTTGTTTCCCGTCTCCCTTTGCTCGCGGTTGTATTTCCGCAACATACGCCTATGAAACCTGTCCTCAGCCTTTATCGCATCGAAGAGCTTGCTGGCTGGCATTATGGTCATTATCTTGTTATGGTAGGTCTGCTCTATCTGCTTTGCCTCAATCTCAAGGTTGTCGCGTTCGATAATCACCTCGCGGCAACGCTCCTCGTCGGCGGGCTTCACTCTGTTGAGACGCCTCATGCGGTCGAAAACGCCACGCTGCTTGCTCCTCATCTCCTCGTAGAGGGGGAAAAACTGCGTCGATTCCTCTGGCGTGAGGCAAGCCTCGCGCACAATGAACTGCTCCAACTCACTGTGAAACTTCTCCGGTGAGAATTGCGGGCGGTTGCTGTCTGCCTTCTCCTGTGCTCCCGCCGCCACCGAAAGCATCAAGGCTATCATTGCGATAAATATCCTGTTCATAGTCTTAGGTGGATTCTGTGATTCGTGTTTCTGTTGCATGTGCCTGCGTTGCGGCTTCTATGTGATTTTTCTACCAAAACATTTGCTTATGCGCCACGCCTGTCGCCCTTGCGGCCACAAAGCCATTGTCCGTCACGCAAGTAGACATCGGCCAAAAATGCCTTTGCTGCCACGGCACGGTTCTCCCCTCCTCCGGCAAGCTCCGCCGTGCCGGCTCGCAAGCCCTGTCAGGCGACTCAATCGCCGTAGTCGTCTGCCAAGTAAGCGTATATATCGGCATTGTCCATCATGGCATAGTCAGCCACGCTCTCTTCATAGAGGTCGAATGCCGAAATCGAAAGGGACGCAGCCTGGCTTTCCGCGCCTGTCGATGCGTGCCTGTCGCCCCGTGCCATGAACACTGCGGCCGACATGACGAGCACGCACAGGCAAGCAGCGGCACAAAGCCACCTGCGCAAGGGGCGCATCATCGGCGCAGCGTGCTGCACCACCACGGGAGCGCGCTCGGGCAGCTTGTCCATCAACTGCGAAGCGAAGCCCTCGAAATAGCCCTCAGGCACGCGGTAGGGATTGGCCTTGCCAAACCTGCCTCTGATTTGTTCTTCCCGTTTCATGTTACTTCTCCTTTATTCCTTTGACGCTGCTTATGTCTCCAAGTTTAATCATGCAGCTTGAAATATTCGTATATTTTCTTCACCGCTATATGGTAGGATGCCTTCAGCGCGCCCTCCGACGTGTTGAGCACCTTGCTCATTTCGCTGTATTTCATGTTGTCGAAATAGCGCAGGTTGAACACCGTCCGCTGCACGTCGGGCAGGCGCGATATGGCCGCCTGAAGCTGCGCCTGCGTCTCGTCGCCGTCGAAATACTTGTCGGCTATGAGCATGTTTGCCACCGCCGCCTCATCGTCGGGACTTACCGTGGGCATGTTTTTCTGCCTGCGCACGAAGTCGAGGCTCTCGTTCACGGCTATGCGGTAGAGCCATGTGGAGAGCTTTGAGTCGTTGCGGAATGTGTCAAGATGGTTCCATGCCTTGATGAATGTGTTCTGGAGCACGTCGTTTGCGTCTTCGTGCGTCAACACGATGCGGCGCACCTGCCAATACAGCTGCTCGCTATACTGGCGCACCACCATCTCGAAAGCCTTGCGCTGGGTTTCAGCACAGGAGAGCAGCTTGATTAGTTGTGCCTCATCGTTCTTCATCACTCTGTGCTATGACGGACGTTTCCCCAAAAGGTTTAAACCTGCTCGCAAATGGAGCTTGCCGTAACCGCATAGTCAGCATAATTTCGGCCAAGGCATCACCCCGTCCCTCCCGTACTTCCACATCTGCACCGGCAAAAGAACGGTGTCACAATGCCCGGAAACGCATTTCCCAGGATGCCCTTGTTCCGGCTCGCGCCACTCTCATCGCACCATGCGGCCGCGATGGCAAAGGCGCAAGGCAATGTCATCTTATGGAAACCTTGCGCACCACGGAGCCTACTTTCAATATGTAGCACCCTTTGGGGATGTTCAGTTCCACAACCTGTGAGGAACTTTCTATCTTCACCGTGGCCACGCGCCGCCCTGTGAGCGACACAACTTCGAGCGTCATCCCCTCCGCACCCGTGATGCGGAGCGTGGCATTGTCAACGGAAATGTCTATGCCGTTGCCATCAGCCAACTCCAATACGCCAAGCGACGGCCCTTTGGCGGCAGCCTCGACACACGCGGGGATGGCCATTGCCAACGAAAAAACAAACACGAGTAATCCTTTAATCATAGGCTGACGTTTTCCGCAAATATAACATTTTTCTCCTAAACGACCATATTTTCGCACGAAAATCTTTATCCGGATCACAACGGGGCAGAGTCAACCAGCAAGTGCAACATTACGCAAACTCGCTGCCGTTGTCCGTGGTTATTGATTTCAGAGCCTTACCCTTGTAAGGCAGGAGCAGCCTCCATACGACCTAATGACCGATTTGGACTGAATAGCGTTCCTTAAATCGAGGTCTACGGGTTTGCAACCTGTCGCTCGCCCGCTAACGTTCCTGATTTGCGCGGTTGCCCCGTCGCTTTCCCATACTTGCCTTATTGCAGGCCAAAACGGCATTAATTGCAGTGC
>CAZURD010000020.1:0-26710 GCA_964623445.1 uncultured Prevotella sp. | reverse complement strand
CCGTCGCCCGCCACTCGTGGGAGAGCATGACCAAGAGCGTAAGCATTGGAGACATTCTATGAAATGAAGGAAGAAAAATGAGTTTCAGCGTTTTATACCTTGCACAAGATAAAATTATGCATTTTTTGATGAGTGGGATTTCCCCAGTTTCCTATTCTATGTTCTGATCCCCATATAGCCGGACTGGTCTATCGTTTTTGCACGAAATGACACCGCGCAAAGTATAACTTCAAATATCAGACAGCTTAATTTTGTTGAATAACTTATCCAATACTTGTCATGAATCTAAATGATAATGAAATTACTCGTTTGAGGCACAGTTTTACCCAAAACCTACTTAAAAATGTTCTTATAAGAATTGATTATAGTGGGGTAAATGACATTGATAAATGGATACAGAACAGTCAAGGGGCTATGGAGAAATACTTTGACAACTATGAACGAGGAGTAAGAAACCAAGCTATACTCAAGTTGACATCCCTTGAAGATATAGCGAGAACTCTTTCAATCCCTGTTGAAGAAGTCAAAAAAGTCACAATTCATGAATTTAACCAATGGAAGGGGGAAGAGACAGATATAGTGACAATGTTAGTCACGAATTATTTCATGACGATCAATATACGTTGCAATAACTATAAATGTGTAGACCCTTATTTATCGTTGGCAGCTGAGTTTATAGAGTCAATGTACCGTGAATTTGATTTCTTTAAGGTTCAGCGGATTGGCATACGAAAAATAGGCGGTAAAGTATTTGATAATATGGTAGATGTTGCCAAGATTTACAAGCCAAATCTTTTTTTCGGTGATAGCGTAAGTGTAGAACCGAATATAGTGGTCAATAGACATTACGAAGATAATTTTGTATTGGCAGACAATACAATGAAAGCTAATTGTATTCGTAAATCCAGATTAGATAATAATAAAAAACTGCAAGTTTTGCTGGATTTGGATTGTTATATAGATCAATCCAATATTAAAAATAAAAATTATGACATCAAAGGTAATCCATCTGATATTATGGCTTCAATCAACAATTTTCAATTCAGATTGTTTCTGAATTCAATTGAACAAGAATATATTGACAATAAATAACTGTGTCCTATGACAGAAGAAGATTTATATCCTCTCATTTTAGGTGACTTTGACCAACAGCAATCGGACAGTGTAAGCGAAGATGGCTTTATGGAATTACTTTCAGATGCTACAGTTCTTAACCAAGATGGCCTATTACATGCAGTATCTAGATCCATAGACCCAAACGAAATTTTGTTTAATACCAGACAAACACTTAAGATTATAGAAAAGTGAGGAAAAATGAAGACATACCAATAGGGGATTGTCGGCAATTGCTGGTCAGATTGCTTATTATAGGTTACACTTCGTGTGGTGAAAGTATCGTCATGCTGTTTGTAGATGGGGCGTGCGATAAGGTGCTTTATACGATTGTTATTGACAGTTATAAGTTGAGTGATGGTACATTTAAAACAATAGATATGCTTAATGAATATAAGGTAAACCATATTGACTTGCTCTGTTGGTCACACCCTGACGCAGACCATTCCAAGGGTATAAACGAGATTTTTGAACGCTATTGTGATAAAGATTCCATCGTCTTCCTTCCAACTTATATGAATGGACAAGCAACAGACCCTATTTCTTACAACAGAGATGATTTGAATATAATTTCCAAAATGTTTAGTTTAAACGATCGAAAGAACAAACCAATGAAGCCTGTGGGGGCAAATATGGGTATGACAGGTGACCGCTTTACCCAATATTTTTTTGACGGTATCCACAGATTGCCACTTATTCTTACTATATATGCCCCACATAAAGACTATCTTGTGAAAAAAATCAGGAACGAGAAAACCATGAGCATAAAAAAGAATCTGCTTTCTATTTTTATGGTAGCATCTATTGGTCCTTACATGTTTGACTTTTGCGGGGATGTGGAAAATACCACTATTAACAATATGCAAGAAGCCCCCCCTTTGATTACCCGACATTTATCAAGATTCCACATCATGCCTCCAGCAATGCTTCAGGCATGCTTGAGAAAATAGTAGTGGATTCATCCTCATTATGTTGTACAACTACTTATAAGTCCAAAGATTTACCAGATCCATTTGTTTTAGATGGATACAAAGCAAAAGTGGGTTATTGCCATTCTACGGGAATGGGTGACGACTCACATGAGAATTATGGAATTGTTGAATACATTTTTGACTTCTTTGGAAAGCAAGAAGTGTATATTATTAAACGAGGCAATGCTTATAGAATATAACGGAATATACAGAGAACTATCTGGGATACGAAACCATGCACAACAAATCAAATTAGAGGGACATCGTTTACCCCTCCATCCGTGAAGAAGCTTGGGAAGCAATTAATAAAGATATAGATATTAATAATGATATTTTATGAAAAATAAGCGTATAGGACTTGTTACATGGTTGGGACATGGAAATTTTGGAACCACTTTGCAAGCTTTTGCTTTAAGTGAGAAGTTAAAGTCGCATGGTTTTGAAGTTTTATTTTTTACTCCATATAGCCGTAAGACGTGTATAAAGCGCATATTGGGCTTCTTGGGTTATCCAGAGTTACACAATAGAGCTTATTACAGAAAAGCCAGTCCAAACAATGGCGATAAGTTATATTGCTTTATTAATGGAAATTTCAAAATCGTATCTCCGTTCTTTAAGTTTCGTTTTGTTGAGCTGATTAACAGTACGGATGTTTTTATTTCTGGCAGCGACCAAATATGGAATGTAATGCATAAATACGATCCTTTTATGTTTTTGGATTTTGTCGGCAAGAAAAAAAGAATCGCTTATGCTTCAAGTATGGGAATCTCATATATCCCAGAACAGTATCGGGAGGACTTGAAACGGCTTTTGTTGCGATATATTCATATCGGAGTCCGTGAAAAAGCTGCGGTTGACATAATTTCCAATTTGACTGGTCGTGACGATATAGTGCAGGTCTTGGATCCTACTTTTCTTCTTAGACCGAACGATTGGAAAAATGTTACTAACAATATACACTATGAATTTAAGTTGCCCCAAAAGTATATTCTTTGCTATTTGATAGGCAATAATGATGATTATGTCCATCAAATAAAAGATATCAAGGAAAAGGCGAATATACAGAACATTGTTGTAATACCCTCATTTGAGACTCCAAACCTGAATGTCGATGGCGTAATAACATATCCTTATGCAGGGCCAAAAGAATTTGTTGATTTAATAAGTAAAGCAACTTTGGTGTGTACGGATTCTTTTCATGCTACAGCTTTATCGATTAATATGTCAAAAGATTTTGTGGAATTTATAAGGTTTAAGGACTCGGATGGAAATTATCAAAATTCTAGGATTTATGATGTTTTGAATCGTTATCATCTTGAGAACAGGATTTATAACACAGACAATGAGGATTGGCTTGGGTTTATTGACTATGTAAAAGTTCAAGAAATACTAGAAACAGACAGAATGTTCTCCGAAAATTATTTAATGTCTTCAATAGAGGAGGATTGATGATGATTAAAGATAATTATTATATATCGTCTTTCTTTTGGAGCACTGTTGCAAAGATTCTGAACGCCGTTTGGGGATTTATATCCGTGCCGTTACTTTTGGGATATTATGGAAAGGCTGAATATGGTTTGATTTCAATAGCAACGGCTTGCAACGGTTACATGCATGTATTAGATCTCGGAATGAATACAGGAGCAGTGAAGTTCTACTCACAATGGAAAGTAGAATGTAAAAATGATAAGATATTCAATGTTGCACGTACCAATATTACTTTTTATTTTCTTATAGCCATTGTAAATATCATACTGCTTTTATTGGTGGCTTTTTATGGCGAGAATTTGTTTTCCGTCACACATGAACAGTTTATACAATTGCGTATGTTATTATTCGTTATAGCGATGTTCAGCGTGTTGAGTTGGATTACAACCGTTTTTAATCAATTACTTATATCTGACAAGCAGATGGTGTTCACGATGCAAGTGCAGTGCGTGCAGGCGGTTTTGAAATCATTTGCCGTCGTATTGGTGTTTATCGCAGACTTAACGCTGACGACGTATTTCTTTTATGTTACGGCTTTTGTCGCGTTGGCCATAATTCCTTATGCATATAAATGCAAGATAGACGGACTGATAGACAGCTTTAAGCCATCATGGCGTTGGGACGACTTCAAGGTTGTGATGATATTTAGCTTGTCGATATTTGCCTTGTCTTTGTTTCAGATGACGGCAACACAGTCACGTCCGATATTGTTAAGTATGTTTGCTGTCAATGGTGCCATGGCAGTTGCAGACTTCAAAATAATAGAGGTAGTCCCCCAGTTGATAATTATGATTGGTGGAACGTTTTCTAGCATATTCCTGCCTAAGACATCAGAAATGGTTGCACATAAGGATGAAAAGTCAATGCATGATTTTGCTTATAAGTGGACGACTTATACTACGGTTGTTGTCGCGATAATGTGTTTTCCTTTCATCTTATGTGCTCGCGAGGTGCTGTCCGCGTATGTGGGGAGCGAATACGCTTATTTGTCAAAATGGCTTATTATTTGGTGCGTAACAGTTTTGATTCAGATGCACACAACGCCAGGAAATGCCTTGGTTTTGGCGCAAGGCAAAACCAAACTTCTAGTTAAAGTTACGGCGTTGGCTTGTATTATATCAATGGTGCTGAATGTGTTCATTTGCCAGTATATTGATGTTGGTTCGGCTGTTGTTGCGTATTTCGTTTATGTGTTGATTATAATCGGATTATATTATCTCTATTTTTATAAGAAATTGTTACAATTAGACAGAATAAGATTGTTTAAATGCTTCGCCTTACCAGCATTGATAGCCGTTGTCATTTCCTTTGTCGTCAGTTTTATATCGGTTTCTGTTGATATGTTTGGCGGTCTAAACATGCGCCTTGCTTATATTCTTGCCTGTACCATAAAATCTTTAATTTGGGGTGTCCTTTATGTAATAATTTTGTCATTGTTGAAAATTATAGATTTCAAACATTTAGTAAAGAATAAAAATGGAAATATGTCCTCACGATAAATGTACGGGATGTTATGCCTGCGTGAATGCATGTCCTCACGGATGCATATCAATGGAAGAAGATGTATTGGGCGCACTCCATCCCGTAGTATATGAAAGCAAATGTATTCATTGTAACTTGTGTAAAAAAACATGTCCTAATAATGCAAACCTTGAATTTAAGTATCCAATAAAATGTTATGCTTCATGGCTTACAGACAGTGAAAAACGTAAAAAATGTGCTTCAGGTGGAATAGGCACGATAATGTCTGAATATGTAATTAGACAAGGCGGAGTCATATTCGGTTCTCGTTATGATGAAAACTTGACTCCTGTTATGACGTATACTGAAAAAGTCGATGATCTTGAATATTTTAAGGGTTCACGCTATGTTCAGAGTTTAGTAGGAACCGACACATTTAAGCAGGTACGTTCTTTTCTAAATAAAGACAGACTTGTGTTATTCATTGGAACACCATGCCAAATAGCAGGGTTAAAGACGTTTCTGCGTAAAGATTATGACAAACTTATAACTGTTGATTTGATTTGCCATGGAGTTTGCCCGACAAAGTATTTGGAAGAGGAAATTGCGTATTTATCAAAGAAATATAGACTTAAGGACATCTCTGATATAAGATTTAGGGGAAATGATGGTAAAAATTTTTGTTTTTCAATATGGAAAAAAATGTCAGGAAGTAATAAGTGTATTTTTTGTAAGTCTGCATATTCTCAATTTTATTTTTCAGGCTTTTTATTAGGAGTAACATTGCGTGAAAACTGTTATTCTTGTTCTTATGCTAGACCTGAAAGACTTGCAGATATAACTATTGGAGATTTTATAGGCTTAGGAACTTTTGAACCATTTTATCATCCTAAGGAAAATGTTTCTATTGTAATGATTAATTCATGCAAAGGTGAAACGTTTTATTTAGATTTATCACAATTGACTCCGAGCTTGGCAAATGTAGAACGGAATTATAATGAAAATTATTATATAAGCCTTCTTTGGTTGAACCATTTAAACGGCATGTGCTAAATAAAAAATTCGTGAATGCTTATTTAAAAGTTGGATATACAAGAGCTATCCGTCAGGTTTTAAGGTCTAAAGTTTATAGAGATGAATTTAAAAGAACCATATTGTTAAGAGCTGCGAGATTCTTTTATAAGAAAGCATTAAAGGCATTCTTGGAATTTTAAATAGAAAAAGGTGATGGGAACGTATTATTTGTATTTAAATTTTTTATTATATCTACTTGCAATGATTCATATTTGTAAAAAGAATCGCGATAGACCTGCTAATGTTTTTGCTTTTTCGATCTGGGCATTTGGTGCTTTTATGGGAATCATTTATGTTCAGTCTTCATTATTTGATGTTTTCACCAAATTTCATACAATAACTTTATTCCCATTTTTATATCTTTTCATTTTAGTACTGATCTTTTACAAGGGTATAGAAGTAAACAAGATAACAAAATTGGAAATATGTAATTCTCCAATTGTTTATCCTCTGATTATAATAATAGCGTGTACTTCATATTTGCCTTTTATTGAAAATATTAGACAATTAATATGGGGAAATGTTGATTTTGAAAACATATCAAACATTAAAGATGAATTTGTTACAGGAGAACTTGAATCACGATATTACATGTCGTGGTTGGGTGCTCGTTTGCAAAGTTTGTCATCTTATAGTTCTTTTATTTCTCCAATTTTTTTGTTCTATTATATCATAATATTTAAGAAAAAACGAAATATTATTCTTATAGGTTTGTTAGCATCAATAATAAATCCTGTGTTGAATTCTATGGTTATTGGAGGACGTGGTGCAATGATTTTCACGATGCTTTATTTTATAGCTAATTATTTGTATTTTAAGGAAATATTACCAACACGATATAATAGAGCGATAAGAAAGACTATTTTGATATTTTGTGGTTTGAGTATAGCTTTTTTCATAATAACGAAAATATATAGATTTGCTTCTGATAAATATTCAGACTTTGCAATTTCAGAATGGTTAGTTCGGTACGCAGGAGAAAGCATGCCTAATTTTAATGCAGAAGGTTGGTATTTTAAAGAACCTACATATGGTAAGAGTTCTTTTGCATATTTTTCTTCTCTTGTAGGTGGAGAAGGCTTACGTAATCTTGATTTATTATCAAAAATAACTGGGGTAAGAATGAATGTGTATTACACAATGTTTGGTGATTTGATGATTGATTTCGGGAAAGCGAGTGTTTTTCTTATCGTTCTTGTTTTTTATTTCATATCTAAAAAAGTAAGACCAAACGATGGGATAATAAAACTTGACAGATTCATAATATTCTCGATATTCTTTTATTCGTTTATTGCTGGTTACTTTGTTTGGCCGATAATGAATAGAATAAATGGTTTTATTGGTGCTTTAATTGTTTATTGCTTGATTGTAATAACGCAAAAGCGTAAAGAAAGATATGATGTTTAAACCACAAAATAATTTATCTTGCAATGTATAAATGTGTTATTGTTGTTCCTGTCTATAAAGCCGAGCCTAAAAAATCCGAATTGGCATCGTTCAGGCAGGTGTTGACTATTTTAAGAAATTATGATATAATAGTATTTACTTATCAAGGATTGAATTTGTCTGTTTATGAGAAGACTTCTTGTGATTTAAAGAAAAAATTTTCAGTAGAGTTCTTTGATAAGCATTATTTTGAATCAGTATCGTTATAATAGTTTATGCTATAAAACAGATTTTTATCATAGGTTTTCAGCATATGACTATATGTTAATTTACAACTGGACGCTTGGGGCTTTCGTGACGAATTGCAATATTGGTGTGATAAAGGTTACGATTATATAGGTGCGCCGCTTTTTTGGTCATATTCAAAAAATAATTATACAACAAAAATATCAAGTGTGGGTAATGGAGGGTTTACCTTAAGGCGTATTTCGTATTGTATTAACATTTTAAATATGCCTAAATTCAGACCTTATTTAAAACCTATGCGTATATTGAAAGTTTATTATAATTATTGTTTATATTCAGAGAAATATAAAAAAGTGAAGAATAAGATAAAGATTATTCCTTTTTGTTTGTTGAAATTTTTGGGAGCTTACAATAATTTGAACTATTACATAAATAAGCGTCAGGTAAATGAAGATATTGTTTTTGGCTCAAATGCAAAGTATGCATGGGGAGTAAAGGCAAACATACCTTCGTTTAAGGATGCCGCTTGTTTTTCTTTTGAAGTGCATCCTGAATTTCTTTATCATTATTTAGGCGATAGATTACCGTTTGGATGTCATGCTTTTGAGAAATGGGATTATGATAGTTTTTGGAGGAATTATATAAGATTTTAAAAGAATGTTTTTATGAAGCCAATTATAACTATAATTATTGCAACGTTTAATTCAGAAAGATTTATACAATCTGCATTAGAAAGTGTGAAGAATCAGTCTTTTCAAGATTGGGAATGTTTGATTGTGGATGGTGTATCAAAAGATGAAACGCTTTCAATTGTAAAAAAATACATGGAAACGGACGAAAGATACAGATATATATCGGAACCTGATAAAGGTATTTATGATGCCTTAAATAAGGGTATCGGTTTGGCAAAAGGTGATTGGATATATATATTAGGCTCTGATGACAAGGTAACTTATGATGGATTGTCTGAATTAATGAAAGATAAAACTCCGTGTGATGTTAAATGTGGAAATATAATATTAGATTATAATGGCTGCCTGAAATATAAAAAAATCACCATCTCAAATATCTATGCTTCGCAAATCGATGGTATATTCCCATCAAGCAATAATAATGAAAAAAAAGATTTTTGAAGCAATAGGTGGATTTAATTTGGACTACCAAATCTCAGCTGATTATGACATGTTGCTTAGGGCATATGTAAATGGTTTTAAGATACATTATTGTGATGTATATGTAGCTGTTTTTAATATGGGGGGAAGCAGTTCTGTTCTTGTGAATTGGGATTTGTATAAGATACGCAAATCTATGAATACAGTTCCCTTATTTATGAATTTATCATTGGTATTACGAAGAACTTTAGGCGTTATTTTTAAACGAATTATTAAGAGTAGAACAATATGAACTTGTTATTTATTCAAGGTGGAAGTCGGTTGAAAGAAAGCGAAAACGGGAATCTTTATGTGGACGGAAATTTTTCAGCTGATGTATGGGAACGTTATTTGTCAATCTGTGACAATTTGACGGTGATATTGCGTAAAGAAAAGGAACTTTATGATGAAAGTTTTGCTGAGCAAAATTTTAATAAGATGCCTGTATTAAAAAAAATGCATATAGTTCCTGTAGATGATATTGTTTCTACCCCATTTAAATTCTATGATGTAAAGGCAAGTATTTATGATGAAATAAGCAAGGTTGATAAAGTTATAATAAGGTCATGCAGTTTGTTTACAATTATTGCATATGAGGCATGTCTTAAGTTTGGTAAACCTTATTTGTTTGAGGTTACAGCATTTATTCGCGAATCTTTAAAATATCATAGTTTATTGGGAAAATTGGTTTCTTCGTTTTTTGAACGAATGTGTGTGCGTATAGCAGAAAAGGCACAATGCGCTATATATGTAACAAATGATGCCTTGCAAAAACGTTATCCATGTTTATCTGGAAAGATGTTGGGGTGTTCAGATGTGCAATTGCAACAGATTGACAATTCTGTTTTAGCCAAAAGACTTGCACATATAAACAGAAATAATGGGAAGATAATTAAAATCGGGACAGCTGCTTTCTTGGACGTAAAATGGAAAGGACAGTCTCTTGTTATAAAAGCTCTTGCTGTGTTAAAAGCTAAAGGTATAAATAATATATCATACGAATTAGTAGGTATCGGTAATGGAAAGTCTTTAATTGAACTTGCTGATAAACTTGGTGTCAGGGAACAGGTGCATATACTTGGAGCAAAGACCCATGAAGATGTTTTTAATTGGATGGATTCTATTGATTTATATGTACAACCAAGTTTTCAGGAAGGATTGTGCAGGGCTATTGTTGAAGCAATGAGTAGAGCTTGTCCGGTTATTTGTTCGGATGCAGGCGGAAATTATGAATTAGTTGACAGAGATTACATATTCCCATGTGGCGATTATTTAAAACTAGCAGATTTAATTAAAAGAAATATTATAAATTTTCCATTGATGGCAAAGAATAATTTTCTACATGTACAGGATTACGAAAAAACGAAATTGGACAATAAGAGAACAATGTTCTTTGGTGAATTTATTAAAAATTAACAGTTATGTCGGTTGATTATAAGAAAATAGCCCTCGTAACCTGCTATTTCCAGCCCAATTATGGCAGCCAGCTTCAGGCGTATGCCACGCAGCTGCTTTTTGACAAGATGAACGTGCCGAATGAAACGATATGCATTGACGGGCTGAGAGAGGAGATAAACAAGGCGAAATACAGGTATTTCCTGAGCCGGATATGGGACGTGAACACCGTAAAGGACAAATTCGCCACGGTAAAGAAAGCATGGGCAATGAAGACCAAAGGCGAGGAGTTCAGGGCGGGAATGGCCGAACGCCGCAGGATGTTCGACAGTTTCGCCAAGACGATGTTCCATGTTTCAAGGGTCTATAATTCAAAGGAAGAACTCGGTAAAGCGGCACATTCTTATTCTGCATTTGTAGTTGGCAGCGACCAGCTTTGGCTTCCGTCAAACATCGAGGCGGATTATTATACGTTGAACTTTGTCCCTGACGACGTGCCAAAAATCGCGTTGGCCACGAGTTTCGGCATATCGCGCTTGCCAAAGCGTCAGGCACGCAAAGCGGCGCGGTTTTTGAAACGGATAGACTATTGCTCCGTGCGCGAACAGAGCGGGCAGCATATTGTGAAAGAACTTATCGACAGGGACGTGCCCGTAGTCTGCGACCCAACCATTCTGTTTACCGCTGAAGACTGGGCAACCGTAACCGAGCCGGAGCGGTTTGTCAGCGAACCTTATATGTTCTGTTATTTCTTGGGCAACAACCCTGAACAGCGCGAGCTGGTCAGACGCTTCAAACGGGAAACAGGCTACAAGATAGTGCAACTGCAACACTGCGACGAATACATCAAGACAGACGTCGGATTTCCAAACATCGCGCCTTACAATGTAGGTCCGAAAGAGTTCATCCGCCTTATACGCGATGCCGAGTACGTGTTTACTGACTCTTTCCATTGCTCGGTATTCTCAATGCTGCACGCCAAAAACTTCTTCACTTTCCGCCGTTACAACAACGACAGTATCGTGTCAACCAACGGCAGGCTTTATTCGTTGCTCTCGTTGGTAGGGCTGGAGAACAGACTTCTGCAAGGAAACGAGGACGTTTCCGAATGCATGGACATGACGATTGATTACGGTCAGATTCATGAAAAGCTGGCAAAACTCAGGCAATCCACCAAACGTTTCGTTGAAAGTGCGTTGGCAAAATCCGGTATTGACTACACGGCTTATTGAGACCGGACACAACATAAAATTCAATACATGACCTTTCGCGTTGTTAAAGGCCACATTTTACCTTTCAAAAGGTAACCTTTTGCAGGCCAAAAGGTAAAATATCAGACAATCACCGATTTTCAACGACTTACAGACAGCATACAGGCAGATTGCTTTTATGCCCTGTACGTCTTTTCCGCCGGTGATTTACCGTAACAGAAAGCATAATGATTAATATTGAACGAAAGCAAGATTGTTGCGGCTGCTGGGCGTGCCATAACGCCTGCCCCAAGCGTTGCATAGAGATGGAAGAGGACGACGAGGGCTTCCGTTATCCGCGCGTTGACAAGACTAAGTGCATAGATTGCGGACTGTGCGAGAAGGTCTGCCCCGTCATAAACGCCGCCCCTGTCGATATGCCCCACCCACAAGAAGGCTGGCTCGTGCAGCACAAGGACGAGCGGATAAGGCAAGAGAGCACGTCGGGGGGGCGTTCACCGCCATCGCATCATGGGTAATACGGCAAGGAGGCATTGTATTCGGAGCCGGATATAGGAAAGGTACTTTTACCGTAGTACACCAGAGTGTGGAAAATGAAAAGGATCTTGCGATATTCCGCAACAGCAAGTACGTGCAGAGCGACATCGGCGACACGTTCCGCCAGGCACTCGAATGCCTGAAAGCAGGGCGGTGGGTGTGCTTTAGTGGCACGCCCTGCCAGATAGAGGGACTGCGGAGATACCTGCGAAATCGCGAATATGAAAAGTTAGTATGCGTGGACTTGGTATGCCGTGGCATACCAAGTCCACGCATACTAACCCGCTATATTGAGGCCCAGCGCGACCTCATCGGCGGCGAGTTCACCAACGTGCTTTTCCGTGACAAGTTTTACGGTTACCATTACAGCTCGTTCTCGATATACAATGAGGAGAGTGGCAAGGACTACCACAAGGGCGTTGACACGAACGCCTACCTGCGCGCTTTCTTCAACAACTTGAGCGACCGTCCATCATGCTACGCCTGCCGTTTCAAGAGACGCTACCGCGTGAGCGACATTACGCTGTGGGACTGCTTCCCGATAGAGAAGTTCACAAAGTCCCTGGACGGCAACGGCACGACGCGCGTGCTTGTGCAATCTGAGAAAGGACGCATGGTGATGGATGCCGTAAAGGATGATTTGCGCACGGTTGAAGTATCACCCGACAAGTTGACGGAGGGTGTGAGGGAGATGTTCCGTTCCGTCCCGATGAACCCAAGGCGCGACGAGTTCTTCAAGGACTGCAACGCCATGCCGCCCGTAGACTTTTTCCGCAAGTGGTTTCCGTTAACATGGAAAGTCAGGCTTAATGCCATTGTCCGCTTGACTTGCCACCGCCTCGGCATTTACGACATCGCGAAGCGTGCCTTTATGCTGGTATATACGAGGAAAGACGAGCGCAAGCGGTGATTTTGCCTATAAGGCATTCTGGCCTTTGTTGACTTTATTCTTACCAGAAGACTTTGTTATGGACAACAAACCGAGCATCTTGCACATCGCCGAATGTGCGGGAGGTGTCGAGCGTTACCTGCAAATGCTGATGCCCCGGCTTGAGAAGCGCAATTTCCGCCAATACTTCATCTGCTCGCGAAATTACGACAAGCGGAAGTATCAAGACATTATCGACGGCGTGGAGCAGATTGACATGGCGCAGACGTTCTCGCCATTTCAAATCATAAGCAAAGTGCTTTCAATGCGGAAAATCATAAAGCGGCTGCGGCCCAACGTGGTGTATTGCCACAGCAGTTTTGCCGGAGGGCTGGGGCGCATGGCCGCTTGGGGACTGCCGTGCAAGGTGGTGTACAACCCGCACGGGTGGGCCTTTAACATGAAATGATACCCATGAAAATCAAAAGTCTTGTTTATCTGTTGATGGAGAAGTGCCTTGCTCCGTTGACAGACAAGATTGTCTGTATATCAGAAGCTGAAAAGGAGTCGGCCGAGCGGGCGCACATCGCCGACGGAAGCAGGCTGGAACTGATACCCAACGGTATCGACATCGCTGCCGTGCAGCGTGCCGAACCTGTAAGGCGGAGCGACCTTGGCGTGGCAGAAGACACTTTTGTCGTGGGCATGATTGGTCGCTTGTCGCCGCAGAAAGCACCCGACGTTTTCATCCGCGCGGCCAAGCTGATACATGGACAGCATCAGTAACTCCGCCTTCATCATCGTCGGCGACGGTGAGAAGCGCGATGACGTAGAGCTTTTTGCTAAAGAGAACGGCTTAAATCTATATGTGACCGGCTGGACAAACACGCCTTATTCCTACTTGAAAGCGTTCGACGTAGCCCTGCTGCTGTCGCGCTGGGAAGGCTTCGGCCTTGCCGTAGTGGAATATATGGCGGCAGGGAAGAACGTCGTTGCCACGCGCACCGATGCCATACCGACACTGATTGATGACGGCGTTGACGGTCTGCTGATGGATGTTGACAACCCCGAAGAAGTGAGAGACAAGGTAATTTGGTTGCACAGTCATCCTGAAGAAGCAGGCAACATGAAAAGGAAAGCATTGGAAAAAGTCTTGAACAGTTACGACATCTCGCGTGTCGTAGAGCAGCACGAGCGGATGTTTGTTAATTTATCTAAACCGGGGGGGGTAAAAAGTAAGCCCGTCTTTATTGTCGCCATGCCCTTTGCCGCAGTCGGAGAAAGGAGGGCGGCATGAAGATACTGCACGTAGGGCAGATGATTGGCGGACTGGATGTCTACATCCGCAACTCCATGGTTTACAACAATGCCGGCAACGAATACGTCATAGTTCACGGCGACAAAGACAGCAGCAAGCCCGTGTTGAAAGGAAGTAAAGCCGTAAAGGAATACGCCATACCGCTTTACCGCAGCCTTAACCCAGTGAACGACTTTATGGCACTGCTGCAAGTCATAGAAATAATACGCAGGGAGAAGCCAGACACAATACACTGCCACAGCGCAAAAGGCGGCGTCATTGGCAGGACGGCAGGGTGGCTGACGCACACAAGAACGCTGTACACACCGCACGCATTCTCGTTCCTTTGCTCGCCATCGAAACTGAAACGGCGCGTTTATCTTTTCATCGAAAGAATTACAAGGTTCAACGCTTACGTCCTTGCCTGTTCCGCGTCAGAGCAAAAGATGGCAATTGAATGCATTAAGTATAAACCCGCTCATGCTTTGCTGTGGCACAACTCCGTTCCCGACGCATCGTTGGAGAATGGCGAAAGGGTAAGCGTCAACGAGCCTTATGCCTGCTATATCGGCAGGCCTTGCTACCAGAAAAACACGCTGTTCCTGCTCGACGTGATAAAGGCATTGAGTGACAGAGGCTGCGACCTCAAGTTTCTATTGCTTGGCGTAGGCTACCATTCGTCGGAGTTGGATGCGATGAAAGCTAAAATCGACGAACTTGGTTTGGACAATAGCATAACCCTCGTGCCGTGGATAAGCCATGCCGACTGCCAGGAATACGTGCGCGGCTCGTTGTTCTACGTCACGACTTCTCTGTATGAGGGTCTGCCGCTATCGGTCATCGAGGCTATGGCAAACGGCAAGGCGATCATTGCGAGCGATGTTGTGGGCAACCGTGACTGCGTGGAAGATGGCGTGAACGGCTGGCTGCTGCCGTTGGACGCAAACGTATTTGCCGACAGGATAATCCGTCTGGCTGCCGACAGGCCTATGCGCGAGGCAATGGGAGAAAAGTCGCGCCAGCTCTTCCTCAGCAGGTTTTTCATCGAGAAGCAAATAAAATCATTACAAGAGATTTACGAAAATAAATCTTACGAACAAAAAGACTGAATACTGAAATAACCAAAATCGGTCATTAAGCTGTTATTACGCCTGATAAGGAGAAAGTCGTGGACTTGGGAACATGACATAAAGGCAATTCCATGCAAGGAACGCCCGCACAAGAATGCCGCAAGATGCCCAATGGTTTGGGGTGCATCTTGCGGCATTCTTGTATGCGGATTTTCACGCTTTAGCCATACACGGAGAACTTTGGTAAGTTTCGTTTTTACTCAACCGCAGCCTGCGTTGCATCATTTTACGTCACAAAGCCAACCACGCCAAATGCTTTTGTGAGTATGCGGGAATCCTAAGCGGCCGCCATTGCAATGCCTTTTGGGCGTTTGCCACAGCGAATGCGCGCATTCGTTGGACGGCTGCCCCACCCTTGCCGCGCGTCAGAACAGCGTCAGTGTGTACAGATACACGACGGCGGCGGGCAGCGCGAGCAGTGCCGAGTCGAAGCGGTCGAGCATTCCTCCGTGGCCGGGGAGAATGTTTCCGCTGTCCTTTATGCCGAGCGTGCGCTTGAACAGGCTCTCCACGAGGTCGCCCCACGTGCCGAACACGACAACGACAAGCCCGAGGCCAGCCCATTCAACAGGCCCAAGCCCGAGGTCGTTCACGCCGTAGTGCTCTGCCAAGTGGCCCACGACGAGGGCTGCCGCCACTGCGAACACCGCGCCGCCCACGGAGCCTTCCCAGCTCTTCCCCGGGCTGATGCGCGGGAACAGCTTGTGCCTCCCAAGCAGAGAGCCGCAGCAATAGGCACCCGAGTCGTTCACCCAAAGCAGAATGAAGACGCTCAGCGGCATGAGGTAGGTGTATGCCGTGCCATCGGGCGTTGCCCTGAAGGCCAGCACGCCGAGCATCGAGAAAGGCAGGGCGATGTAGAGTTGCGTCATCATGGTGTATGCCCACGTTGACACCGGGTCGGAGTTCTTGGCGTAAAGCTCAGCCACGAGCAGGTAGATGATGGTCAGCAGATAGGGTATGAACACCGTCGGCGGGGTGAGCGAGCTGCAAAAGCCTATCATGGCGAGGAAGAGATAGACGGCGGCCACGGTGCAAATCAGCCGGTTGGTGTCCACCCCTTGCCGGGCGTTCACCAGTCCCGTGAACTCCCACACGGTAAGTCCCGTCACGAGGGCGAAGAGCAGAGCCATCGCCACTGGGTTGAGAAAGCTCACCACAACGGCCGCCACGAAGAGCGTGCCCGTGATGGTGCGCACTATAAGGTTGCTCATTTCCCGTCTGTTTTGTTGTCGTCTTGCGTTTCGTCCCCAGCCTCTGTGCCCTGGCTTTCGCCGTTGTCTGCGGGCGCATCGTCAGGCTGTTCTCCGAGCGTTTTGCCCTGTGCCTCCAGCTCGCGTGCGCGGCGTTCGGCCATAGCCTCAGCCACCGCCCGTTGCTGTGCCTCAAGCAGTTCTTCGGCGCGGCTTGCCCACGGACGTTTGCCAAAAATGGCTTCCACGTCTTCGGCGAATATCACCTCCCGCTCTTCAAGCAGCTTCGTCAGCCGCTCGTGTCCCTCGCGGTGCTCTGTGAGCAAGGCTTTCGCCCGCTCATACTGGCCGTTTATGATGGCCATCACTTCGTCGTCGATGGTCTTCGCCGTGGTTTCCGAGTATGGACGCTGGAAGCTGTATTCCGAATTGTTGTTGTAGTAGCACACGTTAGGCAGCTTGTTGCTCATGCCCGCGTAGGCTATCATGCCGTATGCGCTTTTCGTCACGCGCTCAAGGTCGTTCATTGCGCCCGTTGATATTTGCCCCGTGAAAAGTTCCTCTGCGGCGCGTCCTCCGAGCGTGGCGCACATCTCGTCGAGCATTTCCTCCTTGGTCGTTATGGCGCGCTCCTCCGGCAGATACCACGCCGCGCCGAGGGACTGACCGCGCGGCACGATGCTCACCTTCACGAGCGGGTTGGCATGTTCCGTGAACCACGATATTGTGGCGTGCCCTGCCTCGTGTATGGCGATGGTGTGCTTTTCCTTTGCGGTCATTATGCGCGTCTTCTTCTCCAGTCCGCCGATGATGCGGTCAACGGCATCGAGGAAGTCCTGCTTGCCCACCGACTTGCTGTTGTGCCGCGCCGCGATGAGCGCCGCCTCGTTGCACACGTTGGCTATGTCTGCGCCAGAGAAGCCCGGCGTCTGCCTTGCGAGGAAGTCTATGTCAACGCTGGAGTCGATCTTGATTGGCCGCAGGTGGACTTTGAACACTTCCTTCCGCTCGTTTAGGTCGGGCAGGTCCACGTGTATCTGCCTGTCGAAACGCCCGGCGCGGAGCAGTGCCGAGTCGAGTATGTCGGCGCGGTTGGTGGCTGCGAGTATTATCACGCCGCTGTTCGTGCCGAATCCGTCCATCTCCGTGAGCAGCGCGTTAAGCGTGTTCTCGCGTTCGTCGTTGCCTCCCATTGCCGGGTTCTTGCTGCGGGCGCGCCCCACGGCATCAATCTCGTCGATGAAGATTATGCACGGTGCCTTCTCCTTGGCCTGCCTGAAGAGGTCGCGCACGCGGCTTGCTCCCACGCCGACGAACATCTCCACGAAGTCGGAGCCGCTCATTGAGAAGAACGGCACGCCGGCCTCGCCGGCCACGGCCTTTGCCAGGAGCGTCTTGCCAGTGCCCGGAGGGCCCACGAGCAATGCTCCCTTGGGAATCTTTCCGCCCAGTTCGGTGTATTTGCGCGGGCTTTTCAGGAAGTCGACAATCTCCTGCACCTCCTGCTTTGCGCCCGCCTGTCCGGCCACGTCCTTGAACGTCACGTTCGTCTCGCTGCCTTTCTCGTACATCTTCGCCTTGCTCTTGCCGACGTTGAACACGCCGCCGGCTCCTCCCCCTGCGCCTCCGCTCATACGGCGCATGAAGAATATCCACAGTCCGATGAAGAACACGAGCGGCAGAATGTTGATGAGGATGGCGAAAAAGTCGCTGTCTTTCTCGTTGTCGTAGCTGTATTCGCCGGTGAACGTGCCCTTGTCCCTGGCCTGTTCAACGAACTCTTCGAGCTTGTCGATTGAGCCTATCTGCACTTTCACGGACGGGTTGGTCCCCGTCTGCTCGGCCCCTTGCTTGAAAACGTCGCGTATGTTCTCCTGCTTGACATACATGAGGAGTTCGTTTTTCTCCTTGTTCACGACGATTTTCGAGGCATAACCCTTGTCCACCATCGTCTTGAAGTCGGAGTATGTGGTTTCCCGCTGTATCCCGGACTGCTCTTTGTTGGTGGCGAGATACATCAGCAACAGTGCCGCAATCACCACGACGAACAGGTAAGTCGGGTTGAATTTCGGCATGTTCAGTTTGGGGTCGGTCTGCTTTTTGTCCATTGCGGTTGTTCAGTCGATGTTTGGCACTCTCGTCAGTGCTGCGTCTGCCCAGAGCGTTTCGAGGTTGTAGTATTTGCGGGTGTCGGGCAGGAAGATGTGTACGAGCACGTCGCTGTAGTCCATCGCCACCCATTGCGCGTTCTCAAGCCCCACCACCCTCACGGGCTTCTCGCCGGTCTCGGTGCGCACCACGTCGCCGATGGACTCCGTGATGGCCTCGACTTGCGCGGGCGATGAGCCTTGGCAGATGACGAAATAGCGGCAGATGGCCCCGTCGATGCCTCTGAGGTCGGCTATCACGATGTCGTTGCCTTTCTTTTCCTGTATTCCCTTGGTGATTTTGCTTACTAAAATGTTTGTCTGTTCCATTAAAAAATTAGTGTGAATGAATATGCGTCAACGCATGGCCAAGGCCACCGGGCCTCCACGAAGTCCAGCCGCCGCCATGTCGCCAGTGTCAGGCCGCGTTCCCTGCCTCGCCCTGTCGGCATGGCGGCGGCCATTTTGTGCAAAGGTAGTGGAAATGCGTCAACGGGCAAAATAAATTGGGAATTATTAAAGTGTCTTCCGCAATTTATGCTAAGCGGTTTCCGCCTGTTGGCCGATGGCAACCTGCCTGCCGGCACAGGGGACGGAGGGCGGATTGCAATGGGGCATTTATTGGCTTGCAACGGAGCATTAATTGGCCTCCATTTAATGCCTCGTTGCGTTCCATTTAATGCCTCATTGCGAGCCAATTAGGCATCAATTGCAATGCGTTGGATGCCAGACAGTTGCAAAGCCAGTTTCTTTTGGTGTCGAAGCGCATGGCTTGCGACCGCCTGACGGGGACATTTGCGCCCCGCTGCGGGCGGAAGTCGCCCTGCCGAGTGCATCCGCCTTGGCTTCTTGAAGCCCAAAGGACGCTCCCCGACAAAAGCCGACTGCCAAAACAGCAACAAACCGCCTTGAATCGCACAACAGGCCCCAAAACAGTTTCTAAGTTTTCCGCGCTGTTTTGCAACAGTTTGCGCGTCTGCCAGGCGTTGCGCTTACAGTCGGTGACTGGCCGTTTTTTGTGCCGCATTTAAGCGTCTGAATATTTGTCGGCGAGATGGCTTTTCATTATATTTGCATATACATAACACGAGCGGGCGTGCCGCCTTGGCCGACCATGAAGCGGTGCGCCGACTTGAATCTGGACTTATATTATATGGTGTACGTGGAGCTTCCCGACGAGAGGGTGCGCGAGGTGTCGTTCCATCTCGCGATGGAGGAGTATGTCGCGCGCCGTTTCGATGTCCCCGAATGCTTCTTCACGTGGCAGGTTGAGCCGAGCGCAATCTTCGGGCGCAACCAAGTGGCGCAGCGCGAGGTGGACTTGCGCTACTGCCGCGAGCACGGCGTGAAAGTCTTTCGCCGCAAGAGCGGTGGCGGATGCGTCTATGCCGACCGGGGCAACGTGATGCTGTCCTACGTCACGAGCGGCCACGCCGTCGACCTGACGTTCACGAAGTACATGGCAATAGTGGCCACGGTGCTGCGCAAGATGGGCGTGAAGGCAACCGTCGGCGGGCGCAACGACATCCTCGTGGGAGGCCGCAAGGTGTCGGGCAACGCCTTCTACCACCTGCCGGGACGCAGCATCGTACACGGCACGATGCTCTTCGACACCGACATGGAGAACATGCTCGGGGCCATCACGCCCGCCAACGACAAGCTGGGAGGCAAGGGCGTGAGGAGCGTGG
The DNA here is from genome assembly GCA_964623445.1 of uncultured Prevotella sp. Classification (GTDB taxonomy): domain Bacteria; phylum Bacteroidota; class Bacteroidia; order Bacteroidales; family Bacteroidaceae; genus Prevotella. The sequence continues at coordinate 6,354 of CAZURD010000020.1, read as the reverse complement.
CGCAGCGCGTGGCACTGCTAAAGGAGTTCACGGCGATGACCACGGGCGACTTCCGCTCCTTCGTGCGCCGCGAACTGTGCTCCGGCACGCTCACGCTCGGCGCGGCAGACGTGGCCGCCATCGAAGAGCTGGAGCGCGAATACCGCGCCGAGAGTTTTGTGCTTGGCAACAACCCGCCGTTCACCATCGTGCGCCGTGGCCGCGTGGAGGGCGTGGGAGGACTGGAGGCCATGCTCGACATGCGCGGCAACGCCATCCGCCGAGCCACCATCACAGGCGACTTCCTGCCCGGCAGCCTGCCACTGGAGAGCCTCACGAAAGCTCTGGAGGGGGCGGAGCTGTCGCCCGAAAGCCTCTGGCAACGGCTCGCCGGCGGCGAGGAACGCGCCATCATGGGACTGGAACGGGAGCAACTCATAACGATTCTGACAGAAACAACAGCATAACCTTTACGCACATGGAGAACAAACGCACATGCCTCTACGACCGACACGTGGCTCTGGGGGCGAAAATCAGCCCCTACGGAGGCTTCGAGATGCCCATCAGCTACACCACGCTGGAAGACGAACACCGCGCCGTGCGCACGGCATGTGGCGTGTTCGACGTGTCGCACATGGGCGAGGTGACCGTCTGCGGGGCTGACGCGGAGAGGTTTGTAAACCACATCTTCACCAACGACGTGGCCGCGCTCGCCGTAGGGCAGGCCATGTATGGCTTGATGCTCCACGACGACGGCGGCACGGTGGACGACCTGCTGGTGTACAGGACGGCCGCCGACGGCTTCTTCCTCGTGGTGAACGCGGCCAACATCGACAAGGACTGGCAGTGGATCGTGGCTCACTCCGAGGGCTACAACATTCGCCTGCGCAACCGTTCCGAGGACTATGGGCAGCTGGCCGTGCAGGGGCCGGAGGCCGAGGCCGTGGTGGAACAGGTGCTGGGCATAGCCTGCGCCGACCTCGCTTTCTACACGTGGAAGCCCATCGGGGAGGGCGACGCTGCCTCAGACGTGCCCGCCATCGTCAGCCGCACGGGCTACACGGGCGAAGACGGCTTCGAGCTTTACGGGTCGCACGCCTTGGTGGAGCGTTGGTGGGACGCGCTGCTGGAGAGCCGCCGGTGCGTGCCCTGCGGCCTCGGGTGCCGCGACACGCTGCGCTTCGAGGTGGGTCTGCCGCTCTACGGCAACGAACTGTCGGCCGAAATATCGCCCGTGATGGCCGGGGTGGGCATCTTCTGCAAGCTCGACAAGGAGGAATTCATAGGCCGCGAGGCCATCGCCAAGCAAAAGGCCGACGGCCCTGCGGCCAAGGTCGTGGGTCTGCGGCTCGACGGCAAGGCCATCGCCCGCCACGGATACGGCGTGGAGAAAGACGGCGTGCAGGTGGGGACGGTCACCACGGGCTACCGCTCCATCTCCACGGGCGAGAGCGTCTGCATGGCCTTGGTAGACGCACGGTGCGCCGCCCTCGGCACGGAAGTGGACGTGAGGATAAGGAACAAGACGTTCAGGGCAACCGTGGTGAAGAAGCGTTTCTACGACAAGCACTACAAGAAATAACGCGGCAGGCCGGCAAGGCACGGCGACACGCAAACGGACAAATGTTTAACCATAAATAAAAAGCAACGATTATGGCAAGGATTATAGACGGACTCCTTTACTCGGAGACGCATGAATACGTGAAGACCGATGGCGACTTCGCCTACATCGGCATAACCGACTATGCTCAGGATCAACTCGGCAACGTGGTCTACGTGGACATGCCGGAGGTGGGCGACGAACTCGAAGCCGGCGAAACGTTTGGGGCTGTGGAGAGCACCAAGGCCGCCAGCGACCTCATCGCGCCCGTCAGCGGCACGGTGGTGGAGGTGAACTCCGCGCTCGACGATGCCCCGGAGCTAATCAATCAGGACGCTTTCGCGGCATGGATCGTGAAAGTGGAGCTTTCCGACAAGGCGCAACTCGGCTCGCTCATGGACGCGGCCAAATACACTGAAGCCTGCGCCGCCTCCTGACGGCACTCGGGGCGGGTGACAGCGAATGTAGCAAAAGCTGCCAACGCCATCCCCCGCCCCACCCCATCCCACTTTTCCACCATCCATCCCAAAACGCGAAAAGAACAATGTCATTCAAGTATTTCCCACACACCGAGGCCGACATCGAGGCCATGCTGAGCCGCATCGGCGTGCGGTCGCTCGACGACCTCTATGCCGACGTGCCCGCCGGGCTGCGCCTCAAAGGCGACTACGCCCTGCCGCCGGCCTTGGACGAGATGAGCCTGCGCCGCCACTTCGACGGCCTCGCAAGCCAGAACAGGCAACTGACCTGCTTCGCCGGGGCGGGCGTCTACGACCACTACACGCCCGCCGCAGTGCAGGCCGTGGTCTCGCGCTCGGAGTTTCGCACCGCCTACACGCCCTATCAGGCCGAGGTTTCGCAAGGCACGCTCCACTGCATGTTTGAGTATCAGTCGATGATGGCCGAGCTGACGGGCATGGAAATATCCAACGCCTCGCTCTACGACGGCACCACCGCCACCGCCGAGGCTATGATGATGGCCGTGGCTGCGGCAAGGAAAGCCAACCGCGTGGTGGTCTCCGCCACCGTAGACCCGAAGATACTGGCCGTGATGCGCACCTACGCCCACTTCAGGGGAATAGAGATTGTGGTGGCGCAAGCCGACCGTGGAGCCACTGATCGCGCCGACCTGTCGGCAAAGCTGGCCGAGGGCGGAGTGGCTGCGGTGGTGGTGCAGCAGCCAAACAGATACGGCATCGTGGAAGACTATGCCTCGCTGGCCGACGAGACGCACGCGGCAAAGGCTCTGCTCGTGATGAACTGCGTGGCCGCCGACCTCGCCGTGCTGCGCACCCCGGGCGAGTGGGGAGCCGACATTGCCGTGGGCGACGGGCAGAGCCTCGGCCTGCCGATGTCGTTCGGAGGCCCTTACGTGGGCTATATGTGCTGCACTGAGAAGCTCATGCGCAAGATGCCAGGACGCATCGTGGGCGCAACGACCGACTCGCGTGGCCAGCGCGTCTTCACGCTGACGCTCCAAGCACGGGAGCAACACATTCGCCGCGAGAAGGCAACGAGCAACATTTGCTCCAACGAGAGCCTCATGGCACTCGCCGTAACGGTGTACATGGCCCTCATGGGACACAACGGACTGAAGGAGGAGGCGGAGCTTTCCTACGCCGGGGCGCACTACATGCACGACCGCCTCGTGGCCACCGGCCACTTCGAGACAGCCTTTCCGCGACCGTTCTTCAACGAGTTCTGCGTGCGCTACGACGGCGACGTGGACGAACTGCAACGCAGGTTCGTGGAAAACGGCATTCTCGGCGGAGTGAAAGTGGATGCCGACACCATCATGTTTGCCGTCACGGAGAAGCGCACCAAAGAAGAAATCGACAAACTCATCGACATCATCTGAGCCATGAACAACAAACTATACGGCAACCTTATCTTCGAGCTTTCCCACCCGGGAAGGCGCGGATGCTCGCTGCCCAGCAACGATTTCGGCAACTACGAAGTGCCCTCCGAACTGCGGCGCGCCGAGGATGCCGCTCTGCCGGAGTGCGACGAGCTGACCGTCGTGCGCCATTACACCAACCAGAGCGGCAACAACTTCGGCGTGGAAAACGGGTTCTATCCGCTCGGCAGCTGCACGATGAAGTACAATCCCGCCATCGACGAGGAGCTGGCGGCCTTGCCCGGCTTTGCCAACCTGCACCCGTCGCAGCCCGACAACACCTGCAAAGGCGCGCTCGCAGCCCTCGATGAACTGCAACGCGCCCTCTGCGAGATAACGGGAATGGCGCGATTCACGCTCAACCCCTTTGCCGGCGCGCACGGCGAGCTTACGGGGCTGATGGTGATACGCTCCTACCACGAGGCGAGGGGCGACGCGCGGCGCACCAAGGTGATTGTGCCCAACTCGGCGCACGGCACAAACCCCGCCTCGGCGGCGGTCTGCGGGCTTGACGTAGTGGAGGTGAAAAGCACGGCGGAGGGGCTTGTCGACGTGGCCGACCTTGCCCGCCTGCTCGACGACAGCGTGGCGGCGATGATGATGACCAACCCCAACACGCTCGGACTCTTTGAGAGACAGATACCCGAAATAGCACGTATGGCGCACGACTGCGGCGCGCTGATGTATTACGACGGGGCTAACCTCAACCCGCTGCTCGGCGTTTGCCGCCCCGGCGACATGGGTTTCGACGTGATGCACGTAAACCTCCACAAGACGTTCGCCACGCCACACGGCGGAGGCGGGCCGGGCGCAGGCCCCGTGGGGGTGCGCAGCGGACTGGAGACGCTGCTCCCCGGCGAGTCGGAACTGTCCGTGGGGCCGTACCACGGCAACTTCGGAGTGCTGCTGAAAGCCCTTGCCTACATCCTCTCGCTCGGTCGGGAGAACGCCAAGATGGCCGGGCCGCTGGCCACGCTGAACGCCAACTACATAAAGGAATCGCTCAAAGACGACTACCTCCTGCCTATCGACGCAAGCTGTATGCACGAGTTTGTGTTCGACGGGCTGCGCGACAAGTCCACCGGCGTGACGACAATGGACGTGGCAAAGCGGCTCCTCGACCACGGCTACCACGCCCCGACGGTGTATTTCCCGTTGCTTTTCCACGAGTCGCTGATGGTGGAACCCACCGAGACGGAGGCCAAGGAGACCATCGACGGGTTCATCGACGCAATGCGGAGCATAGCCCGCGAGGCTCGCGAACAGCCCGAAGTGCTGCGCTCCGCACCCCACGCCACGCCCATCGGGCGCGTGGACGAGGTGCAGGCGGCGCGCCATCCCGTGCTCACCTACCGTCAGTTGGCGGCAAAGGGTGACTGCGCGAAGTGATGACTGCAAACCGACACACAGGCAAGGACACAATGAATACCGACTTGATAGTGATTGGCAGCGGCCCGGGAGGCTACCGGGCCGCCCTCCACGCCGCCCGGGCAGGACTGCGGGTGGTGGTGGCCGAGCGTGCCGAGGCGGGCGGAACGTGCCTCAACCGGGGCTGCATACCCACCAAGGCTCTTGCCCGCACGGCTGAGATTGCCGACACGCTGCGACGCGCCGCCGACTTCGGAGTGGCGGCGCAGGGCATCGGCGTGGACGTGGCGCAGGCCATGCGCCGCAAGGACGACATAGTGACGAGACTCCGAGGGGGCGTGGAACGCCTGCTCGCCACGCCCGGCGTGACGCTCGTAAGGGGCGAGGCGGCATTCAAGGATGCCCATACCGTATGCGTGGGAGACCAAGATTATGTCACCACAAACGTGATAATAGCCACGGGATCGGAGGCCAAGGCTCTGCCGCCGGGCATCGTCGGCGACGGCTCGATGGTCATCTCGTCCGATGAACTGCTCTGCGCCACCGAACTGCCGCGCCGCCTTTGCATAGTGGGCGCGGGCGTGGTGGGCATGGAGATGGCCTCCATCACACGCAGTTTCGGTTGCGATGTCACTGTGGTGGAGATGCTCCCGGAGTGCCTTCCCATGCTCGATGCCGACGTGGCCAAGCGTCTGCGCAAGGCCGTGGAACGTCGGGGCGTGCGCTTCCTGATGCAGGCGGCGGTGCGCTCGGTGGGCGATGGCCGCGTGGTTGTGGAGCAGAAAGGGCGCGAGGTGACGGTAGAGGCCGACCGCGTGCTCGTGGCCGTGGGGCGCACACCGTGCCTGCGGGGGCTGAATCTCGATGCAGCAGGAGTGGAATGGAGCGTAAATGGCATTGCCGTCGATGACAATATGCAGACCAGCGCGGGCTGCGTCTACGCCATAGGCGACGCAAACGGACGGCAGATGCTCGCCCATGCCGCCACGATGCAGGGCATACGTGCCGTCAACCACATGCTCGGGCGCACCGACGGCATACGCCTTGACATCATGCCCTCGGCCATATTCACCCACCCCGAGGCCGCGAGCGTGGGACTGGGAGAGGATGCCTGCCGCCGGGCGGGCATCGCCTGCCGCGCCGCCAAAGCCTACCACCGCGCCAACGGACGCGCCCTTGCGTTCGGCGAGGACGAGGGCATGGTGAAATTGGTGGCGCACGAGGACGGACGCATTGCCGGTTGCCACGCCTATGGGGCTTGCGCCGCCGACATGGTGCAGGAAGTTGCAGCCCTGATGTGCTGCGATGCCACCGTGGAACAGCTTGCCTCAATCACGCATATCCACCCCACCGTGGGCGAGTTGCTGCAAGAATGCGCCGAGGGACTTGTCTGATTTCGGCGCAAGACGTAGCGGGTGTGCCTGAATGGAAACCGCTCCATTCGGGCACACCCGCCTTTTTCCTGACTTCGTCAACGTGTCACCCAAAAATCATCTTCGAATAATGGTGC
>CAZURD010000019.1:0-26796 GCA_964623445.1 uncultured Prevotella sp. | reverse complement strand
TTGCGGGAAAAAAGGCGTAAATTTGCAGGCCATCGTACATCAATCAGATTAACACATGGCCCGCATACTTCACATAGACACAAGCACAGACGTTTGCTCGGTGGCCGTCAGCGACGACGGCATGGTGGTGTTCAACCGCGAGAGCCGGGGCGGCCTCAACCACGCCGAACACCTCGGCACGTTTGTCGACGAGGCTCTCACGGCCTCCGACGAGGGCGGCGCGAGGCTCGATGCCGTGGCAGTGAGCGGCGGGCCCGGCTCGTACACTGGACTGCGCATAGGCGTTTCCATGGCCAAGGGCGTGTGCTACGGGCGCGGCGCGGCATTCATCGGCATTCCCACGCTCGAACTCCTCTGCGTGCCCGTGCTGCTTGAGCACGACGACATGGAAGACAACGCGCTGCTCTGCCCCATGCTCGACGCAAGGCGCATGGAGGTGTACGCCGCCATATACGACCGCGCACTGCGCACGGTGAGACCCGCCGGAGCCGACATCGTGGACGGCGACACCTACCGCCAGTGGCTCGACCGTGGGCCGGTCTACTTCTTTGGCAATGGGGCGGCCAAGTGCGCAGAGGCCATAGACCACGCCAACGCCCGCTTCATAGAGGACGTGGAGCCGCTGGCCAAGTGGATGTCGCCGCTCGCCGAAAAGCGGCTGGCGCGGGGCGAGACCGATGACGTGGCCTACTTCACGCCGCAATACATCAAGGACTACAAGGCCGTGAAGCCCAAACCCCTGCTCCAAGCATGACGCACCAAAGCCTGCGGCACACTGACCCCGCACAATCCCAAAACGAAATGATGGAAATAAAAGGACTCGACTACAACACACAGCGCGAACCGCTGGTGATGCCCGAATACGGGCGCGAGATACAGAAGATGGTCGACTACGCCGTGACGCTGCCCACCAAGGAGCAACGGCTGGCGTGCGCAAAGAGCATCGTGCGCATGATGGTGACGAAAGTGCCGCACCTCCGCGAGAACACCAACTACGCACAGACCCTCTGGGACCACCTCTACCTGATGAGCCACAAGCAGCTCGACATCGACTGGCCGCAAGACGTGACGGGGGCGGAGAAGATGTTCTCCAAGCCCAACCCCGTGCCGCTGCCCTCGAAGCGCGGCCGCGTGAAGCTGCGCCACTACGGACGGCTCGTGGAGGACACGCTGGCACACCTGAAGGAGATGCCCGCCGGGGAGGAACGCGATGCGCTGGCACGCCTCGTGGCATACCAGATGAAGCGCGACCTCGCCAACTGGGGACACGGCTCGATGGACGCAAACCGCGTGGCGGCCGACATAGCTCTCTTCACCGACGGCCGAGTGCAGATAGACCTGAACACTCTGAAGCCGGAGCGGCTCATACCGCAACGCACCCAGATGACGGCTGCCGACAACAGCTACTTCAGGCGCAGGCGCAGGAAATGACGCGCCACGGCAAAGCCGTCACCCAAACGACAAACAACAGCCAAGAAAGAAGAAGAGGAAACCGAATGTCATCGTTCATCATCGAGGGCGGGCACAAGCTGAGGGGCGACATTGAGCCGCAAGGGGCAAAGAACGAAGCCCTGGAGGTGATATGCGCATCGCTGCTAACATCCGAGGAGGTGAGCATTGCCAACGTGCCCGACATACGCGACGTGAACAACCTCGTGGACTTGCTGCGCGACATCGGCGTGGAGGTGGAGCGGACAGGGGCGCACAGCTATAAGTTCCGCGCCAAACACCTCAACCAAGCCTACCTCGAAAGTCCCGAGTACGTGCGCAAGTGCTCCGCCCTGCGCGGCAGCGTGCTGCTCATGGGGCCACTGCTGGCCCGCGTGGGGCGCGCCGTGATAGCCACGCCGGGCGGCGACAAGATAGGGCGGCGGCGACTTGACACTCACATCATGGGCTTCAGTGCCCTCGGGGCGACGATGCACACGACCCAAATGCACGGCACCAACGAGATAATGGCCGAAAGGCTCACGGGAAGCTACATGCTGCTCGACGAGGCATCGGTCACGGGAACGGCCAACATCATCATGGCCGCCACCGCCGCCGAGGGTACGACGACAATCTACAACGCCGCCTGCGAGCCTTACATACAACAGCTGTGCAGGATGCTGCGCTCAATGGGGGCGCACATCGAGGGCATAGGCAGCAACCTGCTCACCATAGAGGGAGGCCACCCTCTGCACGGAACGTCCCACCGCATACTGCCCGACATGATTGAGGTAGGCTCGTTTGCCGCAATGGCCGCAATGGTGGGCGACGGCATACGCATAAAGAACGCCTCGGTGAAGAACCTCGGCATGATGCCAGAGGCATTCCGCAGACTCGGCGTGAGCCTCGTGGCCGACGGCGACGACCTGCTCGTGCCGCCACATGAGCACTGCGTGGCCGAGACGTTCCTCGACGGGACGATAATGACCATAGCCGACGCGCCGTGGCCGGGGCTGTCGCCCGACATGCTGTCGGTGCTGATAGTGGTGGCCACGCAGGTACGCGGCAGCGTGCTCTTCCACCAGAAGATGTTCGAGAGCCGCCTCTTCTTCGTGGACAAGCTCATCGACATGGGGGCGCAAATAATACTCTGCGACCCTCACCGCGCCGTGGTGATAGGCCACGACAGGCAACGGAGGCTGAAGGCTGGGCGCATGGCCAGTCCCGACATCCGCGCGGGAATAGCACTGCTCATAGCCGCCATGGAAGCCGACGGCACAAGCCGCATAGACAACATCGAACAGATAGACCGGGGATACGAGAGCATCGAGCAACGGCTCTGCGCCCTCGGCGCACGCATCAGGCGCGAACCATGAGGCCGCGCCTGTGCCACATTTCCGGCCGACACAAATGATCAAAGAAAACGAAATATACCGCATCGGGACCATAAGCAAGCCCCACGGCACACGCGGGGAACTGACCATGCGCTTCGAGGACGACGTGTTCATGCGCTCCGACTACCCCTACCTCGTGCTGATAGTAGAGGGGCTGCCCGTGCCTTTCTTCGTGGAAGAGGCCAGACAGCGCGGCGCGGGGTCGGCACTGGTGTGCCTCGAAGGCGTGGACACGCTCGAAAAGGCACGTCAGCTAACGGGCACGGCTGTCTGCTTCCCACTCGCCGAAGCCGAGGCCGCAGGCGGGCCGGCAATGGCCGCATCCGTAGAGGGCTACACCATTGCCGACGCTGACAGCGGCAAGGAGATTGGCCGCGTGAGTGCCGTCGACGACACCACGGCCAACGTGCTGCTCGTCACCGAGCGCGGCGAGATGATTCCGGCCGCAGAAGGCGTGGTGGTCGGCGTAGACCACGGCTCACGCACCATCAGCGTGAGACTCCCCGATGGGCTGCTCGACATCTGAAGCAGGCTCACGGCGCGGCACAAGCCAAACGCAACGACATGGAAAAAAGACAAATTGCCATACTCGGCTCGACAGGCTCGATAGGCACACAAGCCCTTGAGGTGATAGCCGAGCACCCAGACCGCTTCGAGGCTTACTGCCTCACGGCAAACAACAACGCGCGCCTGCTCGCTGAACAGGCCAGACGCTTCAAGCCGGCCGCCGTGGCCATCGCCGACGAGGGGCGGTACGACGAGCTGCGCGAACTGCTCTCCGGCGAGCCTGACATCAAGGTCTACGCCGGCGAGAAAGCCATCGAAGGCCTCGTGGAGGCAGGGCCGGTGGACATGGTGCTCACGGCGATTGTGGGCTTCGCAGGCCTCGCGCCGACGCTCCACGCCCTCGGCAAGGGCAAGGCCGTGGCACTGGCCAACAAGGAAACGCTCGTGGTGGCAGGCGAACTGGTGTGCGACGTGGCCACACGCCACCGCGCCCCAATCCTGCCCGTGGACAGCGAGCACTCGGCCATATTCCAATGCCTCGCCGGCGAAGGCCCGGAAGCCGTGGAAAAGATTCTCCTCACGGCAAGCGGAGGCCCGTTCCTCCACACCGACGCGGACAGCTTGGCGCGCATGACGGCGGCCGACGCACTGCGTCACCCAACGTGGAACATGGGCGCGAAAATCACGATAGACAGCGCAACGATGATGAACAAGGGCTTCGAGGTGATGGAAGCCCGCTGGCTTTTCGACATACCGGCAGAGCGGATAGAGGTGGTGATACACCCGCAGTCAATCGTACACAGCGCAGTGCAGTTCCGCGATGGCTCTGTCAGGGCGCAACTCGGCGTGCCCGACATGCGTATGCCGATACAATACGCCCTCTCCTACCCCGAACGCCTCCACCTGTCGGCGCAACGGCTCGACCTGACGGCACAGCCGCTGGAGTTCCTAAAGCCCGACACCGAACGCTTCCGCTGCCTCGCACTGGCCTTTGAGGCCATCGGCAAGGGCGGCAACATGCCCTGCATACTCAACGCCGCCAACGAGGTGGCCAACGCGGCATTCCGTCAAGGACGTTGCGGTTTCCTCGACGTGGCCGACTGCATAGAACGGACGATGCGCCGCGTGGCCTTCGACCCAAGCCCGACTTACGATGTCTACGTGGCCACCGACAAAGAGGCGCGCCACGTGGCAGCCGAGGAAATTGGGTAAACCGCGCAACATTCCACCCCCAGACACAAAACAAGTAACCACCAAACAATGGAAATATTCCTCATAAAACTGCTGCAATTCCTACTGTCAATCTCGATACTCGTGCTGCTCCACGAGGCCGGGCACATGTTCTTCGCAAGGCTGTTCGGCATCCGCGTGGAGAAATTCTACCTCTTCTTCGACCCCTACTTCCATCTCTTCGAGTTCAAGCCGAAGAACAGCCACACCACCTACGGCATCGGCTGGCTGCCGCTCGGCGGCTACTGCAAGATAGCGGGGATGATAGACGAGAGCCTTGACACGGAACAGATGAAGCGAGAACCGCAGCCGTGGGAGTTCCGCACGAAGCCCGCGTGGCAACGCCTGCTCGTCATGCTGGGCGGGGTGCTGGTGAACTTCGTGCTCGCGCTGTTCATATACGCCATGATTCTCTTCCACTGGGGCGAGAGCTACGTGCCCATGAAGAACATGACGATGGGCATGGAGTTCAACGATGAGGCCAAGGCTTTGGGCTTCCGCGACGGCGACGTGCTCCTCGGCACCGACCTCGGCGAGTTCAATGAGTTCAACACCGACGTATTCCGCGACCTCTCTCAGGCCACACGCGCCGACGTGATGCGCGACGGAAAGGCCGTGAGCATAGCCCTCCCGGGCGACCTCAACCTGCTTAACATGATCAAGGCGGAGCCGATGTTCGTCACGATGCTCGTGCCCGCCGTGGTCGACAGCGTGCTGCCCGGCACTCCCGCCGAGGCGATTGGCCTGCAACACGGCGACCGCATCATTGCCATCAACGGGCGCGAGGCCACGACCATGAGCACCGTGAGCAACGAGATTGGCCGCATTGCCGACGTAATGGCAGCCGCCAGAACCCACGCCGACAGCCTGCGGGCACGCACGGCCACCATCGTCACCATGCGTGGAGAGCGCGCCGACACCGCCACAGTGACGCTGACGGCCAGCCTGAAGCTGGGATTCATGTACAAGCCGTTGGATTACGAGGCCGTCAGCGTGAACTACGGCTTCTTCGAGAGCTTCCCCGCAGGCGTGGCCTACGGCCTGAACATCCTCAAAGGATACGTCAGCGACATGCGCTACGTGGTGAAGCCAGAGGGCGTGCAGAGCCTCGGCGGCTTCGGGACGATAGGCAGCCTCTTCCCCTCAACATGGAACTGGTACTTGTTCTGGAGAATGACGGCGTTCCTGAGCATCATCCTCGCCGTGATGAACATACTGCCGATACCCGCGCTCGACGGCGGCCACGTGCTCTTCCTTGTGTACGAAATGGTGACGCGGCGCAAGCCAAGCGAGACGTTCCTCATCAGGGCGCAGTACGTGGGCTTCGCCATTCTGCTGCTGCTGCTCATCGTGGCCAACCTCAACGACGTGCTGCGCTGGCTCGGATACATGTAAGGCAAGCATACAAACGAAATCAACAAACAGTCAACCGCAAAGGCCAACGGACACGAAGAGCCTTTGCGGTTGATTGTATCAAGACGGTTTTCTTACTCTAATCTTTGAGCTTTTCGAGTATCCACCGAAGCTGTGTGCGGTCGGTGGCATCGGATGTCCAGTGCTCGTTGATGGGCGTGATGAGGCTTTCCTTGGGGCATTGGAGCGTGTTCCACACGGCGTATGACGTTGTTGGCGGGCACGTGTTGTCGTTATATCCCCACGTGAGGAACGTCGGCACACTTACATGGCGGGCAAAGTTCACCACGTCGTAGTAGGCCATCGTGCGCAGTTTCTCGGGCGTAAAGTCGCCGAGGGCGGCTGAGAAATGCGGGTATCCGCCCGTAAGCCCGGGCTGCGAGCCAGCCCCCATGTCGGCGAGAGCCGGGTGGTTGGCCACACAGAGCGTCACGCGGCGGTCGAGGGCGGCGGCCACGATGGCCAGTGCGCCGCCTTGGCTGCCCCCTTGGGCGATGACGTTACGCCCGTCCCACTCGGGCAGGGAGCACAGCAGGTCGATGCTGCGCACGAGGCCGAGGTAGACATGACGCATGTAGTAGCGTTCCGGCGAGTCAAGCCCACTGCGCAGGTATCCGGCTCCGTAGGTTTCAAATGCCGCCCGAATGTCGTCGAACATAGGCTCGGGCAGTCGCGGGTCGATGCCGTGAATCTCGGTCATAAGTCTGACAAGACCGCTCTCGGCATAGTCCATGCCCTCGGCCACGCGCTTGATGGTCTTCACCCCGGCACCCGGAGGCGTGAGCACGACAGGGCAGCTGCCCGGCTTCGCGCCACGCGGCACGAGCAGGTAGGCATAGAGGGAGCGTCCACGACGGTCGAGTTTGAGCTTGATGAGGAATGCCTCCACCTTGTCGTTGCTGTACTCTGGGGCTGGCTCGCGCGTGAACGACAGCGGCACGCTGGCCTGTTCGGCCTTGGCTTTCTCCCAGAAGTCGGTGAAGTCGGAAGGCTCTTGCGTCCACGGCACAATCCCATCAACGCCAAAGCCCACCTTGACGTGGTGCTCGTATGTCACGCCATCGACCGTTGCGCGCATCCGCACGTCGCGAAAACCGGGCCGCTGCGACGTGCCCACGACTATGGTGGCGCGCCCGGAGCGCATCTCCACGCTGTCGCGGCTGTCGGGCGGCAGGCAGTCGCCGCCGATGGTGTAGTGAATGGTGGCATCGACAGGCACGCCATACCTGTAGAGTTGCACTTCGACGGTGGCCTGCTCGCCGAGGCCGTAGAGCCAGTCGGAGTGGTCGGGCACGGTCACCCAGAGGTAGTCGCTGTTGGAGGGATAGTTGCCAACGGCAGTCGCCGCAGCGGCGATGAGCGTCGCCAGCACGACGGAAAGTAATCGTTTCATCTTGTTTTAGTGTTTTATGGTAAAGCTGTTTGCTGCCAGACGATGCGTCAGGTGCGCTCCGCCCAGTCGGCGCGGTCGAGGTTGCGATAGCCCACGGCCTCCGCTATGTGAGCCGGCTGCACGTCGGCAAGGCCGTCGAGGTCGGCAATCGTGCGCGCCACCTTCAGAATGCGGCTGTATGCCCGCGCGCTAAGGCTAAGGCGGCGCATGGCCATCCGCAGAATCTCCATGCCCTCCGGCGTAGGCTCGGCATAGCGGTGAATCATGCTTTCGGTCATCTGCGCGTTGCAATGGATGCCCGGATGGGCGGCATAGCGTTGCTCCTGCACGCGCCGCGCCGCCACCACACGCTGCCGTATGGCCTCGCTCGGCTCGCCCGGGGCGGCTGTGGATATGTCCTCAAAGGGCACGGGCGTAATCTCCACCTGTATGTCGATGCGGTCGAGCAGCGGGCCGGAGATTTTGTTCATGTAACGCTGTATCTGCCCCGGGGAGCATACGCAGTGGTGAGTGGGGTCGCCGTGATAGCCGCAAGGGCACGGGTTCATCGACGCAACGAACATAAACGAGCACGGATATTCCACGGTGTACTTCGAGCGGGATATGGTGATGCGGCGGTCTTCGAGCGGCTGACGCAGCACTTCAAGCACACTGCGGTTGAACTCCGGCAGCTCGTCGCAGAAGAGCACGCCGTTGTGGGCGAGCGAAATCTCGCCCGGCTGCGGGTTTGTGCCACCGCCGACGAGTGCCACGGGAGAGATTGTGTGGTGGGGAGAACGGAACGGCCTCTGGGCAATGAGCGTGGCGTTGCGCCCCATCTTGCCCGCAACGCTGTAAATCTGCGTGGTTTCGAGGCTCTCGGCGATGGAGAGCGGCGGCAGTATGGACGGCAGGCGTTTCGCCATCATCGACTTGCCGCTGCCCGGCGGACCTATCATTATGAGGTTGTGGCCTCCTGCGGCGGCCACTTCGAGCGCACGCTTCACGCCCTGCTGGCCGCGCACGTCGGCAAAATCGGTGTCGCAGTGGCCAAGGCGCGAGTAGAACTCGGCCTGCGTGTCCACCTGCGTGGGCTTCAGCAGGCTGCGTCCGTTGAGGAAATCCACCGCCTCCACGAGGCTGTCGATGCCATAGACATCGATGCCGTCGACCACGGCGGCCTCGCGGGCGTTGTGCGACGGCAGGATAAGCCCCTTGAAGCCCTCGGCGCGCGCCTTGATGGCCACGGGCAACGCGCCCTTCACCGCTTGCAGCCTGCCATCAAGCCCAAGTTCGCCCACCATGAGATGGTCGGAAAGGCGAGCCTGCTCCACCTTGCCGCTGGCGGCAAGCAAGGCCACGGCCAAGGGCAGGTCGTAGCCGCTGCCCTCCTTCCGGAGGTCGGCAGGAGCCATGTTCACGGTGATGTCGGCCACGGGAAACGCATAACCGGTGTTGAGCAGGGCCGCCGCTATGCGGTCGCGGCTCTCGCGCACGGCATTGTCGGGCAGTCCCGTGAGGTGGAACAGCACGCCGCGCGACATGCTCACCTCCACCGTGACGATGGTGGCTTCGAGGCCGGTGATGGCGGCGCAGAATGTCTTTACAAGCATAGGAAATGTCTTTGAGTGGCCGGAGCAGGCCTTTCCCCTACTCCTTCAGCATTTTTTCAATCTGTTCCCGCATACGCGAGGCATTGAGGTTGCGAGCCACGATGCGCCCGTTGCCGTCGGCGATGATCAGCCCCGGCACCGTGGAAAGGCCGAGCTGGCGCAGCAGAGGCGAGTCCCACAGCTGCCCGTCGCACACCACGTGCCAGTCCATCGTGTCGCGGGAAATCTGTCTCCGGCAGTCTTCCTTGCGGACATCGAGGCAGATGCCAAGAATGGCGATGCTGTCTTGGTGGGTGCGGGAGAGCTTTCGCAGCTCCTGCTGCATGTTGCGGCTGTCCCTGTTCCACGTTGCCCACGCGGTGATGACGTTCACCTTGGAGCGGAGCGAATCGCGGCTCACGGCGCAACTGTCGATGTCGTAGGCCGAAAAGTCCGGGAGCACGGCATCGACAGCCCCCACCGCCAGCTCCTCCACTTGGTGGAGCATGAGCGCAATGCGGCCGTTCGAGGGGACGGCGGCATGGATTTGGCGCAACAGCTCGGCGGCTGTGGCATAGTCGGGCTGCGGGTCGAGCACGAGGTAACGGTTCACGAGATACACGCTCACGGGCGATTCGGGATGCTCGCGGATGAAGTCGATGGCGGCCTGCCGCGCATCCGGCGGTGTCATGTCGTTCACCTTTTGGCGGAAGCGGGTCATCAGCTCATTGTCCTTCGTGCCGCTCACTTTCATCTCGCGCAGGTGGGAGGCATCCGCGCTGACCTTTGCCGTGGCCCCGGGCCGCCCGAACACCACCTGCTGCGAATAGTTCGGGAAGATGATGAGGAACGTGGTGGGCGCGGCGAGCATCACCTCGTAGGAGAAACGCCCATCGGCCACGGTCACGGTGTCGCGCCCGCGACTGGGATTCTCGGGGCAATAGACGTAGAGTTCGCCCCTGTTGAAGTTGCGGAAACGGCCTTCAATGCGGAAGCGGTCGCCCTCGGAGCTGCACGCGGCAAGCATGGCCACGGCGAGGACGACGGCCGCCACTGCCCGAATTGTCATGCGCATGGCGTTGGTTTGGGGATGTTCTGGAAATTCATGCAAGTGTCAAATGCAAGGCCGGGGAAGCCCGGGGAGGAGCTTTTACCTGTCCCCCGTGACTTCCCCGGCGTATCGCAGGAGGCGCAAGCCCTTTCGGGCCACGCCTGTTCGTATTGGTGTCAGTCCTTATTTGCTGACATTTGCCAGTTCAAGGTCGTTGGCGGCGTATGCTGCCAGCGAAGGATCCTTGGTGATTGCGCTGCGCAGTGCCGATGCGGCCTCGGTGTTGTTGCCTTGGCGTGCGCAGACGATGGCTTTCAGGTAGTCGGTCATCGCGTCAGGATTCTTCACGTTGCTGAGCGTCGTGTTGGCTGCGGCGTAGTTCTTGTTGAGAATCTGTGCGAGTGCTGCGCTGTTGGAGTTCACGCCTTGGAAGTCGCTCTCAGCCTGTGCGTAGTTGCCCTGAGCGAGGTGGAGGTTGCCCACGATTTCATTCAGGTTGGCGCAATCGGTGGCCTTGGCGATGTATCCCTCGGCAGTCTGCACGTCGCCGGCTTGCAGGGCGAGAAGCCCAAGGTTGGCGTTGGTCTCGCTGTTCGAGCCGCTGACGGCCTGTGCCTTACGGGCGTATGTCATGGCCTCGGAGTAGTTGCCCTTGGCATATTCTATGGCAGCCACGTTGTTGTAGGCGCGGCAGTCGTTGGGATACTGGGCGATGGCCGTCTTGTATATCTGCTCCTGCTCGTCGGCGTTGTCGGTGAGCGTGGCGGCATAGATGAGTTCCTCAAGGCTGAGCTGTGTGGGGTCTTCCTTGTATTGAGCCATTATCTGCTCGTCGTCGCGGCCTATCACCTCATAGTTGATGGTCATGCGGGCGCGGCGCAGCTGCGGCAGGATGCCTTCGGCAAGCTCCTGGAAGCTCTCGCTCATGTTCTTGATTTGCTGCTCGCGCTCCTCGGGATCCTTGTACATGGAGAGTACGCGCAGGATGACATCCTTGTCCTGTATGTTGGATGCCTGCACCAGCTCCTGGAAGCCTTCCCAGTCTTGGGCGGTGTACTTGGTGTCGACGTTGGCATCCGTGTTGCTCGTGGCCTTGAGCTGTTGTGCCACGTACTTCTCGGTGTTCTTCTGACGCTGGCTGGCGAGCTTGTCGTTAAGCTCCACGCCGCCGTCAGGCGAAGCATAGGCCGAAATTTCCACGCTGCTCAGGTTGAGACCCTCGCGGTCGGCGTTGATCTTCTTGAGAAGCTCCACGAACTCAGTGACGGAGTTGCTCTTCAGCTCGCTCTGGCGCAGGTTGGCCTGCTGTATGAGGAACTTGATGTTGGCCACCTGCTTCTGCTCGGTGACGCGGTGGAACGAGTCGGGGGCTAAGCTGGGCTGTGCGGAGAGCACGGTACGCTTGACCAGTTCCGAAGTGGCAATCACGCCGTCGGCCACCTTGACCTCGGGCACGTCGACAGACTTCTTGCCCACCGTGGCATCGAACGTGAGATAAAGCTCGCTCTTCTGCATCTCGGGCACGTAGTCGAACGTGGTCTTCATCGAGTAGTTGCCGCCTATCTGGTAGGAGATGGTCTGGTTGTTGCCCTCGACCTTCTCGCCCTGGAACGTGGCACTCGTGCCACGGGCCACCTGTCCGTTGCCGTAGCGCAGCTCCGGCGTGACGGTGACGACGGCTTTCTTCTTCATGTATTTCTCTGGGAATGTGCCATTGATGGTGGCGGGCACTTTCCCGGCGTGGCTTTCAAGGGGATTTGGCGTCACGGTGAAGTTGTCGGCCGATAGTTCCCCGAGCTTGCTGGAGCAAGATGTCAGCAGGAGCATAGAGGCTGCCGACACGTAAATAAGACCTTTGGTGTACATTTTGTTGTGTTTTATGGCCCGTGGCCTTTGGCTTCCTAAGGCTTGGGGGCCTGAAATTCTGTTGTTTTTATACTTTGCAAAGATAAGCACGAATGTTTGCTTAGCACTGTCGCTCGTGCGTTTTTTATGTTTTATTATGTTTTGCGGCTATGCCGTCGGGGCGATGTCCGGTTGTGCCTGACGGTCAAAACATCCGGCTGACGCGCTCCACCCCCTCCAGCAGGGCATCCACTTCGGCCTCCGTGTTGTAGAGGGCGAACGACGCTCTCACCGTGCCGAGCACCCCGAGACGGCGCATCAGCGGCTCGGCGCAGTGGTGTCCGGTGCGCACGGCGATGCCGAGCTGGTCGAGCAACGTGCCCATGTCGAGGTGATGGATGTTGCCCACGAGGAACGACACCACGGCATCCTTCCCCTCCTGCTGCCCGAACAGGCGCATGGCGGGCATCTGCGAAAGGCCGTCGTGGCAGCGGCGCGTGAGCTTCCGCTCGTGCTCCGCTATGTTGTCGAGGCCGAGCGAGGCCATGTAGGCCATTGCCGTGGCCAGCCCGTGGGTGGCTATGTAGTCGGGTGTGCCGGCCTCAAACTTATAGGGCAGCTGCCCGAACGTGGTCTTCTCGAAGCTCACGCTCTCTATCATCTCGCCCCCGCCTTGGTAGGGCGGCATACGGTCGAGCCAGTCTTCCTTGCCGTAGAGCACGCCGATGCCGGTCGGGCCGTACATCTTGTGGCCGCTGAACACGTAGAAGTCGCAGTCGATGGCCTGCACGTCCACGGCCATGTGGGGCACGGCCTGCGCCCCGTCGACGAGCACCGCCGCCCCGTGGGCGTGCGCCAAGGCCGTGATTTCGGCCACGGGGTTCACCGTCCCGAGCACGTTGCTCACGTGCGCCACGCTCACCATCTTCGTGCGCGGGCCAAGCAGCTTCTCCAGCTCGTCGAGGCGCAGCTCCCCCCGGTCGTCGATTGGAGCCACCTTTATGGCCACGCCGCGCTTGGCGGCCTGCAATTGCCACGGCACGATGTTGGAGTGGTGCTCCATTTCCGTGACCACCACCTCGTCGCCCGGCTCCGTGAACGCCTCGCAGAACGATTGCGCCACGAGGTTTATGCCCTCGGTCGCGCCGCGCGTGAAGACAATCTCCGTGGCCGAGCGCGCCCCGATGAAGCTGCGCACGGCCTCGCGCGCGGCCTCGTGCAGCTCGGTGGCCTGCTGCGAGAGGTAGTGAACGCCCCGGTGTACGTTGGCGTTGGCGTTGAGGTATTCGTCGCGCATTGCGTCGAGCACGCACAGCGGCTTTTGCGTCGTGGCGGCGTTGTCGAGGTAGACGAGCGGCTTCCCATGCACCTCGCGTGCGAGAATGGGGAAGTCGGCCCTCACTTTCTCTATGTCGTACATTGGTTTTCTCTCCCTTGTTGCGGCGCACCGTGCGCCTCGTGTCACTTGCAGAGCTTGCAGCCCGCGCACTTGCTCAGCTCTCCCCTGAAGCGTTTGTCCACGAGATAGTGGAGCCGGTCGCGCAGCGGGGCAAGCTCCATCCTGTCTATCACCTCGCCGGCGAATGCCGCCTGAAGCAGCAGCCGCGCCTCGCGCAGCGTCAACCCGCGCTGCTGCATGTAGAAGATGGCGGCATCGTTGAGCTGCCCCACGGTGCTGCCGTGGGAGCATTTCACGTCGTCGGCGTAGATTTCGAGCATGGGTTGCGTGAACATCCGCGCCTGGCGGGTGGCGCAGAGGTTCTGGTTGCGCATGTCGGAGGAGGTGCGTTGCGCCCCCGGCCTCACGAGCACGCGACCCGCGAACGCCCCCGTGGCCTTGCCGTCAAGCACATACTTGTAAAGCTCGCCGCTCGTGCAGCCCGGCACGAGGTGGTCGATGAGCGTGTTGTTGTCCACGTGCTGCTCCTTGTCGGCAATGGCAAGTCCCCCGAGCCAGCACTCCGCCCCCTCGCCTTCGAGCTTCACGGAGGCCGTGTTGCGCGTCGTCCCGTTGTGCAGGGTGATGATGTTGTGGTTCAGGCGCGCGCCTGTGCCGAGCCGCGCGTAGAGGTTGCTCACGCGGGCGTTGCGTGCGTGCGTCTCCTCGAGGCAGTAGAGGTCGAGGCTTGCGCCGTCGCCCACGTAGGCTTCGATCACCTGCGAGGTGAGGAAGCGGCGGTCGTCAGCGGCATGGTCGCAGAAGAGGAGCTTCGCTTCAGCTCCCTGCTCCACCACGATCAGCACGCGGCGGCATACCATCAGGTCTACATCGGAGCGCAGGATGTTTATCACCTGCACGCACTTGTCGGAGCGCACGCCCCGAGGCACGTAGACGAGCAGCCCGTCTTGGGCGAGCATCGTGTTGAGCGCGGTTGGCGCATCGCCGTCAACGTCGGCCAGCTTGCCGTAGCATTCGCCCACCACGCCAGCCATCTCCGTGGCCATCCGCGCAAGCGAGCCAACCACCATGCCCTCGGGCAGGCGGCCCTTGGGCAGGGCCTTGTCGTAGAATGCGTCGTTCACCATGAAGTAGAGCGACGTGCTCAGGTTTGGCACGTCGCACCGGAAGGCCTCGTAGGGGTCGACGGGGATGTCGAGCCGATTGACGTTCAGCCCGTAGTCGGGCGCGAACAGGGCCTCCATGTCGGTGTAGCGGTAGCGTTCGGCGCGGCGCGTGGGCAGCCCGAGCGCGTCAAACCGCGCGGCGGCATGGTCGCGCAGGGCGTTGAGTGCGGGTGCGCTGTGCGCCATGATGCTGTCACGGCAGGCGCGGTAGAGGTCGGAATACTGGCGCGCGGCGGCACCGTTGGTTGCTTCCGTTCCCATGGTCAGTCCTCCCCGGCCTCCGCCTTTATCCAGTCGAAGCCGCGCTCCTCTATCTCGGAGGCCAGCTCCGGGCCTCCGGTCTTCACGATGCGCCCTTTGTAGAGCACGTGGATAACGCTTGGCTTCAGTATGTCGAGCAGCCTCTGGTAGTGCGTGATGACGATGCAGCTCGTCTCGGGCGTCTTCAGCTTGTTTACGCCTTCGGCCACGATGCGCAGCGCGTCGACGTCAAGCCCGGAGTCGGTCTCGTCGAGGATGGCGAGCCTTGGCTCGAGCATTGCCATCTGGAAAATCTCGTTGCGCTTCTTCTCGCCGCCGCTGAAGCCCTCGTTCACGGAGCGGTTGGCCAGCTTGCTGTCCATGCCCACTATCTGTCGCTTCTCACGCATGAGCTTCAGCAGGTCTCCGCCCGTGATTTGCGGCAGTCCCTCGTGCTTGCGCCGCTCGTTGACGGCGGCACGCATGAAGTTGGTCATCGACACGCCCGGTATCTCCACGGGATACTGGAACGAGAGGAACAGTCCCTCGCGCGCCCTCTCGTCGGGCTTCATCGCGAGCAGGTCCTTGCCACGGAAAGTGGCCGTTCCCGCCGTCACCTCATAGAGGGGGTTGCCGGCAAGCACCGCGCTCAGAGTGGACTTGCCCGAGCCGTTGGGGCCCATGATGGCGTGGGTCTCGCCGTCGCCCACTGTCAGGGTTATGCCCCGGAGTATTTCTTTGCCGCCGATGCAGGCGTGCAGGTCTTTCACTTCCAACATGGTTTGTATCTTTTCTTTATGTCTTATGTCGTCTTAAACCCTTGGCACCGATTCCGAGTTCACCGCATCACTCACCCCACCGTGCCTTCGAGCGACACGCTCAGGAGCTTTTGCGCCTCCACGGCGAACTCCATAGGCAGCTTGTTGAGCACTTCCTTGGCATAGCCGTTGACGATGAGGCCCACGGCCTGCTCCGTCGGTATGCCGCGCTGTGCGCAGTAGAACAGCTGGTCTTCGCTTATCTTGCTCGTCGTGGCCTCATGCTCCACCACCGCCGTGTCGTTGCGCACGTCGACGTAGGGGAAGGTGTGCGCCCCGCATTCGCTGCCCAGCAGGAGCGAGTCGCACGAGGAATAGTTGCGCGCTCCCTCCGCGCCCGGTGCCACGCGCACCAGCCCACGGTAGGAATTCTGGCTCCGCCCTGCGGATATTCCTTTGCTGATGATGGTACTGCTGGTGTTGCGGCCTATGTGTATCATCTTCGTACCAGTGTCGGCCTGCTGGCAGTGGTTGGTCACGGCGACGCTGTAGAACTCTGCCGTGGAGTCGTCGCCGCGCAGCACGCACGACGGATATTTCCACGTAATGGCCGAGCCTGTCTCCACCTGCGTCCACGAGAGCTTGCTCCGCTGGCCGCGCAGGTCGCCGCGCTTGGTCACGAGGTTGAGCACGCCGCCGCGCCCCTGCTCGTCGCCCGGATACCAGTTCTGCACCGTTGAGTATTTCACCTCCGCCCTGTCCATCACGACAATCTCCACTATCGCGGCGTGGAGCTGGTTCTCGTCGCGCATGGGGGCGGTGCAGCCTTCGAGGTAGGACACGTAGCTGTCGTCGTCGGCCACTATCAGCGTGCGCTCAAACTGCCCCGTGTTGCGCGCGTTTATGCGGAAGTATGAGCTTAGCTCCATAGGGCAGCGCACGCCTTTGGGTATGTAGACGAACGACCCGTCGCTGAACACCGCGCTGTTGAGGGCGGCAAAGAAGTTGTCGGTGGGCGGCACGACAGTGCCGAGGTAGCGGCTCACGAGGTCGGGATAGTGCTGTATGGCATCGCCGATGGAGCAGAAGATGATGCCCCGCTCGGCGAGCTTGTCCTTGAAAGTGGTCTTCACCGACACGGAGTCCATTATGGCATCCACGGCCACGCCACTCAAAGCGAGCCTCTCCTCGAGCGGGATGCCGAGCTTGTCGAACGTCTTCATCAGCTCGGGGTCTATCTCCTTGCCCTCGCCCTGGGGGCGGCCGGCGGTCGGGTCGGCATAGTAGGAAATGGCTTGGTAGTCAATCTCGGGCAGCTTCACATGGCCCCACGACGGCTGCTCCATGCGCTGCCACTGCCTGAAGGCTTCCAGGCGGAAGTTGAGCATCCACTCCGGCTCTCCCTTCTTCTGCGAAATGAGCCTCACCACGTCTTCGTTGAGGCCGCAGCCGATGACCTCCGTGTGTACGTCGGTGGTGAAGCCGTACTCATACTTGCGCTCCGCCACCTGACGCACAAACTCGTTTTGGTTGTTATCTTGATTCATCTTTGCATACTTGTCTGCAAAGTTAAGAAGAAAATTAAGAATCAAGAGGCATGAGGCAAGAAAAACGCCGCAGCGTGATCGGGCTTGCAGGAAGTTTCGGGGCAATCCGCGTCACGGGGCGTTGAGGCAAAAGGCGGCATGTAGGCCGCACGGTATCCGGCGCAGAATATGTAACCGTTATAACACTTAAAGGAATATCGATACGCCCGTTTACGGCTGCTTTGACTAACTTTGGGACATGAAAAGGAAGCCGCGTGCCGCCATTGCCAACGGCTGGGGTGGCACGCCTACTTTGCAACGTGACCGACTGAGAAACAGAACAGCCGCAATATGCCGATAATTGCAAATATGCAACCAAAAACAGCCGCACGGCCGCCGCTTTCCGGTATGCGTCATATTGCAGTGCAACGAGGCATTAATTGCCGTGCAACAAGGCATTTATTGGAGGCCAACGAGGCAGGTATTACGGTGCAAAAGCATAGGTTTTGCAATTCGCTGAATGTCAAACGGTTGGCAGGGGCGAACCCCGCCGGCGGCTTTAACACATTTATGTTAACGGCTGTGCGTGCCTGTTTGCAACGGGAGCGATTGCGGACTGGTGACGGAGATTAATTTGGAAAAAGACCGACATATATGATGACAGTAGAGAAATTTCAACAGATGATTGCCGACGGCGAACCGCTCGAAGGCACGGAGATGATTGCGTTCATGCGCGAACAGAGTGGCTTGACAAGGCGACTGCTCATGGAACTCAACACCAAATTCCACACCGACGAGGAGATTGTGGAACTGTTCAGCCAGATAACAGGCAGCGACGTGGACAGCTCGTTCCGCATGTTCCCGCCTTTCTACTCCGACTTTGGCAAGAACATCCACCTCGGCAAGAACGTGTTCATAAACTCATGCTGCCAGTTCCAGGACCAGGGCGGCATCTTTATAGGCGACGGATGCCTCATAGGCCCGGGCACAATGATGGCCACCCTCAACCACGGCTTTGAGCCGGAGAACAGGCAGAACATGACCCACGCACCGATAGTGCTCGGCAAAGGGGTGTGGATAGGCGCACACGTGACCATTCTCCCGGGGGTGACCATAGGCGACAACGCCATCATTGCCGCCGGTGCCGTGGTGACAAAGGACGTGCCTGCGGACACGGTGGCGGGCGGCGTGCCTGCCAAGGTGATTAAGAGCATACACAAGGCGTAGCGGAAACTTCGGCGATTATGGTGGCTGTGCCTATGCCGCCACCGTCAAGGCTTACGCCACCGCGCGCAACGCAACGCAGGGAAACGGCAGCCGCCACACGCAAAAAGGCCTCGAAGCCGACCGGAATCGGGCTTCGAGACCTTTATTTTTAAGTCGCCTCTACAGTGGTCAGTCGGCCAGCTTGGCCTTTATGAACTCACGGTTGAGACGCGCGATGTTGGCAATCGACTCGTTCTTCGGGCACTCTGCCTCGCAGGCGCGGGTGTTGGTGCAGTTGCCGAAGCCCAGCTCTTCCATCTTCATCACCATTGCCTTGGCGCGCTTTGCGGCCTCCGGACGACCCTGGGGCAGCAGTGCCAACTGGCTCACCTTGGACGAGACGAAGAGCATTGCCGAACCGTTCTTGCAGGCAGCGACGCAAGCCCCGCAGCCGATGCAGGTGGCGCAGTCCATCGCCTCGTCGGCAACCTCCTTCGGGATGAGTATGGCGTTGGCATCCTGGGGCTGTCCCGTGCGCACGGTGATGTAGCCGCCGGCCTGGATTATCTTGTCGAACGCCGAACGATCCACCATGCAGTCCTTGATCACGGGGAATGCGGCCGAACGCCACGGCTCAACGGTGATGACGTCGCCATCGTGGAACTTGCGCATGTAGAGCTGGCAAGTGGTGGCCCCGGTGTTAGGCCCGTGAGGCTGGCCGTTGATGTAGAGCGAGCACATGCCGCAGATGCCCTCGCGGCAGTCGTGGTCGAAGACGAACGGCTCCTTGCCCTCATCGATGAGCTGCTCGTTGAGAATGTCGAGCATTTCAAGGAAGGAGGTGTCTTCGGGGATGTCCTTCATCTCGCGTGTATCGAAGTGACCCTCGGCCTTCGGGCCGTTCTGGCGCCAGAATCTCAGGGTGAAAGATATGTTTGCCATGTGTTTAGTCCTTATAGTTTCTCGTTTGTACTTTTATTGCCTCATACTCCAGCGGCTCCTTTATCAGCTCTGGCGCCTTCTCGTCGGAGCCTTGGTACTCCCAGCAGCCCACGTAGAAGTAGTGCTCGTCGTCGCGCTTGGCCTCGCCGTCCTCGGTCTGGTGCTCCTCGCGGAAGTGTCCGCCGCACGATTCGTTGCGCGAGAGTGCGTCGTAGGCCACCAGCTCACCCATTGTGATGAAGTCGCGGAGGCGGATGGCTTTGTCAAGCTCGGTGTTGAGACCCTCTTTCGTCCCGGGGATGAAGAGGTTGGTCTCAAACTCCTTGCGCAGCTTCTTTATCTTGTCAAGACCTATCTTCAGTCCCTCGGCGGTGCGTCCCATGCCGACGTATTCCCACATGACGTGCCCAAGCTCCTTGTGGATGGAGTCCACCGAACGCTTGCCCTTGATGGACATGAGGCGGTCGATCTCGGCGCTGACGGCCTTCTCTGCCTCCTCAAACTCTGGCAGGTCGGTGCTCAGGCGCGGCCAAATCTTCTGGTCGGCGAGGTAGTTCTGTATGGTGTACGGAAGCACGAAGTAGCCGTCGGCAAGTCCCTGCATGAGGGCGGACGCACCCAGTCGGTTTGCGCCGTGGTCGGAGAAGTTGCACTCTCCGATTGCGAATAGACCCTCGATGCTGGTCATCAGCTCGTAGTCCACCCAGATTCCGCCCATCGTGTAGTGTATGGCGGGGTAGATCATCATTGGGTTGTAGTACTTCACACCGTTTATCTCGTTGGCCAACTGACCCGGGTTGACATCCGTAATCTCCTCGTACATGTCGAAGAGGTTGCCGTAACGCTGCAACACAACGTCGATTCCGAGCCTCTCAATGCTCTCGGAGAAGTCGAGGAACACGGCGCGTCCCGTGTTATTCACGCCGTAACCCTTGTCGCAACGCTCCTTGGCAGCACGGCTGGCAACGTCGCGCGGCACGAGGTTTCCGAACGCGGGATAGCGGCGTTCGAGGTAGTAGTCGCGGTCTTCCTCGGGGATGTCGCTGCCCTTCTTCGTCCCGGCTTGCAGAGCCTTGGCATCTTCGAGCTTCTTGGGCACCCAGATTCGTCCGTCGTTGCGGAGCGACTCAGACATCAGCGTGAGCTTCGACTGCTTGTCGCCGTGTACAGGTATGCAGGTGGGGTGAATCTGAACATAAGACGGGTTGGCGAAGTATGCGCCCTTGCGGTAGCAGGCCATGGCTGCGGTGCAGTTGCAACCCATGGCGTTCGTGGAAAGGAAATAGGTGTTGCCGTAGCCGCCCGTGGCGATGACCACGGCGTTGGCGGAGAAGCGTTCGAGCTTGCCGGTGACAAGGTTCTTGGCGATGATGCCGCGTGCGCGGCCGTCAACGATGACCACATCCTCCATCTCGTAGCGGGTGTAGAGCTTCACGCGGCCTGCATGTACTTGGCTGCTGAGCGCCGAGTATGCGCCGAGCAGGAGCTGCTGGCCGGTCTGTCCCTTGGCATAGAACGTGCGGGAGACCTGCGCTCCGCCGAATGAGCGGTTGGCAAGCATACCGCCGTACTCGCGGGCGAAAGGCACTCCCTGTGCCACGCACTGGTCGATGATGCTGCTGGAGACCTCTGCGAGGCGGTAGACGTTGGCCTCGCGGGCACGGTAGTCGCCGCCCTTCACGGTGTCATAGAACAGGCGGTAAACGGAGTCGCCGTCGTTCTGGTAGTTCTTGGCGGCGTTGATGCCACCCTGCGCGGCAATGGAGTGTGCGCGGCGGGGCGAATCCTGAATGCAGAAGTTGAGCACGTTGAAGCCCATCTCGCCGAGGGAGGCAGCCGCACTGGCACCGGCCAGACCCGTGCCCACCACGATAACGTCGAGCTTGAGCTTGTTCTTGGGGTTCACCAAACGCTGGTGAGCTTTATAATTGGTCCACTTCTCGGCCACGGGGCCTTCGGGAATCCTTGAATTTATCTGCTTGGCCATAATCTGAAGGAATTATGAATTGTGTATTGTATATTGTGAATTACAGGCACAGGCTCGGGGCTACGCCAAAGGCGAAGGCCAGCACCACCACGAGGAAGCCGAGGAAGAGCAGCGTGGTGTAGACGATGCCTATCACCTTCCAGCGGCAGAACCACACCTTGCCGTTCCAGCCGAAGGTCTGCATCGCACTCCAGAAGCCGTGCGAGAGGTGGAACCACAGGGCGACGAGCCACACGATGTAGAGCACCACGAACACGGGGTTGGAGAACGTGTCCACGATGTAGGCAAAGCCATCGGCGGGATGATGGGGCACGCTCATGTGGACAAGCTCGGCAAACATCATGTTGTACCAGAAGTTGAACAAGTGGAGCAACAGCCCAAGCACAATCACAATGCCCAGCACAAGCATGTTCTGCGATGCCCACTCCACCTTGGCCGGACGCGCGGTGACGGCATAACGCTCCGTGCCGCGCGCGGCGCGGTTGCGCATCGTCAGCAGGAATGCGTAGACGATGTGAATCACGGCCAGGGCTGCGAGGGCCAACGTGCCCGCAATGGCATACCAGTTGGTGCCGAGGAACTCGCAAATCATGTTGTAACCTTCGCCGGAGATGAGAGCCACCACGTTCATTGACATGTGGAATGTCAGGAATAGGATGAGCGCGACGCCAGTTACCGACATCACAACCTTCCTACCGATAGAAGAATTGATTAACCACATAAATGACTGAGATTAAATTATTTAAAAGATTTAGACTATAGTCCGACCCGCTGGCGATGCCATCATGCATCACCTAAAGACACGCCAAAGATACCCCGCATGGGGTATTCGGACACGCCATTGCAGCGCAAAATTACTATAATTTAATGATTAGGCAAAGCGTTTGGCTACAAAAATAGATTTTTATGAGTAATTTTGCGCCGTTCAATTTCTGGGGCGCGCATACGCCAAGACGCGCCCGCGATACTTCAGCAAAGCCAATGACACTCGAATACGACGTGATAGTCATCGGCGGCGGGCACGCCGGTTGCGAGGCCGCCGCCGCTGCCGCGAACATGGGCGTGCGCACGTGCCTTGTCACAATGGACATGAACAAGATTGCGCAGATGAGCTGCAACCCCGCCATCGGCGGCATAGCCAAGGGTCAGATCGTGCGCGAGGTCGACGCACTCGGCGGCCACACGGGTCTGGTCACCGACGCAACGGCCATCCAGTTCAGAATGCTCAACCGCAGCAAAGGCCCGGCAATGTGGAGCCCGAGGGCGCAGTGCGACCGGGGACGGTTCATCTGGCGGTGGCGCGAGGCTCTCGATGCCACGCCAAACCTCGACATCTGGCAGGACATGGCCACCGAACTGCTCGTCAGCGAGGGGCGCGCCACAGGCGTGCGCACCGTCTGGGGAGCGGAGCTGCGGGCGCAGTGCGTGGTGATCACGGCGGGGACGTTCCTCAACGGGCTGATGCACATCGGGCGGCAGCAGGTGGAAGGCGGGCGCATGGCGGAGCCGGCGGCCAAGGGACTGGCCGAGAGCATCGAGCGGCACGGTGTCCGCCGAGGGCGGATGAAGACCGGAACGCCCGTGCGCATAGACAGACGCTCCGTCGATTTCAGCCTCATGGAGATGCAGCCGGGCGAGGACGACTTCCACCGCTTTAGCTATCTGAGCACAAGGAGGCCTCTGCCGCAGCTCCCCTGTTGGACATGCCAGACCAACGAGGCCGTACACGCGACGCTGCGCTCCGCCCTCCCCGACTCGCCGCTCTACAACGGCCAGATAAAGAGCATCGGGCCGCGCTACTGTCCGTCGATAGAGACGAAGATAGTGACGTTCCCCGACAAGCCGCAACACCCGCTTTTCCTCGAACCCGAGGGCACGAACACGAACGAGATGTACCTCAACGGCTTCTCGTCGTCGCTCCCGATGGGCGTGCAGATTGCTGCCTTGCGCCACATTCCGGCCTTGCACAACGTGCGCGTCTACCGCCCCGGATACGCCATTGAATACGATTTCTTCGACCCGACGCAGCTGAAACACACGCTGGAGTCGAAGGTAATACCCCACCTTTTCCTTGCCGGGCAGGTCAACGGGACCACCGGATACGAGGAGGCCGCAGGCCAAGGACTTGTGGCCGGGGCAAACGCCGCCCTACTCTGCGGTGGCGGCGAGCCGTTCGTCATGGGGCGGGACGAGAGCTACATCGGCGTGCTCATCGACGACCTCGTGACCAAAGGTGTCGATGAACCCTACCGGATGTTCACGTCAAGGGCTGAATATCGCATACTGCTCCGGCAGGACGATGCCGACGCGCGGCTCACGGAGCGCGCCTATGCCATAGGACTGGCCAAGCGCGACCGCTTTGACCGCTGGATGGAGAAGAAGCGGGCAATAGAAGAAATTTGTGATTTTTGCGGCAAAACGAGCGTAAAGCCAAACGAGGTGAATGCCTTCTTGGAGAGCCACGACACAACCACTCTCACGGGGGGATGCAAGATTGCCGAACTGGTGGGACGCCCGCAACTGTCGATCGCCGCTCTCGCCGACGCGCTGCCCGCCCTCCGCGAACGCATCGCCGCTCTCGGAAGCGTGGCCGAAGAGGCCGTGGAGGCGGCGGAGATAAAGATAAAATACAAAGGTTACATCGAACGCGAGCGTCTCGTTGCGGACAAGATGCACCGCCTGGAGGACATCAAGATAAAAGGACACTTCCGCTATTCGGAACTCCAACAGCTCTCCACCGAGGCGCGACAGAAGCTGGAACACATCGACCCCGAGACGCTGGCACAGGCAAGCCGCATCCCCGGCGTGTCGCCAAGCGACATCAACGTGCTGCTCGTTTTGCTCGGAAGATGAGGCAAGCCTAATGGAATGAATCAAAAATCATTGGCAAAAAGCCACGGAAATGAATCAATCAAAACCACCAATCACGATATGAACAACAAGACACTGATGGAAAACCTGCGTTGCATTCAGGACTTTCCAACCAAAGGCATCAACTTCCGCGATGTCACGACACTCTTCAAAAGCCCCGAATGCTTGCGCATAATGGTCGATGAACTTTAC
Organism: uncultured Prevotella sp.; assembly: GCA_964623445.1. Lineage (GTDB taxonomy): Bacteria > Bacteroidota > Bacteroidia > Bacteroidales > Bacteroidaceae > Prevotella. Next base: position 2,677 of record CAZURD010000019.1, on the reverse strand, counting down.
GATATGTACCGCGACCACGGCATCACCAAAATTGTGGGCATCGAAAGCCGGGGGTTCGTTCTCGCCTCCGCTCTTGCCATAAGGCTTGGCGCGGGCGTCGTGCTTTGCCGCAAGCCGGGCAAGTTGCCGGCCGAGACGGTGCAGGAAAGCTACACCAAAGAATATGGCGCGGACACCATCGAGATTCACAAAGATGCCATCGAGCCAGACGATGTTGTGCTTCTCCACGACGATCTGCTGGCCACGGGAGGCACGATGCGCGCCGCATACAACCTCGTGAGCAAGTTCAACCCGAAAGGCATCTTCGTGAACTTCATCATCGAAATCACCGATGAGGGACTTTGCGGGCGCAACGCCTTCGAGCCGGGCACGGACATCCAGACGCTCATCAAAATCTGAACCGCCCCGTCCACAACAAGCACAGAGCCGCCGATGGAAGACACAACGCCCTCCATCGGCGGTTTTCGGAAGCGGACAGGAGACCCGGCACGGCACTGCGGCACGCAGCGAGAGAAAAGTTTCACGTGAAACTTTGTGCCTTAAACGGTATGAAATACAATGAGTTATAAGCCATGACGAAAGAGGAAAACGAACAAAGGCTGGCGCGATTGAAAGCCATCGTGAGCAGTCTTCCGGAGAAACCGGGGAGCTACCAATACTACGACGAGGAGGGAACAATAATATACGTGGGCAAGGCGAAGAACCTGCGGAGCCGCGTTTCCTCCTACTTCCACACGGAGGTCGACCGCTTCAAGACCAAGGTGCTTGTCAGCAAGATTCACGACATAAGCTATACCGTGGTGAACACGGAGGAAGATGCGCTCCTGTTGGAGAACAACCTGATAAAGAAATACACCCCGAAATACAACGTGCTGCTCAAAGACGGCAAGACGTATCCGAGCATCTGCGTCACAAACGAGCCTTTCCCGAGAATCTTCAAGACGCGCACCATCAACAAGAAATGGGGCACGTACTACGGCCCTTACTCGCACATAGGCTCAATGAACGCCGTCCTTGAACTGATAAAGAAGCTCTACCACCCGCGTACCTGCCGCCAGCCCATCACGCAAGAAGGCATCGACGGCGGGAAATATGCCGCCTGCCTCGACTTCCACATAAAGAACTGCGGCGGCCCGTGCGTGGGAAAGCAGAGCGCGGAAGACTACCGCCGAAACATCGAACAGGCACGCGAGATACTCAAGGGGAACACGCGCCACCTCCTCAAAAGCCTGCGGGAACAGATGGAACAGCTCGCCGAGGAACTCCGTTTCGAGGAAGCCGAGGAGGTGAAACGCCGCTACTTGCTCCTCGAGGGGTTCGCGTCGAGGAGCGAAGTGGTGAGCCACACCATCAACAACGTGGACGTGGTGACGATAACGAGCGATGAACGCACTGCATTCATCAACTTCATGCACGTCACGGAGGGAAGCATCAACCAGTCGTTCACCTTTGAATACAAGAAACGGCTTGACGAAAGCGACGAGGAACTGCTCTCGCTCGGCATCGTGGAGGCACGCGAACGCTTCAAGAGCACGTCGCGCGAAATCATCGTGCCTTTCGCAATGGAAATTGGCCTCGACGGCGTGACGCTCACCGTGCCGCAGCGCGGCGACAAGAAAACGCTCCTGGAGCTGTCGCAAATGAACTGCCGACAATACCGTTTCGACCGCCTCAAACAGGCCGAAAAGCTCAACCCGGAGCAGAAGACGGTGCGCCTGATGAAGGAAATACAGGACACGCTCCACCTGCCGGGACTGCCGATGCAAGTGGAATGCTTCGACAACTCCAACATATCGGGCACCGATGCCGTGGCGGCCTGCGTGGTGTTCAAGAAGCTGAAGCCGAGCAAGGCCGACTATCGGAAATACAACATCAAGACCGTCACCGGCCCGGACGACTACGCTTCGATGAAGGAGGTGGTGCGCCGACGCTACTCCCGCCTTGCAGAGGAGGGGCAAACGATGCCCGACCTCATCATAACCGACGGCGGACGAGGCCAGATGGAGGTGGTGAGGCAGGTGGTTGAGGACGAACTCGGACTGCACATCCCCATCGCCGGACTGGCCAAGGACGATCGCCACCGCACCAACGAACTGCTCTATGGCTTCCCGCCCGTGGTGGTGGGGGTGAAAACAGACAGCGAACTGTTCCGGCTGATGACGCGAATACAAGACGAGGTTCACCGCTTCGCCATCACTTTCCACCGCGACAAACGCTCCAAGCACGCCCTGCACAGCGAACTCGACGACATCGCGGGCATTGGCCCGAAGACGCGCGACGCGCTGCTGAAGTCGCTAAAAAGCGTGAAGCAGGTGAAGACGGCTCCCCTCGAACGCCTCGAAGAGGTGGTTGGAGCGGCCAAGGCACGCCTCGTCTACGAACACTTCCACAAGGATTAAACCCAAATCGGGCATTAGGTCGTTTTACGTCGGGAATAGCTTCCTCGGCAAACTCTTCGCCTGCTTACGCGCTCCTGCCGGCATCTTGCCTCCCGTCCTCGCCTCGGCGTAGCCCGCTACGCTTTCGGCAACAGCCGCAAATTAACACCTTTCACACCCGTTTGCATTTCGGAAAAGTAAAAAACAAGGACGAAATGCAGCGCGTTTTCGCGACAATCCCGCTGCGAGCCTGAAAATATCGGCGAAACAGGCGTGTTTTATTAAACCACTGATATTCA
>CAZURD010000018.1:25887-27160 GCA_964623445.1 uncultured Prevotella sp. | reverse complement strand
TTTTGACGTTTGCCGCCCTTCCAAAACGGGCTGTCAGATGGATTTCAGGTGTGCTATTGCCTCTTCCGGCTTACAGTTTGCAAAGACATAACTACCGCTCACGAGCACATCAGCACCAGCCGCCACAAGGCGCGGGGCGGTTTCGGCCTGCACCCCTCCGTCGACTTCGATAAGTGTCTTAGCCCCCAATGCGTCTATCATCCGTCTTAGACGGGAAACCTTTGCGATGGTGTTCTCAATGAAAGCCTGACCGCCGAAGCCGGGGTCGACACCCATCAGCAGCACCATGTCAATGTCTTCGAGAATGTCTTCGAGCACACCGACGGGCGTGGAGGGGCAGAGCGTCACGGCGGCTTTCATGCCGGCCGCATGGATTTGCTGCACGGTGCGGTGGAGATGGAGACATGCTTCGAAATGCACGTTCATCATCATCGCCCCAAGTCGGGCTGTCTGTTCGACATATTTCTCGGGATGCACCACCATGTAATGCACGTCAAGCGGCTTGTGGCACAGTCTCGATACGGCCTCTATCACTGGGAAGCCGAACGAGATGTTTGGCACAAAAGAGCCGTCCATGACATCAAGGTGAAGCCAATCGGCTTGACTTCGGTTTATCATTTCTATTTCGCTGCCGAGGTTAAGAAAGTCAGCGGCGAGCAACGATGGTGAGACGATAGCCATCCTATTGGTCAGTTGAGGCAGAGCGGCAAGAGTGTGCCATCGGCCATTTTAAATACTCGGCACGTATGTGCAATGGTTCTAATCAATTCCAGCGTGCTTTCACGTGGATTCATCCCTTCCTGTGTAAAATGCGTCATAGGCTCATGCGTTTTTGGTTCATTTATCTATTAAACGCCCTTATTCCCGATTTATTATGCCTTGACCGTTCTTTTGGGTGGATGCGGCTGTCTCAAACGGCAGGACGGAGACAACAAGGCTGGTGCTTGCATTGCGAAATTTTCATGGAAAATGCTTCATACGGAGCGAGGAAATTGAGCTTTTCTCTTGGTCCGTGCGCAGATTTTAGCGCAATGAAAATGGCATGATTCACCCAATTATGGGTTGTATGATAGCCCTTTGCCCTTGCATAAGCTCCTTGCAGCATAGGCCGAAAGCGGATTTTCAAGAAAAAACTTCAAAATGTTTGGCGGAGTTCCGGGAAATGCTTACCTTTGCACTCGCAATAAACAAAGGGCGTTTAGCTCAGCTGGTTCAGAGCATCTGTCTGACAGACAGAGGGTCAGTGGTTCGAATCCGCTAACGCCCACAAATA
>CAZURD010000018.1:19766-25787 GCA_964623445.1 uncultured Prevotella sp. | reverse complement strand
CTGCCCGCTCGTTGCGGTCAGTCCCTGCGGAAAATGTCCCTCGTGTACACTTTGTCCTGAACGTCGTCGAGGCAGGCATCATAGCGGTTGGCAATGATAGCCTGGCTTCTCGACTTAAATTCGTCGAGGTTGTTCACCACGTGCGAGCCAAAGAACGTCGTCCCGTCTTCAAGCGTCGGCTCATAAATTATCACCTCTGCGCCTTTCGCCTTGATGCGTTTCATCACGCCTTGGATGGATGATTGGCGGAAGTTGTCCGAGTTCGACTTCATCGTAAGGCGGTAGACACCGATGACGCAACGCTTTTCTTCCGACGGGTTGAAGTCGCCACGGTTGTAATAATCGTAATAGCCGGCCTTGTGCAGCACGCGGTCGGCGATGAAGTCCTTGCGCGTGCGGTTGCTCTCCACTATGGCCTGTATCAGATTCTCCGGCACGTCGGCGTAGTTTGCAAGCAGTTGCTTCGTGTCCTTTGGCAGGCAGTAGCCTCCGTATCCGAACGACGGGTTGTTGTAGTGCGTGCCGATGCGCGGGTCGAGGCACACACCTTGTATTATGGCCTGCGTGTCAAGGCCTTTCATTTCGGCGTAAGTGTCAAGCTCATTGAAGTAGCTGACGCGCAAGGCGAGATACGTGTTGGCAAACAGTTTTACGGCTTCAGCCTCGGTTGTGCCCATGAAGAGCGTCTCTATGTCCTGCTTGATTGCGCCCTCCTGAAGCAGTGCGGCGAATGTGTGGGCGGCCTTGTCAAGGCGTTCGTCGCCCTCCGGGCGTCCCACGATGATGCGGCTTGGGTAGAGGTTGTCGTAGAGAGCCTTGCTCTCGCGCAGGAACTCCGGCGAGAAGATAACGTTGTCGGTTTGCATCTTCTTGCGAACCATTTCGGTGTAGCCCACCGGTATGGTGCTCTTTATCACCATTATGGCCTGCGGGTTGACGCTCTTCACAAGTTCAATCACCTCCTCCACGTGGGTGGTGTCGAAATAATTCTTCACCGGGTCATAGTTCGTGGGAGCGGCAATCACCACGAAATCGGCTTCGGAATATGCCTTTGCCCCGTCGAGCGTGGCCGTGAGGTTGAGCGGCTTTTCTGCGAGGTACTTCTCGATATATTCGTCTTGTATTGGCGACTTGCGCTGGTTGATGAGTTCCACTTTCTCCGGTATCACGTCAACGGCAGTCACATGATGGCGCTGCGAGAGCAGTGTTGCAATGCTTAAGCCGACGTAACCTGTGCCGGCAACGGCAATTTTGAGGTCTTCCATATTTTCTGTTCCTGATATGTTTTGTCTGTCTGTCAGTTCAATAGGGCATCGCGTGCGCCCTGTCGCGGCCGTGTCCCGCTGTCCGTACATCGCGATTTTGGCTGTTGTCCAGGCACGGCAAGGCGGCATAAGCCCCTGACCGCACTTTCGCTTGTGCGGTTTGATTCATGCAAAAATACACAAAATTCCGTGTCTACAAAGCATTTGCAATGAATTTCTGTGGCATTTATTTCCACTGCCGACTGCCGCATTGCTTGCGTCTGCCACAAAGTGGCACGACATCCGTCTCTCGTCAGCAATGCGTCAGACGTGTGTCTGCCTTGCCATGTTGCCCATCGGCACACATGCAAATATGCAGCTGAAACACGGGCTTGGTGCCGTTGGTTTGCAATACATGCCTTATTGGATTGCAATTAATGCCTCGTTGGGGCGCAATAGATGCCTTATTGCAGGCCAATAAGGCATCTATTATAATCTACTGTATATCAGTCCGTTTTGCAGCACCGCTGCATCCGACCCATTAATACAAGCAAGTGCTTGTGCCCGATGAGCTTCGTTGCGTGAGCGGTGCTTGCCGGACGTATGTGCGCCGCGATTGCCCCCTGTCGTCAGAACGACAGAGCCATTGTGCAGCGCACGCCGTGCTTCTGGATGTCAGGACTGTCGAGGTAGGTCAGTCGCCACACATAGTCGATGCGCAGGAACTTGAATATGTTCTCGATGCCCACACTTGCCTCCATGTAGGGCGTGTTGCCGAATGTGCGTGAGCCGTCTGGCAGGACATAAAGTCCCTCGCGCAGGGTGCTCGGGTCGTTGCGGGAGCTTAAATGTCCGAGCAATCCCCTGAAGCAGAACACCTCGCGCCATTGCAATTTCTTTATCAGGGGCAACCGGTTGAGCAGGTTGCCATTCATGTAGTAAGTCAGGTCCCATGATACGTATTCGTCGCTGATAAATTCGAGGGCATTCATGTTGGTGTATGTCTCGGGCTGTATGGTGTAGGTGAGGTTGGCGTTTGGCAGCGGCAGCAGTGGGAAAGGCACACTGTTCCACACTTTGCCCGCCTTGACGATGGCATCGAGATAGCCGAAGGCGGAGAACCAAAAGCGTTTCTGCATCCCAAGTTCTGTGTGCTGGTAGTCGTAGGACGAGCCGAGCCAGCCTTTCTTGGCCATGCGGTGGCTTATGTTGAAGATGAACGCATCGAACGTGATTGGGATGCGGTTGTTGTGCGTTTGGTAGAACTTCTCCTTATGGGCATAGCGGAACGACAGTTCTATTTCCGAGAGTTGGTATTTGTCGGCAAGGCCAACATTGCCATCCGCACCAATCCGGCGGAACGGCGTCAGCCATGTGGAATACTCGCGGGTATTCCGCAGTGTGGCACTGTAGGAGATGCCGTTCAGGTGCTCACGCAGGTAGGCCAGCTCGGCCTTGCGCATGTATGTGATTTGCGAGTCCTTCTTGCGCCTTATCATCAGCATCATGTTGTCCTTGCTCGTGTACATGTATTGCTGCCCGAGCTTGTTGACATCATACATATATTCAACCCGCAGCGAGTGGCGGGGAAATTCGCGCAGGTAGGTCTTGCGCGGGTTGAACGAGTATTCTGCCATTACATCATACTTGAACTTGCCATCCTTTGTGCCGTATGCGCCATAGCCTTCAAGGAAAAGGTGGCGGCTGAGCGACGGCGTGGTGGCTCCGCCCACACGGAAGCGCGCGCCCTCAAGGGTGTTGTTGTTGATGGTGGAGTTCATCGGCCCAAACTCGAACAGGTTTTTCGTCGGGTCGTCATGCAAGCCCACGTATCCGGAGACGAGAATCGTAAGCACTTTCTTTGTGATGCGGAACACAGGCACGGAGTCGAGCCGTCCCATCAGCTCAGCCACGGAACTGCCCGTGCGGGGAGCATCCCCCCACGGGCGATGCTTTATCCAGAAGTCTTCTGTCTGTATGGCGGCATCGTCAAGGGTGATGGTCTCGCCGCCATAGTCGAACACCTTGGCCGTTTCCACGGGCGGTTTGTTGAACGTGTGGTTGGAGTAGACGTTTGTGCGCTGGGCGAGGAAGCCTTTTGTGTTTTCAAACAGCTTGAGCCTGACGCTTATCTCGTCGGTGAGCAGTATGCGAGTGCCAGAGGGCAGCTGCTTGAAACTCTGCTCTATGGTGAGGGAGGAGACGAAATTGAGGTTGATGTCCTTCGGCACACCGAGCTTCACCCGCTGTATGAAAAGCGTGGAGTCGCACCTGACGTAGATGTGCCCCGTGAAGCCGAACGTCTCCGAATTGAACGGCACAAAGCCGAGGTCGATACACTCATATCCGTCCACCGTCAGTGTGTCGAGCAAATAGTACTTGTAGTAGTTTGGCGCGAAAGAAGCCAACGGACTGACGAAGCGTTGCAGGAAAAGCGGTATGTTGTTCTGGAAAATATCTACCTCGCGGAACACCTCGTCAAGGAATTGGTGCGTGCCATTGTCCGTGAATATCTCGTTTTCAATGCCCAACGACCTGTAACCGCGCACCACCTTGCGTTCTGTCTTTGGCGACTTGCGATAGTAAACGGCTTCAACGCGCTCTTTCTCCGACAGGGGCAGGATGATCTCGCCTGTTTCAAGCGTGTCAATCAGTTCGGATACGAAGTCGAACTTCCCCGTTTTGCCGCTCTTCTGCTTGCGTGTCTTGACATCGATTTTTGACAAAACGATGTGCTCGTAGCGGTCGTAGCTGAAATAGGACATGTTGTGCGGGTCGCCCTTGTCGCGCCGCTCTATCAGCTTGCGCACAAGTTCCACGGCCGGGTTGTTGCGCCTGCTGTACCTTTCGCGCCTCGGCTTCACCGTCACCTCGTCGAGCCTGACACCCGTAGGGGTAAGCCTGATGTTGAGGTTGTTGGTCTGCCCAGACAGGAACAAGGCTCGCTTGTCCTCATAGCCGAGGAAAGAGGCAGTCACGTAGCCGTCGGTGGACTGTGTGGTCAAGGTGAACTTGCCGTCCGTGTCGGTCACTGTGCCGGTCTTTCCACTGCCGACAACCACCGAGGCGAAAGGGAGGGGCGCACCCGTGAAGGAGTCGGTCACCGTGCCTTTGAGCACCGTCTCCTGTGCCGTGGCAGCGAAAATGGGCATGAGAATTGCGAAAATGGTGGCCAGCAGATGCCTCATATAGCCCCCTTTCTTGCGCCATCGTGGCGCAATTCTTCGCAGAGCTGGGCGCAGATGTGCTCATGGCGTGAGCGCATATAGCGGCACAAGCCCCCTAAGACGACGATTTCAAATGCGAAGTATAGCACCGGCACATCCAGCAGGCACAGGGCATAGAGCACTATGGCGCGTGTGTTGAACGTCAGGATGTTGGTGTATTTCATCAAGGGCAGCGACAGTTCGCGAAACCTTTCGCGGAACGCCGGCGGGATGTTTGCCGTGTCGCCGTATGCGGTGCGCAGTTCGGCCATGAGCTGCTGGAAGCGCGGCGTGCGCTTTTCCTGCTTGCGCGTATATCCAACGTATGTCTTTAGGAACGCTTTCCACAGCACGTTGCCGCGCCACGGCGTGGAATTGTAGATGCGTTGCTGCTGCGCCGAGTTGTCAAGCTCGCTTCCCGCCGTTCCCTTCAGGAAGAAAAGGTGAATCTGCCGATAGTAGTCGGCCATGCCGCACTGGCCGCTGTGGCATCCGAAACCTGAGTAGCACACGACAACGAGCAGGACGATTGTGGCCAGCAGGACATTTTGCTCTGTGTCGGCAATTCCCAACGCCTGAAATTCGAGGCTGTGATGGAAGCTGAAACGATACACCAATGCAAGGTAAATCGGCACGAACCACACTTCGCTCGCCGCTCCGTCGAGGATGCGCCCAAGGCGCGTCTTCTGGTCGGTCATGCGTGCCAGCTGTCCGTCGGCACTGTCGAAGAAATTGGCCCAGGCCATCAAAACGATGCCCACGAAGTTGAGGATGAAGCCACAAAGTCCCTCCGTGGAGTATGAGCCATGAGCGAAGAAGAGGGCGGAACTTGCTCCCAAGAGCATGGAGAGGATGGTCACGGCGTTTGGATGCACGCCGGCACGCTTGAAAAGCAGTGCCCATGCGTATCCTATGGGGCGTGTCCATACTCTGTCGAGCCACTCCTCTGTGTCGAACGACTTGAATGTCGCTTTTATGTTGTCCTGTTTCATGTCGCAATTCTTTTACCTTGCAGTGCCTATTGTGTCAGTCCTTTATCCTCATAAGCAGCAGTCCTGTCACCGTCCAGAAAAGCTCTCGCACTCGGCTTATTATGCTGATGAACATCCCTATCTCGCCCGTCATGCCGAGCCAGCCAACGGACATGGCAAATCCGCCCTCCCGACCGCCAAGCTGCAAGGGCATAAACCCGAGCAGGTTGGCAAAGAGCGAGGTGAAGGCCAGAATGAGAAACGACTTCAGATACGTCAGCGCAATGCCTGCGAGACCGCCTCCGCCGTCGATGCCGAATAGCATTAGCATGAAGAATATCTCAAAGCACTGGAGCATACGGCCAACGTATTCGCAGGCAAGACTTGCGAAAAACGAGCGTTTGTTTTGGGCGTGCAGCTCCGAAATCTGCCTGTCTATCTTTTCAAGGTCGTCTTTGTGGTTCGTGGCGAACCTCTCGCCCCACCGCTTCAGCCCGGGAATTTTGGACACAATGCGTATCAACTTGACCACCATGCCATTTGAATAACCGCGCAAGAAGAGGTATATGCCACCGCCACAGAACAGGAGTGCGAGTGCCA
>CAZURD010000018.1:0-19666 GCA_964623445.1 uncultured Prevotella sp. | reverse complement strand
GAGCTTTGGGAATGGCAAGGGGCATGGGCCGCTGCCTTTTATTATTATCCTCCATGCCGTGGCATTCATTATATAGAGCACAACCCACAGCCCGATGATGGCTGCCAGCCAATACCCTGTGCGGGTGATGTAGTCCCATAGCTGTGCAAAGCTCACGTCGAACGTAAGGAACATCACCACCACGGCTGTGAGGCCTACGGCAAAGAAAATGTTGTTTAGCTTCTTCTTCATCCTGTTGGAAGATGTCTGCGTGATGCTTTCCGGTCTACTCCATGTCTGTGTAGCGGCGTTTCCACTCTTCAAAGAATGCGGGGGTGTCAACCATAAGCTGGCCATCGGGGTCTATAAACAGCTGCACGGAACTGCCCTCGGCGCATAACGTGCCGTCGCTTTCCCGCCTGACGCTGTATGTGAAGTCGAGCCTTGCGCCCGGTTTCGGCACATATCGCGTGCTGACCACGGCCACATCGTTGAGGGAAAGCGGGGCAAGGAAGCGCAGGCGCAGGTCGTAGACGGGTGCATAGATGCCTGCCCGCTCCATGTCGGCATACCCGATGCCCGGGAAATGGCGGCCGAAAGATTCGCGTCCGTCCTCGAAATAGCTTGCATAAGTTCCGTGCCACACACGCTGCATGGAGTCTATCTCGCTGAACCTAACGCGGATGCGGCAGATGTCTTCAAGCGTTTCCATGCTCCGTGCCTATGTGTACAGCCCCCCGTTGATTGAGATTGTCTCTCCCGTGATGTAGGCTGCGGCCGGTGACACGAGGAATCCCACAAGCTCCGCCACCTCTTCCGGCTTCCCGAGGCGCATGGCGGGGATGGTCTTGCGCACTGCGTCTATGTCCAGCCCGTCAAGCATGTCCGTCTGTATGAAGCCCGGTGCCACGGCGTTCACCGTAACATTGCGCCGCGCCACTTCGAGGGCAAGGGCCTTGGTGGCCGCGATGAGGCCTCCCTTGGCTGCCGAATAGTTTGTCTGTCCGGCCATGCCGCGCAGGCCGCTCACGCTGGCCATGTTGACGATGCGCCCGTGTTTGTTGGCAAGCATGGGTTGCAGAAGCGGCTGCGTCACGTTGAAAAATCCATTGAGGGTTGTCCCCGTGACTTCCGCCCAGTCACTTTCCGGCATGAAAGCCAAGGCGTTGTCGCGGCGGATACCAGCGTTGTTGACCAGCACTTCGATGTATTCGTCCGGGTGACGCGCCTCCCATTCTTCCAAGGCGGTGCGCACCTCTTCGGCGTTGCTTACGTCAAACCGCATCAACTCGCCCTCCATGCCGGCCTCCCTCGTGAGCGTCTGCGTTGACAAGGCTTCCTCCTTGTTGCTGTGGTAGTTAATCAGCGTGCAATAGCCCATGCCTGCCAGCTTCACACATACAGCCCGACCAATGCCACGACTGCCTCCTGTCACTAAAGCGTATTTCATTTTGTCATAGTGTTTAGTTTGTCGTTCTTAGTATGTTTCTTGCGTTATAGCCTATTCTTCCACCATTTTTAGCACGGTTTCGCACCCGATTATCAAAGCGCACGTGGCCAGCACCGACATCGTGGTGCCGTACAGTCCGTGCAGCATGGTGCTTTGCCCGGTAAGTAAAAGATTCCCTATGGGCGTTTGAGGCGAGAGGATTGTAGTAAGCGGTGAGCGGCAGTCCTTTCTCACTCCGTAGGCAGAGCCTTCGGGTATGAGTGTGTAATCGTGGTAGGTCAGTGGCGTACTTGTATGGCACTCGGCCACCATTGAGCCAAGCTCAGGCACAACCTGTTCTGCGAGCGCGATGCACCCGTCGGCCCATTGTCGCTTCATTGCCTCGTATTCGGTGCCTCTCCGCCCCGGCCTTGTGCCAGCCCACGGCTTGCAAGTGTCCCACGACATCGGTGTCAGCAAGTCTATCTGGTCTGCGTATTCACTTCCGTCTGTCGGTACACGGCAACTCACCATCACGCACTCCAGCGGGGCGTTGGCATCCAATAGCTCCCATACACCGGGCTTCCGGTAGACATAGTGGTTGTGGTTGAAGTATCGCAGCGTCTTCGGTTTCAGTCGCAGTGATGCCGTGAACATCCCTGTTGTGTTTTCAAGCATGGCGATGCGGCGCATGAAAGAGCGGCGCACCATGCTGCTGTCTGCCACAAGCCTGATGGTGGACGCAGGGTGAATGCTGCTCACAAACAGTTTCCCCTCGTATGCTTGGCCATTGGCGCAGACCGCCGTCGTTAGCCTGCCGCCGCTTCCTTCAAGTCTCACGACCTCTGCCCCTGTCACCATTGAGCCGCCGCAGCTTGTCAGTTCCTCAACCAAGCGATTGGCTATCATCGAGCCGTCACCGCGCAATCGCCAGCTGCTCTCTATGAAGCAACTGTTTATATGGGCAAATTCAAAGAGCGGGAGCGACTCTCGCCGCAGTTCCATCTTCAGCGAAGTCCCACTGAGCGCGTCGATGAGCAGTGGCTCGGAGAACGTCTCTTGCAGATAGTCGTAAGCGTTTACGTCTGCAAGCCAGATGGGCATTGCCGTGAGGTTTGGGTCGCATTTCAAAGCGTCATACTGTCGTTCGGTGGTGGCTTTGAGCAGGTCTGCGTAGCGGTAGAGCGCGGAGCGTTGGCTTGGGAAATCCTCGGCAAACCGTTGGGCAAAGCCGGCGAAGCCCTCGTGGTATGCGAAAGTGCGCCCGGCTATGGTCACACGGTCGAAGCCGTCGGCATCCATCCGTTGCCACGGCAAGTCCAACAGGCCGAGTGCGCGGAACGCACCGTGCAGCGACTGCCCGTCGGCAATGCCGCCGACACAGTGGAAACCGGTGTCGTAGGACATTTCTCCACGGCTGTAGCTTTGCAGGCATCCACCCGCCTGACGCCCGCATTCAAGCACGACTACATTCATTCCCTGTTTGGAAAGAATGCAGGCGCACTCCAAACCGCTAAGTCCTCCGCCTATTATTACGGCATCGTAGACCATCGTTGTGCTTTCTTATGGTTGTTTCTTAACCGCAATCGGTCATCAGACTGCGGGCATTTGTCTTGCTGTTCTTGTCTTGCTTTCCAAGCACTTTCATCCCCTTGCCGGCATCGTGCCCACCGCTTTGTCCCAGCATAACCCTCTATGCGTCCGGCAAAAACCGCTGGATGATGGGGATTCAGGCGTGCATCAGAGTGTCTCGGCCATTGTTCCCTTGAACTCCATGTAGCTCTTTGAGGCATCGGCCATGGTCGCTGTCACTGCAAAACCGTCGTCGGTCGGCGACACGCACACGCGGAGTTCCATCTCGCCGCAGCCGCATGGAGTGGCCACGGCTGTCATGCGGCAACGCTTTATGGCGCGGATGCGAAGCTCCTTGCCTGCGATGGACGAGGCACATTCCCGCACTGTCTCTATGTTGCAGGCTCCAGGGCATACCGGGTTGCCAGGAAAATGGCCACGGAACACATCGCATTCGGGCAAGAACCTGAAGTGGAAGACGGCCGTGTTGCCGTCTGTCTCCACACGTTCAACGGAATAGTATCTGTCCTTTAGCTTCATGTCAGCCTTGCTCCATGCTTATCTTCAGTTCCGTAGAGGCAATGGTCTCGTCACCGATGCGCGTCTCTCCGCTTGCGATGCTCACCCCCGCGAATTCCTCGCCGAGGCTTACCGTAGTGTGGAGCGTCTCGCCAACGGACGGCAAGCGGCTGCAACGAAAGCCTTTCACCTCGCCGATGTAGCCCACGGGAGGCTTATGTGCCCCAGCCGCCACGACCTTGAATCCTGCCAAGGCAGAGGCCGATTGAGCGATGTGCTCTATCAACCCCGCCTCGGCGAGAGTTCCGTTGTCGTTCGTGAAATATGTGTCACGGGTGATTGTGAGTGTGGTCGTGGCCGTGTTATCGTCCGAAACGTCGAGCGAGTCAACCATTACGATTGGCTCCCGCTGTGGGATGTAGCGTTCGATGTCTGGCTGGCTCATTGCGCTGCTTTCTCTTCGATGTAGTCGTAAAGGTCGCCCAATGTCTTGATTTTCACGAAGTCGGCCACAGGTATCTTTATTTTGTACGTGCGCTGGATAATGGCCACGAGATCCACGAGGCTGAGACTGTCGAGCGACAGCGTTTCCTTCAGGTTGGAGTCCGGCTGCAATGTGCTTGCATCCACTTCAAACTCATCTGCCAGTACGGTGTTTACTTTCTCAATGATTTCTTCGCGTGTCATGTCTGTTCTCTTTTAATTGAATGTTGCCTTTAGTCTGCTTATATTGGATATTCACTCGATGTTCCTTACTATTATGGTGGAGTTTGTGCCTCCGAAGCCAAAGGAGTTGGAGAGGAACGTGTCGAAATACGCTTCGCACGTCTCCGGCACAACGTTTATCCTTGCCGTTATGTCATCCGGATTTGCGAAGTTTATGTTTCCTGCGATGAATCCGTTTTTCATCATCAGTATGGAGTATATCAGCTCGCTTGCCCCTGCCATCCACATCTCATGGCCCGTCTGGCTCTTTGTGGAAGTCACGGGCACGCGGCTGTCGCCAAATATCTGCGCGATGGCCTCCGCCTCCCGGCTGTCGCCTATCTTTGTCGACGTGGCGTGTGCATTGATGTATCCTATCTCCGAAACGTTGATTCCGGCGTGCTTGATGCACAGTTCGAGCGAGCGTGCAGGCCCTGCCACGTTTGGCGTTGATATGTGGTCACCATTGCTGGAGAATCCCCAGCTGACGATTTCAGCCAATATGGGAGCACCGCGATTGACCGCACTCTCATAGCTTTCGAGCACGAGCGTGGCTGCGCCGCCGCCCGGCACGAGGCCATCGCGGTCGCGGTCGAACGGCCTGCTGGCTTCGCTCGGGGCTGATTCCCGCGTGGAGAACGACTGTATGCCGTCGAAAGATGCCACGCTGTATGGGTTGGCCTCTTGCGCTCCACCGCATATCACGCAGTCTTGCAGGCCATTGCGTATGAGAAGTGCGCCCAAGCCCACAGCCTGTGAACCTGAGGCGCAGGCCGCCGAAGCCGTGAGACTGATGCCGCGCAGGTGGAAGAGGCACGCGAGATTCATCGTCACGGTGGAGTTCATCGACTGGAATATGGCACCGCTGCCGCAAGCTGACGTGTCCTTAAATTCGCGGAACTTGTCTATGGCCTGCATGGTGGCATCGGCCACGGAGTCGTTTCCATAGATGATGCCTACCTCGTGCTTGCTGATGTAGTCGTCGTCAAGTCTTGCATCGGACAGCGCAGAGCGCGTGGCCATGTAGGCATATTGCGCTTCTTCGGGCATGAACTGCCTCAGGTTGCGGGCAACGAGGCTTTTGAGGTCGGGCTTCTTGATGTTTGCGCACAGGGCGGAGCGGAAGCCCATATCTTTTCTTTCTTGGCTGAACACTATGCCGCTGACCCCGGAATAAAGCGCGTCGCGCACTTCGTCGAGCGTTGTTCCGAGGCACGACCACAGTCCCATGCCTGTTATTACAACTCTTCTCTCCATTTGTATGTTTGGTTTTATGTTTCAGTCAGAATGTAGTTGGCCTTATATTGCAATGCGTTTTTGCAGGATAGGCACACACGGGGATTGCTTAGCCTGCGCCCTCTTTGCCTGTCGGTCACGACGCGGCGGATGGCTGTGCCTCAATGGCCTTTATGTAGCAGCGACGCCGTTTGGTGATCTTCGGGTTGAGCGGCTTCCATTGCGAAAGTTCTTTCACATTGTCTTCAAGCTGCGGGCCGGTCTCCGCCCACTTGAAATGATACTTATTATATATAGGTATTAGGTCGTCGAAGAACAAAGCGTTCACTCCCAACCCCTGATAATCCGGACGCACGGCGACGAGGAGCATCTCGGCTTTGTCCTCGCGTTTCAGCTTCAATGCGCGCAAGAGGTAGAACCACCCGAAGGGAAGCATACGGCCGTTGGCCTTTTTCAGTGCATGGGAGAGGCTGCCAAGGGTTATGGCTATTCCCACCATGTCGCCTTGCTCATTCTCAACGACAGTGATCAGTTGCCCGTCAATCAGTGGTATATAGCGGTTGATGTAGGCATCTATCTGCTCATCGGAGAGTTCGGTGTAGCCGAAAAGCGGCGCGTAGGCTTCGTTGAGCAGGTGGAACGCTTTCTTTCCGTAGTCTCCCTTGATTTCGGCCACAGTGAGCTTTCTCACTCTCAGGCCAAACATTTCCTTTGTCAGCCGTGCCACGCGGACATACTTTTCTGGAGTCTCCTTTGGCACTTCCACGCACACCTGCACCCAGTCGGCCTCTTTTGCGTATCCGAGGGCTTCAAGATGGCGCGGGTAGTAGGGGTGGTTGTAAATGGTTATCATAGAGCCAAGCTGGTCGAAATCCTCCACAAGCATTCCCTCCTTGTCAAAGTCGAAGATGCCCATTGGCCCCTGAATGTGATCCATGCCGCGCTCCAGTCCCCAGCGTTCCACGGTGCGGAGCAAAGCGGAGGAAACGTGCAGGTCGTCGACGAACTCGATGAATCCAAAGCGGACGTTCCGAGTGTGCCATTTTTCGTTGGCACGGTGGTTGATGATGCCCGCTATGCGGCCTACGGTGCGCCCCTCCTTGTCGCGGGCAATGAACGGCTGTATGTCGGTAAATGCGAGGCAGACGTTCTTCTCCCGGTCGAACGCTTCACGTATGTCCATGTCGAGGTCGGGCACATAATATTCGTTGCCCTCGTAGAGCTTTCGGGCGAAAGTCACGAAATCAGTCATGTCGCGCTTTGTGGTGACTTCGCTCACTGTTATGTCCCCTGAATCGTATGAGTAAACTTTGTCCATTGGCTAATGCTATTGAGGATGCACCTTGTGGATGCTGCAAAGGGGCTAAGGAATAGCCGGATGATTACCGGTTGGCTGCACCGCTATCGTTTGAAATCGCTGCAAAATTAAGCGTTTAACATTTATGTCACACTACCAAAAAGGCCGCAATGATGGTCAGAATTGCGTTTTTGGCTTGTTTTGGACAATTGCCATGTCATTGTAAGTGTGCAGCATTACCATTGGGTATGTCTCGTTGCATTGCAACGGATGCCTTATTGCAATGCAATTAATGCCTTATTGCAGGCCAACGAATGCCTTATTGGAGGGCAACGAGGCAGCTTTTGTAAACCGTTGCATATCAGAACGTTGCGCAGAGGCAGCCAGACTGGTTTCACTATGCCTTGCGCGGGGCAAGACTGTGCATTCTGGGCGAGCGATGTCTTTCCTGCTTCCCTACCCTTGTTCAGTTTGGATGCCGGTTTCCACCGAATGCTCTGTCCTTTTTTACTCTAAACGAAGCCGCACAAAGTATGATTCTTCCAACGAACACCTACCAACCGGTTTGGGATTAAGGAGAAAATCCACGGCCTTTTATTTTTCACATAAAAAGCAGTCACGGTCTTGACTTTATTATGCGCCATGTGTAAAATTCACATTTATTTCTATACCTTTGCAACAGAAAACGGCACTGCGATGCAAGATTCTAAGAATATTTCAACATACAAGGAGTCGCTCAAGGACAAAATCCTCCACGAGGCCATAACAGCATTCTCCGCTCGCGGGGTGAGAGCGGTCAAGATGGACGACATCGCAAACGCACTCTCCATCTCGAAGCGTACACTCTACGAAATTTACGAGAACAAGGAGGACTTGCTCTTTGAGAGCGTGAAAAAGGGCAAGCAAATGAAGAATGAACAGATGCGCAAATATGCCCAAAAAGCGGACAACGTGATGGACATCATCATCAACTCGTTCCGCATCATGGTGGAGGAAATGCGCGATGTCAACCCTGCGTTCTACTCCGACATGCTGAAATATCCAAAGCTGCTGAAATATTTTGAGGAAGAGAGACTTGGCAATCAACGGTTTTTCCTCGACTTCCTGCATCGAGGCGTGAAAGAGGGATACTTCAGGAAAGACCTGAACTACGAACTCGTGGTGAAAATGATGGATGTCCAACACAATTACGTCATGGTGGCGCAGCTATACAGGACATACACCATGGAAGAAATCTTCTACAACCTCATGTTTGCATTTCTGCGTGGCCTCTGCACCATGAAAGGCATTGAGGTGCTCGACCGCTTTTTTGAGAGCCGTCAATGAAAAGTCAAACAGTGAGGACGTTCGTCCTCGTCGGCTTGCTGACTGCAATGCTCTTGGCTCTCCACCTGCTGCCCGATGGACTGTCGGTGGAAGGCGTGGAGCTGCGCCATGTCAACATTCTCTCCGATGTGTTCCCCGAGCCTGCGATGCCAAAGGCAACGCCCGAGCCGCTGCCCACGCCGCCACCTGCGCCCGGCAACGCGGCAGAGGCCGACAGCGCACTCAACGCAGACAAACCGGCCATGCCCGACATCAACAGCGACGTGCTGGCGGACTACTCGGCGGGGAATCCTGGTGGCCTCGTCCACTTCTTTCAGGCACTCGCCAATGCCGGCGAACTCAGGCGGCCTGTGCGCATAGCCTACTTCGGCGACTCGTTCATCGAAGGCGACATTCTCACCTGCGACCTGCGCGAAATGCTCCAAAGCCGCTTCGGCGGCGAGGGCGTGGGGTGGCTCGACTGCATGAGCACCGTGGGCGACTTCAGGCGCACCATAAGCCAAGAAGCCGACGGCATGGAAGCCCACGACGTGATGTCGAAACCGTTCGACCACAGCCGCCAAGGAATCAATGAGCGTTACTTCATCCCCGGCCCAACGGCCCGCATGGCGGTCAAGGCAACGGCATACAAGGCGCACGCCGGGAAATGGAGCGTGGCACGCCTATACCTGCGCACCGACAGCGCACTGCGCGTGGTGGTCACGGCGGGCGGACAACGCACAGACACAATAGACGTGAGCGCATCGCCAAACGTGCAGGCCATCGAAACCACAGGCACAATGGGCAGCGTGGCCTTCGCCCTGCAAGGGGCAAGCCAAGGCGCAACGCTCTTCGGCATGGCCGTGGAGGGGAACACGGGAGTGACCCTCGACAACTTCAGTATGCGCGGTTCGTCGGGGCTATCCCTGGACGGCATACCCGAACGCACACTCGCCGACTTTGCCCGCCTACGCCCCTACGACCTCATCGTGCTGCACTTCGGCACCAACGTGATAAGCAAGAGCAGCACGGCACACAACTATCAATCCTACGCAGAAGGCATGGGGCGCGTCGTGGAAAAGCTGCGCAAGGTCTACCCTGAAGCATCGGTGCTCATCGTGAGCGTGCCAGACCGCGACCAACGCACAGAACACGGCATAGAGACAATGGACGGCATAGAACAGTTGGCCGCATACCAGCAAGCGGCTGCGGCCAAGCAAGGCGTGGCGTTCATCAACCTCTTCAAGGCCATGGGAGGGCGCGGCAGCATGGCAGGCATGG
Source organism: uncultured Prevotella sp. (assembly GCA_964623445.1). GTDB lineage: Bacteria > Bacteroidota > Bacteroidia > Bacteroidales > Bacteroidaceae > Prevotella. Next base: position 10,343 of record CAZURD010000018.1, on the reverse strand, counting down.
TGGACAAGGGCTGGGCAAGCAAGGACTTCACCCACCTTAACTTCACGGGAGGCTACCACGTGGCAAGGCTCATCTTCGACGCGCTCATGGAGGGATATGACAAATGCCAGGCTGCAACGTCAATGCCATCCCGCGACGCACTGCCCTCCGACACGGGGAGACAGCACAAGGCAACACCCGGACAATGAAAGAATCATGCACGACACTCTGACAAGGCTTTTCGCATACAACCCAAAAGAGCCTCTGCTCTTCAGCAGCGGCCTGTTCCTATGGCTGTTCCTTGGGTTTACGCTCGTGTATATGCTCCTCGAAAGGCGCAACACGCTGCGCATACTGTTCGTGACGGCATTTTCCTACTACTTCTATTACAAGAGCAGTGGTGTCTACTTCTTCCTGCTCGCCATCGTAACCACCAGCGACTACCTGCTCGCCCTCGCCATGACAGCATGGCGAAAGCGGCATCCCGACAGCCGCGCTGTGCCACGGCTGCTGCTCTGCATGAGCCTCGCCGTGGGACTGGGGATGCTTGGCTACTTCAAATACACCAACTTCTTCGCCGGAATGGTGGCCCAAATGATTGGCAACAACTTCCAGCCGTGGGACATCTTCCTGCCCGTAGGCATCAGCTTCTTCACGTTCCAAAGCCTAAGCTACACCATCGATGTCTACCGTGGCCGCCTCGCGCCCCTGCGCTCGCTGCTCGACTACGCTTTCTTCGTGTCGTTCTTCCCCACGCTCGTGGCCGGGCCGATTGTGCGCGCAAGCCAGTTCGTGCCGCAAATACGCCGCCCCGTCACAGTGACCAGCGACATGCTCGCCCGAGGCACTGGCCTCATCGCCGTGGGGCTGTTCAAGAAGGCCGTGGTGAGCGACTACATCAGCCTCAACTTCGTTGACCGGATATTCGACAACCCGAGCCTGTACAGCGGCGTTGAGAACCTCCTTGGCATCTATGGGTATGCCATACAGATATACTGCGACTTCAGCGGATACAGCGACATGGCCATCGGCATCGCACTGTTGCTGGGCTTCCACATCCCGAAGAACTTCGATGCGCCATACGTCAGCACCAGCGTCACGGAATTCTGGCGACGCTGGCACATATCGCTGTCGACGTGGATACGCGACTACATATACATACCGCTCGGCGGAAACCGCCACGGCAAGGCGAGGACTTACGTCAACTTGATAGTCACGATGCTCGCCGGCGGACTGTGGCACGGCGCAAGCCTCAACTTCGTGGCATGGGGCGGCCTCCACGGACTGGCACTTGCCGCGCACAAGTGGCTGCGTTCCGACGTGCTGCGGCACGACAAAGCCTACCGTTCGCACGGCTGGCGACTGCCGGTGGCATGGCTGCTCACGTTCCATTTCGTGTGCCTCGCATGGGTGTTCTTCCGCAACCAGTCGTTTGCCGACAGCACGATGATGCTCTCAAAAATCTTCACCGACTTCCGCCCCGAACTCTTCACGCAGGTGGTCACGGGCTACAAAGCCGTGTTCGCCGTCATGGCCCTTGGCATCGTCGCCCACTCCATCCCGGCAAGATGCAAGCAAGCCGGGGTGTACGCACTGCGCAAATGCGGCGTGGTGGCCTGCGCCGTGGTGCTCGCCGCCGTAGTATATATAGTGGTGCAAGTAAGGGGAAGCGAGATACAGCCTTTCATCTATTTCCAATTCTGACGCTGCCCAGACGCAAGAATCTGTCACATTTTTTTTGCAAAACAGCTTGCGTTATTGCCACCAATGTGCTATTTTTGCAAATTGTAATCGCGTCCGCCACAATGAAACTCACCGTAATGACGCAACAGGCTTTCTTCGTAGAGGAGGACAAGATAATCACATCGCTCTTCGACGAGGGTCTCGACAGCCTGCACGTGCGCAAGCCCGGAGCTGAACCAATGCTCTCGGAACGTCTCCTCACACTGCTGCACGAGGAGAACTACGGAAAAACCATCGTGCATGGACACTTCTACCTGAAAAGTGAATTTGGATTGAGAGGCATCCATCTCGAATCCCCCGATGCGCAACCGCCTTCCGGATACAAGGGACAATTGGGGCGCACGTGTCACGCCATAGAGGAACTGAAGGACACCAAGCGCAATGCCGACTACGTGTTCCTCGCCCACGTCTTCGGGCCAAATGCGGCATTCACGGCAGACGAGCTTGAGCAGGCGGCCCGCCACGGGCTGATAGACAAGCGGGTGTGGTGCCTCGGAGGCATAACGGTGGACACTCTGCGCACCGCAAGAGAGCTTGGTTTCGGCGGTGCTGTGGTGTGCAGCGACCTGTGGAGCCGCTTCGACATCCAACGCCAGCACGACTACAAGGGAATACTGGCACATTTTGACAAGCTCCGCAAGGCCGCCGACTGAAGAACATCCCTTACAGAAAAGACAACACCCAACCATAAGATGAGCGAAGACAACTCTTACATGGTATTCTCGGGCACTAACACGAGATACCTCGCAGCTAAAATCTGCAAGAGTCTGAACTGCCCTCTCGGACAGCTACAGATCACCAAATTCTCCGATGGGGAGTTCTCCGTGTCCTACGAGGAATCGATACGCGGACACCACGTGTTCCTCGTGCAAAGCACATTCCCCAACTCCGACAACCTCATGGAACTGCTGCTGATGATTGACGCGGCAAAACGTGCATCGGCACGCACCATCAACGCCGTCATACCCTACTTCGGATGGGCACGGCAAGACCGCAAGGACAAGCCGCGCGTGAGCATCGGCGCAAAGCTCGTGGCCGACCTTCTGAGCGTGGCGGGCATCGACAGACTCATCACAATGGATCTACACGCCGACCAGATACAGGGCTTCTTCGATGTGCCTGTCGACCACCTATACGCTTCCGGAGTGCTCCTGCCATACCTGCAAAGCCTCCACTTGAAAGATTTGGTCATAGCATCGCCCGACGTAGGCGGCTCAAAGAGAGCCAACACCTACGCTAAGTACTTCGGATGCCCCCTCGTACTGTGCAACAAGACACGCGCACGGGCCAACGTCGTGGAAAGTATGCAAATCATAGGTGACGTGCGCGGGAAAAACGTCGTGGTCATAGACGACATGGTAGATACGGCGGGAACCATCACCAAGGCTGCCGACATAATGCATGAGGCAGGCGCGCTCACCGTGAGGGCATGTGCATCACACTGCGTGATGAGCGGCCCGGCAAGCGAGCGCGTGCAGAACTCCTCGCTCGAAGAAATAGTATTCACCGATTCCATACCATACTCGAACCGCTGCGCAAAGGTCAAGCAGATTTCCGTGGCAGACATGTTCGCCGAGACAATACGCCGCGTCATCAACAACCAAAGCATCAGCAGCCAGTACCTGGTGTAGAGAATGGCCACCAAAACCATGCGCGTCGCACTGACGGCTGCCATCGGACTGACACTGGCGGCGTGCCACAGCACTGCCTACAAGGTGGAGGGAACGTCTGAATCACTCGCCGATGGCGACACACTCTTCCTCTCCACCGACATGTGGGGAGGTCAACCAATAGACACGGCCATAGCCAACGCAGGGAAATTCAGCTTTGAGGGACAGACGGACACGGCACGCATCGCATTCGTGCATTGCCCAAACAACCCAACGCTCGACAAGCCATTCTTCCTCGAAGCAGGCACAATCAAGCTGCGACTGTCTGAAATGCCCGAACAAGCACGCACCTCCGGCACGGCGAACAACCGACGACTGCAACGCTTCATGCGCCAGACTGTACCGATAGGCATGTCTATCGACTCCGTGGCCAAGCGCATCGGTGCTGGCAACATGAATGTCGACGAACTGAGGTGCGCCATGCTTTGCATCGACAGCCTTGAGGCAGAGTTCGGCCATGTGGTGGCCGAATGCGTGGAAAAAAGCGAGGAAGGAGCGTTTAGGCAGTTCCTATTGGAGACCTACTCCGACTTCATCGCGCCGAATGAGGCCAACACGACAAGGCAAGCCGCAACCGAATGACGGGCGACGGCCTACATACCCTGACACAAAAGACGACAAAAACATCAACACCATCCCCGCTATCCTCCCCTCAAAAGGAGGATGCGGGGGAGGAGTGCTTGCCTAACCTCCTCTCAAAAAAACAAGAATGGAAAAGAATAAGCAACAAGTGAGCGTGCTGTTCATGTTCTTCGGCACGCTCTTCAGCGTTTGCCTCATTACGGCAAACGTATTGGAGACCAAACAAATGGTCTTTGGCCCCATTACGATTACGGGCGGACTGCTCGTATTCCCCGTGTCATACATCATCAACGACTGCGTATGCGAAGTGTGGGGGTTCGCCCGTGCAAGGCTGTTGATTTGGCTGGGATTCGCCATGAACTTCATCTTCGTTGTGTTCGGAGCTTTGGCCGATGCCATACCCGGCGCTCCGTTTTGGGACAACGAGAATGGCTTTCATGCCATATTCGGCCTTGCTCCCCGCGTGGCGGCAGCCTCGTTCGTGGCCTTTCTGGTGGGTTCGTTCATCAATGCCTACGTTATGAGCCGCATGAAAGTGTCCTCGCACGGCAGCCATTTCTCGCTCCGCGCCATCGTCAGCACAGTGTTTGGCGAGCTGGCCGATTCCGTCGTGTTCTTCCCGCTGGCACTCCTTGGCGTCGTTCCGCTCAGCCAAATGCCGTCACTGATAATCTCGCAGGTGATGCTAAAGACGCTGTATGAAGTCGTGGCACTGCCCGTTACCATTCGCGTCGTTGCCTTGACAAAACGCCATGAGGGTGTCGATGTCTACGACGAGAACGTGAGTTACAACATATTCAAGTTGGGACGCTGACACGAAGCATCCCCCACTACACCATAACACACTGCAATCATGGACACCACAAGCTCATCTCAACGCTCCGCCGAAGGGCTGCGCTCGCTCGGAAAGACCACGGAGTATGCTTCCGACTATGCCCCGGAAGTGCTTGAAACATTTGCAAACAAGCACCCGGAGAATGACTATTGGGTGCAGTTCAACTGCCCCGAGTTCACCACGCTGTGCCCCATCACAGGGCAACCCGACTTCGCTGAGATTGTGATAATGTACATTCCGGGGGAGCGCATGGTGGAAAGCAAGAGCCTGAAACTATACCTTTTCAGTTTCCGCAACCACGGAGACTTCCACGAGGACTGTGTAAACGTGATTATGAAAGACCTCATCGCGCTAATGAACCCGAAGTACATAGAAGTGACCGGACTGTTCACACCGCGCGGCGGCATAAGCATACATCCATACGCAAACTACGGCCGCCCCGGCACGAAATACGAAACGTTGGCACAGCGGCGTTTCGAGGGGCATCAACCCACATGACCCGCTGCCGACATAGCAGACACTTGCCAATGGCAAAAGGCTTTGGACACCATTCCAAACGACACCTTCGCCAACCGCAATGGCTGGCGAAGAGGGGCTTGGCATTCTGCCGCCTGCTTGCCATGACACTGCTATTTGCCCTGCTATGTGGCCCTGCGACAGCGCAGACAACGCCACGAAAGAAAGTTGCCGTGGTGTTGAGCGGAGGGGGAGCGAAAGGTTTCGCACACATCGGCGTGCTCAAAGTAATAGAGAAAGCCGGCATACCCGTCGACTATGTTGTAGGCACAAGCATAGGAGCACTTGTCGGCGGACTTTACGCAATTGGGTATGACGCCACCACTCTCGACACCCTCGTACACCAACAAGACTGGCGTTACCTCCTGTCCGACCAACTGGAAATGCGCAACCTCAGTCTGAAGGAGAAGAAAAACCAAGCCACTTACCTGCTATCGCGCCCTATAATAAGGCAAGGCGGAATCGAAAGCAACGGCGGACTGATTTCTGGACACAACCTGTCTTCGCTCTTTTCGTGGCTCACACTGGGCTATCACGACTCCATCCGCTTCGACAATTTGCCTATACCCTTTGCCTGCGTGGCCACCAACATGGTTGACTATTCCGAGGTGGTAATGCGCAACGGGTGGCTGTCGCAGGCCATGCGGGCGAGCATGGCCATACCGGGCGTGTTCACCCCCGTGCGCATCGACTCGATGGTGCTTGTCGACGGCGGCTTAAAAAACAACTATCCTGTGGACGTTGCCCGCAGCATGGGAGCCGACATCGTAATTGGGGTGACGCTGCTAAAGCCCACCCGAACCTCATCCGAGCTTTCATCTGGACTCGACATACTGACGCAACTCGTTGACTTCAACGTGAAAAACAAGTTTGAAGCCAACGTGGACAACACCGACATTCATATCGCCGTCGACGTGACGGGCTACTCCTCCACCAGCTTCAACACGCGAGCCGTCGACACACTCGTCGCCCGTGGGGAGCAGGCGGCCATGCGCCAATGGGAAGCACTGACTGCCCTTAGGGAAGAACTCGGCATCGATTCCGTCCGAACCACGTCGCCACACCGCCATGCTGGGATAAGCAAGCCCAGCAAAATACGCCTTGCCGCTGTCGATTTCGACGGAGTGAGCGATGCCGACATGAGATATATCACCCGCAAATATGGCCTGTCCGAGGGCGACAGCGTAACCATCGACCGCATCGAGAACGCCATCATTGCCCTACGATCCGACCTGATGTACTCGTCTGCGGAATACAACCTGCGCCTGATGGCTAGCGGATACTGGCTCACCGTAAGTGCTGGGAAGCGCGCCACGACCCAGCTCAGCCTCGGCGTGCGCTTCGACACAGAGGAGACCGTTGCCTTGCAAGCCTACAGCGCGTTCCGCCTACCGACGAAAAAGCCTGCCGACATATCCGTGACGGGACGATTAGGGCGGCGGTACATGGCCAAAATCCTTGCCACAGTGATGCCTTTGAACAGGAGCAAATGGTTCGTTGAATACACCTACCGCTACAACGACATCAACATCTACGACAAAGGCGACCGCGACTTCAACATCACATACCACTACAATTCGGTGAAGCTCGGCCTCTTCAGCCTCAACATACGCAATTTCTCGCTTGACGCAGTGGCACGCTGGGAGAACTTCAACTACGGCACGACGCTCTACGGAAAGGAGACCGGCAGCTACCTGTTCGACGACAAGAACCTTATCAGCTACAACCTCTGGCTGCACTACAACTCCGAGAACAACCGCTATTTCACCACACACGGCGCAATGCTTGAGGCCGGATACTCGCTCTACACAGACAATTTCGTGAGCTATAACTCTGGGAAACCGATACACGCAGTGTCCGCCAACTGGCGCGTGGCGTTGCGCCTCAGCAACCGTCTGACATTGCAACCAATGGCTTATGGGCGCATGTTGATTTGCGACGAACTGCCTTGGGCCATCGGCAACTTCATCGGAGGCGACTTCGCCGGTCATTATTTTGAGCAGCAGCTGCCCTTTGCTGGCATGGGAAACGTGGAAATGACGCGCAATTCTTTCATCGCCGCCGGCCTGAAAATGCAGCAGCGCATAGTGGACAACAACTACGTTGCATTCAGAATGGCCTTCGCCCTAAATGGTGACAAACCGCGAAACCTGTTGCAGAATCCCTTGCTTCACGGCTACCAGCTGTCGTGGGCATACGACTCGCTGTTTGGACCAGCAGGCGCAAACGTCGGTTATTGCAGCAATACGCGCAAAGTTTTCTTCTACATCAACCTTGGTTTTGAGTTTTAAGCGAGGCTGCCTTTCCGTATAACAAACGCCATCCCACGCCGTACTTGAAATAACGCGGCATGGCACAGGGCTGCCCGCTTCCTGCTTCACTCGAACATTGCAGCCCAGCGCATGAAGCGAGCCACGCCCTCCTCGCCGAACTTCCGCAGGCTCTTGGCCGCCTCGTCCACCGTGCGCACTCTGTCGGGATGCGACTTTGAGAAGAACTTGTCCGCATAGCAAATCACTTGTTCCTCCATCGTTTCCGGCGTGTAGTCTGCCAATGGCAGTGGCAGTCGCTGTTCTTCCACCTGCCGTTGCGTGATGCCCGCGCCCGTGTGGCGTTCGCATACGCGGGCGTGCCGCTCCATTCCCTCCGCGCGAAGCATGGCAGCCCCGTCCACGCCGTGGCGTATGTAGGGATCTGAACCGTGGCAGTGGATGCCCGGTGCATCGGTCATGCAGATGCCGATGTCGTGGAGCATCGCCCCCTCTTCAATGAACTTGTCGTCGAGATGCAGCTCCGGGTGTCGCCGCGCAATGTCCAATGCCTTTTGCGCCACGTCGCGGCTGTGGCGCAAGAGAAGCCTCCGCAAGTCGTTGTCTTCGGGGTAATGCTTCTCTATTATGTCTTGAATCCTACTTGCAAGCATCTTTCTTCGCCCATCATTAGCCGGAACGAGCGCGCGCCAAGAAGAAGCCGCAGGCAGCAAACCGTCCGTTGCCGATTGCCGTTGGCTGCCTATTGGCACGCCGCTCTACCGCCTAAAATTCATTTACTTGTCGTCTCTCTCTATCCATCCGAGGATGTCGCCGCGCCGCACGTTAGCCCCCTGATGCGCCGAAATCTCCACGAGCTTGCCGCCGAGGTCGGATGGCACGGGGACAATCTCGCCCCACTTGGCCTGAATGTAGCAAAACGTGTCGCCCTCCTTGTAGTGCTGTCCGATGAAAGGCTCTACGCAAGGGGCGCACTCGCTCGAACCGCTGAACTCATAATAGAGGTGTCCGCCGAGCGGGGCGACTATCGCATCGGCCTTGGCGTGCTTCAGGGCAGCCAACTGTTCGGGCGAGAGTGCCGAGCCGAGGCGTGCGTCTTTCTCCTTTTGCAGGTCGGCAAGGAAGTTCTTCTTGGCCTGCCCGCTCTTGTAGTTGCGGTATTGTTCGGGGTGCATGGCCAGCTCAAACAGTTCCTCTTCGTCCTCGCCTGTCTCCCATCCTTTCTCCTCCATTTCCTGCCTGAAGCCGTCGAGCGCGTCGGTGAGCAGGGTGTGCGGGTCGTCGGTGGTGAACGCGCGCTTCTGCTTTTCGGCCAAGGCCACAATTTCGGGAGCTATCTCGCCCGGCACCTTGCCGCTCTTGCCGAGTATCATGCCCCACATGGAGTCGTCCATCATCACGAAACGTCCCTTGCCCTGCGCCTGAGTGAGCAGGTTCATCAGGGCGATGTTCTTCACATACTGTGAGAACGGCGTGACCAATGGCGGATAGCCCACGCGCGGCCAGACGTAAGCCACCTCGTCGAACAGTGCTACGAGCATGTCGTCCATCGTCATTTCCACCTCGCCCTTGCCTCGGCGTATGCCGTTGATGACATTCCTTATGCCGCCCATGTCGGCCATCATCGAGCCCATCATGCCTCCGGGGAGGCCGCATCCGAGCAGCAGCGACGACATGTACTTGTTCGCCGGGTTGATGAACAGGCCGAGCCAGTCGTCGATGAACTCCTGCGTGAGCGAGCGTGCCTGCATGTATGCGTTCATGTTGATGTCGGGCACGTCGAAGCCCTCATTGCGCAGCATACTCTGCACGGATATTACGTCGGGGTGAACCTTGCCCCAGCTGAGCGGCTCTATGGCCGTGTCGATGATGTCCGCCCCGTTGTTGCACACTTCGAGGATTGAGGCCATCGACAGTCCCGGGCCTGAATGCCCATGATATACTATTGTGATGTCGGGATGCCGTTGCCTTATGGCCTTGGTGAGTGCGCCGAGCATTGCCGGCTGCCCTATCCCGGCCATGTCCTTCAGGCATATTTCATCGGCTCCGGCCTCCACGAGCCGGTCGGCCATATCGGCATAATAGTCCACCGTGTGTATTGGCGACGTTGTTATGCAGAGCGTGCCCTGCGCCGTCATGCCGGCCTCCTTTGCCCAGTGTATTGAGGGTATGATGTTGCGGACATCGTTCAGCCCGCAGAATATGCGGGTGATGTCAACGCCCTGCGCGTGCTTCACGCGATACATCAGCCGCCTCACGTCATCGGGCACGGGATACATTCGCAGGGCATTAAGCCCGCGATCCAGCATGTGGGTCTTGATGCCCACTTCGTTGAACGGCTTGCAAAACGCCCTCACTGCAGCGTTGGGGTTCTCGCCGGCGAGCAGGCACACCTGCTCAAACGCCCCGCCATTGGTTTCAACGCGGGCGAAACAGCCCATGTCGATGATGGCCGGCGCAACTCTCTCCAACTGATCGCGGCGCGGCTGGAACTTGCCTGATGACTGCCACATGTCGCGGTAGACAAGGCTGAACTCGATTCTCCTCTTCATAATCTGACGTTTTTCTCTTTGCCGCAGGCACGAAAGCCCGCAGCTGTTCACTCTTTTCCCACGTGAAGTCACATGCCGTCACGGGCTGCCACAATGCCACGCCGTCTCCCCGACAGGCTGTGGCCGAGCCGTGGACAGCGAACCTCCACCAGACCACAAATATAGCGACTAAATTCGTTTGCGCCTCAATTTTCTT
>CAZURD010000017.1:0-27814 GCA_964623445.1 uncultured Prevotella sp. | reverse complement strand
GCCGTCTCAGGGACGTGAGGAAAAAAGTTAAGAACAGGGAGCTTGGAAATTAGGAGTCAAAAGTCCCAAGATAGCTTCTGCTGTTCCATGTTCGTGGCCGCTCGAGCGTAGCATCCTTATGTCCATTCACTCCCAGTCGGCCCAATTGGCCTCTGCCTCCACCTTGTCTTCTATGCTGTCGGGCAACGCTGGGAAAAAGTCGAAGCCTGTGATGCGCTCCACCTCATCCACCGTGTTCACGTAGTCCCCTTTAGGACGGTTGCCGGGTGCGTTCTTGTAGATGAACCCTATGGCCTTGGGCTGGCCGCTGTCGGTGCGTAGCACCACCTTGAAGAAAGCCTCTGGCACTACCACGCGGTTGCGACCGATGGTCTTGTGCTTCTGGCTGTAGAGTATTGGGCCGCAAACGATGTACAGGTCGCCATATTCCTTGGCCCATCGTCTGCATTGCATCTCCATTTCGTTCCAGTCGCCTGAGTTGAGGTTTGGTTCTTGCGGACAGATGTTTGTGAAGAGAAACGACTCCCGTTGGGCTTCCGCGCTCCACTTGTTGTCACCCGACGGGCACATGTGTCCTCTGTCATAGCCTGAATGTTTGTAGTCCGTGTCTGTTGCACGCGGCGTGGCCACGTCCTCATCCTCAGCAAAACTCACTCCCTTGCGGCTGTACGGGCCTGATGTGTGGTCGGCAGTGAGATGCCATGCCACCCAGTTTGGAAGTTTCGTTTCCTTATTATAAGATGTTGTATAGCCCGTGCGGCGCAATATTTGCTCGTCCGTGGTGTTGCCTGTTGCTGGAATTTCCAGTCCGTCGATGGCCGCATCGGCAAGATATAAGGTCTTTCGCTCGTCCGCAGTGGTGCTTTGTACCTCGCTTCTCACATCTTCCACGACGGCAGCCACTTCATTCGCAATATCCAGCAACGCCCTTTGTTGGTTCTCTATGCACGATGCTAGACTGGTCGCAATGCACGTGGCGACCGTAGTCAAGGCAATGTTTGTCTGTATTTTCATCGTCTTTATCTTTGTTCGTTTTGATGTAGCGGTGTACGGTTTGCCCCGCTTTATTGTGCAAAGGTAGTCATTCCTATTGCGTAATTGATGCTGTCAGTACACATACGATGGCAGAAAATCAGGCAAAATTCATGTTTGTATCGTCTGCAAGATAGGCAGTCGTGACGTGTCAATCTCTGCGGATAAGGGATTGTGGTGACGTTGGGCGTTGTTCTTTGCATTTTGGATGTAGCAGAAAATGTGTGCGGACGTACCTCTGTCTGCCGTCTATGGCACACGTAAACACCCCGTTTTTATGCAGGTGAAGAATTACTTTGGTGTATGATACCGTTTTCGTCGACAAAGTGCTAACTTTGCCGACGAAAACGAAATGTAAAGAGAGAAAGTATGAGTTGGCTTTTCCTTATAGTGGCCGGGCTTTTCGAGACAGGCTTTGCCTTTTGTCTTGGCAAGTTGCGCATGGTCTCCGGGACAGAGCAATGGATGTGGCTCGCAGGCTTTGTGGTAAGTATGGTGCTTAGCATGGTGTTGCTCGGCAAGGCCACGCAGACGCTTCCCATTGGTACAGCCTATCCCGTCTGGACGGGCATTGGGGCTGTTGGCACAGTGATTGTCGGCATAGCCTTTCTCCATGAACCGGTCTCCGTGGCACGGTTGCTGTTCACGGCCACGCTCATCGCATCGGTCGTGGGGCTGAAAGCCGTGTCGTGACGGCTGTTTCAATTGGCCTAACGCTTGTCCTCGACGCCGTAGCGCAGCCAATCTGCCTGCGGATAGTTGACCTTGACGAGTTTCTTTTTCGTGGCAAATTCGTCCTTTATCTTGGCAAGAAGCTCGTTGGACTGCTTGACTTTGACCGACATTTTCCCGCGAAGCTCGTCGCACTCGCGTCCCATCACGGCGAGTTCTTCGAGCATATTGCTCATTGCCGAAAGCTCGCTGTCGGAAATGTTGAGGCGAGTCATTACATCTTGGTTGCTTCTTAGGCCGTCTATCAGCCTGCGACTCTTGGCTATTTGCAAATCGATGGTCTTTGACATAAGTCTGATTTTGTTTTAGGGTTGATGATTTTGAAAATTTGGTCTCTTTGTTAGCGACCGTCCGTAGCGCATCGGGCGATGAAGCTGGGTACGCATTGTCTTATGCAAATGTACAAAAAAAACGCGCAAATTGTGGCTGGGTAAACAGCTCGCGGTTTTGTTTTATTAACGCAGATGAAGATTCCTTTTAAACTATATTCAGTAATTTTGCAGCGATGAGAATTGATATTATCACCGTTTTGCCCGAGATGATTGAGGGCTTTCTCAATCAGTCGATACTTGCAAGGGCGCAGCGCAAGGGGCTTGTGGAGATTGGTTTGCACAACCTTCGTGACTATACCACAGACAAATGGCGACGCGTGGACGACTATCCATACGGCGGTTTCGCCGGCATGGTAATGCAGTGTGAACCCATCGACCGAGCAATATCAGCCCTGAAAGCAGAGCGCAACTACGACGAAGTTATATTCACTTCGCCCGACGGCGAGCGGTTCGACCAGCATCTTGCCAACGAATTGTCTATGAAGGAAAACTTGATTGTGCTCTGTGGGCATTATAAGGGTGTCGACCAGCGGGTGCGCGACCATCTCATCACGCGCGAGGTGAGCATTGGCGACTATGTGCTCACAGGTGGCGAACTGGCCGCTGCGGTAATGGCCGATGCCATCGTGCGTGTAGTACCGGGCGTGATAGGCGATGAACAGAGTGCGCTCTCCGACTGTTTCCAAGACGACATGCTCTCCGCACCTATATATACGCGTCCTGCCGAATATAAAGGATGGCGCGTGCCGGAAGTGTTGCTAAGTGGAAATGAGGCCAAGATAAAAGCGTGGGAATTGGAGCAGGCTATGGAACGCACACGCAGGTTGAGGCCAGATTTATTAAAGGATATATAGTGTTTACCCGTTGGCGGAATGTCGTGCAAAATCAAAGGAGAAAAGATATGAAAAGTTTTTGCTGTTTGTTAGAAAAACGCTACCTTTGCACGCGATTCCAAAAATAGTTGAATGAAGAATGACAATCTGAAGAATCAGTATCGTGTCAACGAACAGATACGAGTGCGTGAAGTCCGAATTGTGAATGAGGGCGGGTCAACAGTTATGCCTACGCGCCAAGCGTTAGACATGGCGCGGGCGCAAGGTGTTGACCTCGTTGAAATTTCACCAAATGCGAATCCACCTGTTTGTCGTCTCATTGACTATTCCAAGTTCATCTACCAGCAGAAACGCCGTGCTAAGGAACTGAAAGCCAAGCAGGCAAAGGTGGAGGTGAAGGAGATCCGCTTCGGGCCGCAGACGGATGACCATGATTATCAGTTTAAACTGAAGCACGCCAAGGAATTTCTCGAAGATGGCAACAAGGTGAGGGCATACGTGTTCTTTCGCGGTCGTTCCATCCTGTTTAAGGAACAAGGCGAGGTTCTGTTGCTGCGTTTTGCCAATGACTTGGAGGAATATGGCAAGGTGGAACACATGCCATCCCTTGAGGGGAAGAAGATGTTCATCTATATAGCCCCGAAGAAAGCAGGTGCGACTAAGAAAAGCCAGCAGGCCATGGATCGCGAGAAGCGCGCAGCTGCAACTAATGCTGCTGTGGAAAAGAACGCGGAATCAGGCGAGGGACAGACAAAGCCGACCAGTGGTGGACTGCTCGTCAACGCGAGGATAAGCCCCGAGGCTCTGAAAAAAATGCAGGGAGGCGAGTGAACTTGCCAAATTGCAGGAACTGAAAAGGAAAGATGTGCGTAACGCCCGGTATATGCGTTGCCACAGTAAGTAAACAAATAAACAAACAAAAAAATGCCAAAAGTAAAGACAAACTCCAGCGCAAAGAAGCGTTTCCGCTTCACTGGAACGGGTAAGATTAAGAGACGCCATGCTTACCACAATCACATTCTCACGAAGAAGACTAAGAAGCAAAAGCGCAACTTGGTACACGCGACTATCGTGAACAGTAACAACCTGAAGCAGGTGCGCGACCTGTTGGCTCTCCGTTAATCCTAACATTGTCGAACTCTTAAAAAAAGAAAACTATGCCAAGATCAGTAAACCACGTCGCTTCGAGAGCGAGGAGGAAGAGAATACTGAAACTCACCCGCGGCTACATAGGAGCGCGCAAGAACGTTTGGACTGTAGCCAAGAACACATGGGAGAAAGGTCTCACTTATGCCTACCGCGACCGCCGTACCAAGAAACGTAATTTCCGTTCGCTGTGGATTCAGCGTATCAACGCTGCCGCACGCCTCGAGGGAATGAGCTACTCTGTTCTCATGGGTGCTCTCAACAAAGCAGGCATCGAGATCAACCGTAAGGTTCTTGCCGACCTTGCTGTAAACAATCCCGAGGCTTTCAAGGCTATCGTGGCAAAGGTGAAGCAATAGACACATAGCATTTTGCTTACTAGATAGAGGGCATCTCAAACAGAAGTGCCCAAAAACGTGGACAAGTAAAACATTATTCCGTAACAGAAAGAGTTCGGTATTATACCGGACTCTTTTCTTTTTCCCACTACGGCATCATCACGGCAGTTGCCTTTGCGAAACATGCTTTGCCTTATATGATGTTCTTCCAGACGCTTGCGGTAGCTTGTATGATATCATCCCGCTGTCGAACATATCCAATATCGGAGAAAGAGAAAGTTTGGCAGATCCGATTTCTATCTGTGTCACATCTGTCGCCCTTTTGTGGTTTGGGGCTTCTGCTGTAAAATCCCAGTCTATTAACATCCGGAACTTCTTGTCGACCTCACTTTTGTATGAGTGATATTGCACCAGGCGCATTTCGCTTTTAAGCCCCAAGTCACCCTTGAATGGCCATAGTTGCCCCACATTCTCATCCATGCCAATATCTGAGTCTCCTATATTATGGTACTCTTTCGACTAGTGTGCTATTGTTTTCCCCTGTTTACTAGGTCAACGATGCTGGGGCTTTGTTTATAACCGCATTTCATATAGAGAAGCACCCCGAACGTTTTGTTGGCTTTCGTGTGGTGCAGTTTAATGTTGAAAGACATAAACTTCCCCTAATGTTAACACGTAAGAGATCGAGCTTGACACTTAAAGACTTGCTGGGTTAAAATCACGTTAAAACTGTGTTTTTTTGTTAGCCACCAAACCTTTTTCAGGCAAAGAATGCTATCTTTGTATCAAGTTTATTGAGAAAGCCATGACTCTGATTATAGTATTAATAATGCTGTGCGGATGTTTGCTGGTGGCCACATCACACCTGACAAACGTAAACAAGGCGGCCGTGGCTATGTTCGTCGGTACTTTGGGGTGGGTGCTATACATCTGTTATGGTACGGATTTTGTAATGAGCCAACACCCAGCGGAATATCTTGAATTTCTTGACGGAAGCAAGCCGACCAGCCGTGTCGTGAAGTACTTCATATATGATAGCATCTTTCTAAAGTACGTTGGCAAAGCGGCAGCCATCGTGCTGTTCCTCTTGGCCACAATGACCATCGTGGAAATACTCAATAGCAACGGCTGCTTCGACTTCATAAGTGAGTGGATACGCACACGCAACAGCAAACGGTTGTTATGGAGCATAACGTTTGCCACATTTATCATATCGGCAAACCTTGACAATCTCACTACCACGACCATGATGTTGCTAATCATGCGCAGCATTGTGCAAAGTCGGCGTCAACGCATGATTGTGGGGTGTGCGATAGTGCTAGCGGCCAACGCAGGCGGTTGCTTTACTGTGATTGGCGACCCTGCCGGCGTGATACTATGGGGTGATGGCGCGGCTACAGCCTCCAATTTCTCTGCATATCTCGCAGCCCCCGCTGTTCTGGCATGGGTGGTGACGACGCTTCTCCTAAGCCGAGACCTGCCGGAAAGGCTCGATGTAGAGTGGCCTACGTCACCATACCGTGGAGACGACACGAATCTCAATCGCTGGCAGCGCATCGTGATGCTCATCGTGGGTATCGGCGGATTGTGGTTCATACCAACATTTCACAGCATCACAAAACTAAGCCCATTTCTCGGAGCAATGTGTGTGCTTTCGTTGCTTTGGATTGTCAACGAGATATTCAATCGCAAACTGATGAGTGCTGACCAAATGATACAGCGTCGTGTGCCTGGGGCATTGCAGTATGGTAACATCCAACTGATGCTCTTCGTTATAGGAGTGATGCTCAGTATGAGTGTGCTGTGCGAAACAGGCGCATTGCCAATAATGGCACATTGGATAGACAATAACGTCCATGATGTATGGCTACTCGGAGCTGCATCTGGCCTACTCAGCGGTGTGCTCGACTCATTTGCGGTGATGATGGCTGGCATATTTATGTTCCCAATATCAGAGACTGCGCAGACTGCATACGAAGCCTGTTTCGCTGAAAACGGAGCTTTCTGGAAAGTGACTGCATACTCTACAGCCGTTGGTGGATGCTTGCTTTGTTTTGCCAATCCCAGCGGTCTAGCCTTGATGAAATTGGAACGGATGCGCGTGGGGTGGTATTTCAGACACTGCACGCCCAAAGTTCTGGCCGGATGGATGGTTGGGCTGCTGGCTCTGTGGGCAGAATACAACGTCTTACAATGAACGAAAGAACGACTGGAAGATAAATCCAATAACCAATACAAAAGATAACAAGAAATGGCAAAAGTCAAGACAATAGGAGTGCTTACCTCTGGCGGAGACGCGCCGGGGATGAATGCTGCCATCAGGGCCGTGACACGCGCTGGCATCTGCAACGGCTTCACCGTCAAAGGTATTTATCGTGGCTACGACGGCCTGATAAACGGAGAAGTGATAACGATGACGACGGAGACCGTCAGTGGAATAATCATGCAAGGCGGCACAATCCTCAAAACCGCGCGAAGCAAGGATTTTATGACACCCGAAGGCAAGGCCAAGGCTTACGAAACAATACAGAAAGAAGAAATTGATGCACTTGTCGTAATAGGCGGCAACGGCTCGCTGACAGGAGCTCGTGACTTTGCCGCTGAATATGACGTATGGTGCGTAGGACTGCCAGGGACGATCGACAACGACCTCTACGGTACAGACTTCACCATCGGATATGACACGACGATGAACACTATTGTGGAATGTGTCGACCGCATCCGCGACACAGCACAGAGCCATGAACGCATATTCTTCGTAGAAGTGATGGGACGCGACGCTGGATTCCTTGCCCAGAACAGCGCAATAGCCTGTGGTGCAGAAGCTGCAATCATACCCGAAGACTCCACAGACGTGGATCAGCTGGCCAGATTCATGGAGCGCGGCATAAGAAAATCGAAGAAGAGCTGTATCGTCATCGTGTCGGAAAGCCCAAAGTGCGGAGCACTCTACTATGCAGAACGCGTGCGTAAGGAGTTTCCTGAATACGATGTGCGCGTGTCAATACTTGGCCATTTGCAGCGCGGTGGACGCCCGTCTGCACATGACCGCATACTGGCAAGCCGTACAGGTGTTGGCGCAATCGTGGCCATTATGCAGGGGCAACGAAACGTGATGATTGGCGTGAGAAACAACGAAGTGGTCTACGTTCCATTCAGTGATGCCATACGCACGGACAAACCCCTCGACATGAAACTAATAAAAGTGCTCGACGAATTGAGCATCTGAAATAGTCCGGCAGAATATGGCCTTATGCTTGGGAAGCGTCCAAAACACAGAGCGGATATGGCACTTGCCGTAGAAACGGACGGATGTTGGAATAACGCTGTCATATAAGCCAGAATGCGTATTTTATTCCATTTCCAAACGTTCCACACTGATGGCACAAAATCTTCAGTTTGGAATATATTAACAATAAAACGCGAACGTTGCATTGGGTTTCCGATTTTTATTGCTACCTTTGTGACAGTTTAAAGATGATGTTAGAACAATAAAACTATAAAGATTATGGCACAAATCACAGGGCACATTTCCCAAATTATCGGGCCTGTCATTGATGTGTATTTCGACACAAAGGGACAGGATGCCGAGAAGGTGTTGCCTAAAATCAATGACGCCTTAACCATCGTGCGCCCGGACAAGCGCACACTCGTGGTGGAGGTGCAGCAGCACATAGGCGAAGATACGGTGCGCTGCGTGGCCATGGACAATACCGATGGCCTGCAACGTGGGCTGGAAGTCATTTCAACGGGTTCACCGATAAAGATGCCAACGGGCGAACAAATCAAGGGGAGGATGATGAACGTCATAGGCAAACCTATCGATGGCATGTCCACATTCGATATGACGGGAGCTTATCCCATACACCGAGAAGCCCCAAAGTTTGAGGATCTCTCCACCCGAAAAGAAATGCTTGCCACGGGCATAAAGGTCATCGATCTGCTTGAACCCTACATGAAAGGTGGCAAAATCGGACTCTTTGGTGGTGCTGGTGTTGGCAAGACGGTGCTCATCATGGAACTAATCAATAACATCGCAAAGGGACACAGTGGATATTCTGTATTTGCTGGTGTCGGTGAACGTACCCGTGAGGGCAACGACCTCATCCGAGACATGATTGAGTCGGGCGTGATACGCTATGGCGACAAGTTCAGGAAAGCAATGGACGAGGGCAAGTGGGACTTGTCGCTTGTTGACCATGAAGAACTGAAAAAGTCACAGGCAACGCTTGTTTACGGTCAAATGAATGAACCACCTGGAGCACGTTCATCTGTCGCTCTTTCTGGACTGACCATCGCAGAGGAATTTCGCGACCATGGAGGAAAGAACGGTGAAGCTACCGACATAATGTTCTTCATAGACAACATTTTCCGTTTTACGCAGGCAGGCTCTGAGGTTTCGGCTCTGTTGGGACGTATGCCATCGGCCGTGGGCTATCAACCGACACTCGCCAGCGAAATGGGAGCCATGCAAGAACGCATCACATCGACAAAGAAAGGTTCTATCACATCTGTGCAAGCAGTGTACGTGCCAGCCGATGACCTTACCGACCCCGCACCTGCCACCACGTTTACCCATCTTGATGCAACCACAGAGCTTAGCCGTAAGATTACGGAGCTTGGCATTTATCCTGCTGTTGATCCGCTCGGCAGTACATCGCGAATACTCGACCCGCTGATTGTGGGCAAGGAACACTACGAGTGTGCACAAAGAGTGAAGGAAATACTGCAACGCTACAAGGAGTTGCAAGATATCATTGCAATTCTCGGTATGGACGAACTGTCCGATGAGGACAAGCTCACTGTCAACCGTGCCCGCCGCGTGCAACGTTTCCTCTCGCAACCATTTGCAGTGGCTGAACAGTTCACCGGACTGCCTGGAGTGATGGTTCCGATAGAAGATACGATCAAAGGATTCAACGCCATACTTGATGGCGAAGTCGATGACTTGCCAGAGCAGGCGTTTCTTAATGTCGGTACGATAGACGATGCCATAGCCAAGGGCAAGAAGCTCATGGAGGCCGCGAAAGGTCATTGACATTCGGAGGAGCAGACATGGGATTGACATTGAAAATCATATCTCCAGAAAAGGTTGAGTTCAGCGGCGAGGTGAAAAGCGTACTCGTCCCAGGGACGAAAGGGAGCTTTGAAATCCTCAATGATCACGCGCCGATAATATCGTCTTTGCAGGCGGGAGTGGTGGAATACACCACGGAAAGGGGGAAAAGACAGCTGGCTATCAGTGGTGGCTTCGTTGAGGTGCAAAAGAATGAAGTAAGCCTTTGCGTCGAAGTAAGTTGAGCTGTCATGGACAAGGATTTGATAAGCATTATCGGACGGCGACATGACAAGTACAACTTGTGGTTGATAGCAGGCATGGCGTTACTCGCCTTTGTAGGGATTAATGTCTGTGACAAAGGTGAATACATTGCTCCACTTGTTGTGTGCGTGGTGTATTCCTTGGTTTCGAGCATCGCTTATGGTGCGACATGGCGGATTGCGGCGCGTAGGCCGACGGCACTAACACGATTCTATCTCGCGGCATCGGCCATACGGATGCTTAGCGCGGTGATGGTTGTAGTAGCGTTCTGCGCTTTGACTTCGAATCGTGATACTATAATAGCTTTCACGGTGGCTTTCGCGGTGTTTTACATCGTGCTGATGGCTTTTGATGGAGTGTTCTTCGCACGCTTAGAACGGAATGTAAATAAAAAAGGTTATTAGGTATATGAGATATTTTAGGCATTTGCTTTGCATTTTGACCGTGCTGCTTGGCTGTTTGTCGGCCAACGCCCAGGAGGAAGAGTCGGGTGGTGCAGGCGGCGTGGATGTGGAAGGTATCTTGTGGGGACATGTGAAGGATGCCTATGAGTGGCATGTAACAACTATGTTTGATCATCCGGTGGTAATCCATCTGCCTGTGATAGTCAAAAGCTCGACAGGTTGGCACGTGTTCTCAAGCGGCGAGTTTGCCGAAGAGGCCGATGCAGATGGCAATCGCCCCGGCCCCTATGGACTGTACATTTCGGGAAGCGAGGCCAATGAGAACAAAATTTGCGAGAATATCGATGGCGCGGAGGTAAGGCCGTTCGACATATCGATAACTAAGACGGTGGTGGTTCTGTTCATTGATGCCGTGCTTTTGTTGATATGCGTGTTGGTTCCTGCCCGCTGGTGCAAGAAGCACAAGCCTGACGATCCGGCTCCGAAAGGTTTTGTCGGACTTATGCACATGTTCATTATGTATGTGTACGATGAAGTGGTGAAGTCGGCATTGGGAAAGGAAGCGGACAAGTATGCTCCTTATTTGCTCACGTGCTTCTTCTTTATCTTCATTGCCAATATAATGGGAGTCGTGCCGTTCCCTCCTGGAGGCGGAAACCTTACGGGCAACATAACGTGCACGTTCTTCCTTGCCTTGTGTACGTTTGTGATTACCAATGTCACAGGAACGAAGGCTTATTGGAAAGACATATTTTGGCCAGAGGTACCAGCATGGTTGAAAGTACCGGTGCCATTGATGCCTTTCATTGAGTTCATCAGTATTTTCACGAAGCCGTTCGCGCTGATGATTCGTCTTTTTGCCAACATGCTGGCGGGGCATATCATAGCGTTGTCTTTGGCCTGTATCATATTTATTATGTTTAGCATCCATGTTGCAGCAGGCGTTGGCATGACGGTGGTTAGTGTACTCTTGAGTGTGTTCATGATGCTTTTGGAGGTGCTGGTGTGCTTCATACAGGCATTGGTGTTCACGCTGCTCAGCGCGGTGTTTATATCGCTTGCCCATGTGCATGGGGAAGAGGTGAAGAATTGAAATACGGACAAACAATAAAACAACATTAAAAAATTACGATTATGATTTCATTGTTATTGGCAGCGGAAGTTGCAAAATTGGGTGCCGCCGTGGGCGGAGGTTTGGCAGCAATAGGTGCAGGCATTGGTATCGGTAAGATTGGAGGACAGGCTATGGATGCAATGGCACGCCAGCCTGAGAAGATGGGAGACCTTCGCTCCAACATGATTATCGCTGCGGCTCTGGTGGAGGGTGTGGCATTCTTCGCCGTTGTCATTGCTGCGCTTGCGCTCTTCTTGTAAATCTGCTTTTTGCAGTTAATCATTTTAGGGCAAATAGAAATCATCAACAGCTTATGTCATTAGTAACACCGGATTTTGGTCTGTTGTTTTGGATGGCGATAGTGTTCTTCATCGTGCTGTGGATTCTGTGGAAATACGGATTCCCGGTAATAGTGAAGATGGTCAATGACCGCAAGGCGTACATTGACGACAGCCTTCGAAAGGCACATGAAGCCAACGAACGACTAGCCAACATCAAGATAGAAAGCGAATCCATCCTGCAAGAGGCTCGCGAAAAGCAGGCGCAGATTCTCAAGGAAGCTGCCGCCACTCGTGATGCCATTGTGGAAAAGGCTCAGGGCAAAGCTCGCGAGGAGGGAAACCGACTTGTGGCAGAGGCTAAGGCTGAAATAGAAAGCCAAAAGCTCGCCGCAATAAGTGAGATTCGCGCCCAAGTGGCTGAGCTGTCCGTATTGGTGGCCGAAAAGATACTCCGTCGGGAGTTGGCCAAAGACGGAAAGCAGATGGAAATGATTGACAAACTGCTGGATGAGGTTTCTTCTTACAACAAAAAATAAGCTATGGACATAGGAGTAATATCGGTAAGATACGCGAGGGCACTGCTCAAGGGCAGTACCGACGCTAAAATCGAAGACAGGGTCTACCACGAGATGCAGTCCTTGGCAAAGAGCTACATTGATGTGCCACAGATTAGGCTTACGATTGATAACCCGATGATCTCTAAAGACACCAAGGAAAAGATTCTCACGACCGCCACCGGAGGTTCTCCGAGCAAGATGACGGAATCTTTCATCAGGCTTGTTCTGAATGAAGACCGTGAGACTATGGTTCAATTCATGGCCAATTCATACTTAACGCTTTACAGAAAGCAGAAGAACATCATCCGTGGCAAGCTCATCACCGCTGTTGCAGTAAGTCCAGAGACGGGGCGTAAACTACAGCAGATGGTAGAGAGCAAGACAAAGGGAACTGTGGAGTTTGAGACCGCAATCAACCCCGACATTATTGGCGGATTTGTCCTCGAATACGACACATACAGGATGGATATGAGTGTCAAAACACAGCTCAAAAACATCCTGACACAGTTCAAAGCATGATTATTGATACGTAAGGTTGCGGGCAACAGGATTCGTTATATTCCACAATCGTTCTTGTTGGCTTTTGAGGAAAGCGCATCCTGCTGCGCCCGCACACTTCAAATTAACTACGATAAGCAAATGTCAGATAAGATAAAACCAAGCGAGGTGTCACAAGTGCTGCTTGAGCAGCTCAAGGGCATCGGTGGCAAGGAGCAGTTCGATGAGGTGGGCACGGTGTTGCAAGTCGGCGATGGCGTTGCTCGTATCTATGGACTGCGCAATGCCGAAGCCAGCGAGCTGTTGGAGTTTGAGAATGGCACGATGGCCATCGTGATGAACCTTGAGGAAGACAACGTTGGCTGCGTGCTGCTCGGCCCAACCGCTGGCATTAAAGAGGGCATGGTGGTGAAGCGTACCAAACGCATCGCATCCATACGTGTGAATGACAATATGCTTGGGCGCGTCATCAATCCCCTCGGACAAGCCATCGATGGCAAGGGAGCCATAGACCTTACGGGGGCTTTTGAAATGCCGCTCGACCGCAAGGCTCCAGGTGTCATATACCGTCAACCGGTGAAAGAGCCTCTCCAGACAGGCTTGAAAGCAGTCGACTCCATGATACCCATTGGGCGAGGCCAACGCGAACTTATCATTGGCGATCGTCAGACGGGAAAGACTGCCATCGCCGTTGATACTATCATAAACCAAAAGAGCCTGTACGAGGCAGGTAAACCTGTCTACTGTATCTACGTTGCCATTGGCCAAAAAGCCTCTACCGTGGCTGCATTGGTGCAGAACTTGAAAGAACACGGAGCACTGCCATACACCATCGTCGTGTCTGCAACAGCAGCCGATCCGGCGGCTTTGCAATACTATGCACCGTTCGCAGGTGCTGCCATAGGTGAATATTTCCGTGACCGTGGATATTCCGCCCTTGTGGTATATGACGATCTTTCGAAGCAGGCTGTGGCCTATCGAGAGGTTTCGCTCATCCTCCGCCGTCCGTCAGGACGTGAGGCCTATCCTGGCGATGTGTTCTACCTTCACAGCCGTTTGCTTGAGCGTGCTGCCCGAATTACAGACCAGCAGGAAGTGGCCGAGCAGATGAACGATCTGCCTGAGTGCATGAAAGGGCACGTGAAAGGAGGTGGCTCACTCACCGCACTGCCTATCATTGAGACGCAGGCAGGTGACGTGTCGGCATATATCCCAACGAACGTCATTTCCATCACGGACGGGCAAATTTACCTTGAGACCGACCTATTCAACCAAGGCTTCCGCCCCGCAATCAACGTTGGCATATCGGTGTCGCGTGTAGGTGGTTCTGCCCAAATCAAGAGTATGAAGAAAGTCGCAGGTACGCTGAAGATCGATCAGGCTCAGTATCGTGAGTTGGAGAGCTTTTCCAAGTTCTCAAGTGATATGGATGCCGTGACAGCCATGACACTCGACCGAGGGCGCAAGAACAATCAACTGCTCATACAGCCGCAGTATAGCCCGATGCCCGTTGGCGAGCAAATCGCAATATTGTATTGCGGAACCCACGGGCTGATGCACGATGTTCCAGTTGAGAAGGTTCGCGAGTGCCAAGATGCATTCCTCGAAAAACTTCGCACTACCAATCATGAAGTAATCGACACCCTCAGCAGCGGAAAAATAGATGATGCAACTACATCTATCATTGAGAGTGTGATGGCCGACATAGCCGGACAGTACAAAAAGCAATAGCCTATGCCATCGCTCAAAGAGATTAAGACTCGTATAGCCTCTGTCAACAGCACGCGTAAGATAACAAGTGCAATGAAGATGGTGGCATCATCGAAGCTGCACCACGCGCAGGTGATGATTGAGAATATGCTCCCTTACGAAACCATGTTGGAACACATCCTCAAGACATTCCTTGCGTCCGAGGCCGATGCTTCGAGTGTCTACTCGGTGGAGCGCGAAGTGAAGAAAGTGGCTTTTGTGGTGTATTCATCGAACAGCAGTCTCTGTGGCAGTTTTAATACGAACGTCATCAAGATGCTGCAACAGTCCATAGACGAGTATCGTCATCTTGGCGCGGACAATATCATGGTCTATCCCGTTGGCCGCAAGGTTGCAGAGAAAGCGGCCAAACTTGGGGTGAAAGTCATGGGCAATTTCTCTTCGATGAATGATCGGCCTAACGTCAAGGACTGCATTGCATTGTCACAAGAGTTGGAACGCAGGTTTGTCTCAGGTGAATTTGACCGCGTTGAACTGATTTACCATCATTTCAAAAGCGTAGGTTCACAGATTCTGACACGAAAAACCTATCTGCCAATCGACATCACCACCGAGTTGAACAGGGATCACGAACGCGACCTCACGTCTAAAGTGGCCACGCGGGAGTCGCAGGAGTATCTGCGCCGCAGGGGGCAGACCACAAAAAAAGTAAGCGCGGAAGCCAAGCCGCTCAATGACAATTTCATCGTTGAGCCTGACATTGACACTGTGCTGACGCTGCTCATTCCCAAGATGGCTCACTTGATGCTCTATACAGCGCTGCTTGACAGCAACGCCAGTGAACATGCTGCGCGCATGGTGGCTATGCAAACAGCCACGGATAATGCTGACGAATTGTTGCGTGAACTCAACCTGCAATACAACAAGAGTAGGCAGCAAGCCATAACCAATGAGCTGCTCGACATTGTTGGTGGGTCTGTGAATAATTGACATACGCTCACAGCGTTCCCGCAGTTGTATAGAGGCAAAGATAACAAAGCATTCAACTAAACAAATAGGAGGCAAAACCATTGGCGTTTGCCTCCTATTTCTATTATTACAATCTGAATTTTGCGAATATTCCAACCAACAATAGGGGGGCAACAGATATATCTGATTTGTAGTCCCATGATGTATCAAGAATATTGCGTACCTTTGCCCCATGAAAGCAGAACAATTACTTCGTGCCATCCTCTCGGTTTATTCTTTTTGATTATAAATCAAGAAACCAATCACTGCAAATACACGAAACATTGCCGCTTGCGGTCTTTACTGTGAAGCGTGCCGGAAATTCCTTACTGGGAAATGTCCCGGTTGCAAACAAAACGAGAAAGCGGTCTGGTGCAAAATCCGCTCGTGCTGCGCCAGCAACAGGTTTAGCACTTGTGCCGAATGTCCTCACGACACAAAAGAGTGCAAGCTGTTTTCTAACTGGATAGGCAAAGTATTCGCTTTTCTGTTCAACTCGGATCGCCACGCCTGCATCCGCTATATCAAGGAACAGGGCGAACAGGTCTTTGTCGAAGAAATGATGAACCGTAAAAGCCAAACCATTAAAAGGAGATAAACACAAAGCACGACGTGGAACATCTACTCCTGGACGACTACGCCGACCACGAAGTCGACTTTCTGACATCAGTGATAGCATGGTGACGAACAACTGGCTGGAACAATGCAATCATGGGGAGTAACTATACCAATGCCGCAGGCTGCATAAAAGACTGTTTGTTCGCGGATTCTTTATAAAGAAACAGAAAAATGATGAGAATATGATACAGTCGTTGGATGTCCGGCTTTCAAAAGTACAGGTTATGGCGAAGGCACATGAACTGCACCACGATGAATGCGGCGTTAAAAATATGTTTGCAATGATGTCACAAGCCTGCAATCATCGCAGGATACTCACTTATCTCTCAAAAGAGGACAAAAGGCGGTATCTGCTTCCGCGATATGCCGAATTGGTTCGTATCGCCACTTCCGAAACGTTTTGTTTTCACAGAAGGCTGGTATTGTCGATTCTTGCAGCCCTTCCCGTTTGCGATGAACCAAATAGTGATTTGCTGGATTACTGTCTGACCCATCTGACGAGCTTGAAAGAAAACAGCGGTACACGTTCCGTGATGATAAAACTTGCCGTAAAGCTATGCGCGCCTTACCCGGAATTATGTAGGGAACTGATACTTTGTTTAGGCATCCTGCCACAGGATACACCACGAAGCATAGCAGCAGCAAAGAAAAAGGCTTTAAAAACATTAAAAGCTGAAGACGGAGTTGGTTAATCTTTTCCAATGCTACCAATTTATGTCTTCATGTGTATGTGACTATATCCTATGTGCAACCTTACTATTCCAACTTGACGGCGACACTTATTTCAATGCAACGGATGCTTTATTGCAATGCGATAAATGCCTTATTGGAGGCCAACGAGTGCTGTTTTGGCAGGCAATAAGGCATCAATTGCAAATCGTTGCATATCTGTACGTTACGCAGGATAAAATCGTGCATTTTGAAAGAGTGGGGGATTCCCTGGCCCTGTTCCCGCTCTTTGTTTAGATGTCAGTTGCTGCTGAATGCTCCATTCCTTTTTGCACAAAATGAGCCTGCACAACGTATAACGTTGAATCTATACGCAATTACCCACACGATTCGTTACAGAGCTAAGAATGACGCTACTCTCTAAAGAAAAGATGTCATGTCCCGCTGACAGAATTGGGTTTCTGTCAGCGGGTGTTATAGTACTTTTTCGGTGCAAAAATGCGCACGTTAAGAATTAAATGGTTAATTTTGTGCGCTGAACAAATGAACAAATTAGTCAACGATGATAAAAATAACATTTCCAGACGGCTCTGTCCGCGAATATGAACAAGGGGTGACCGGTCTGCAAATTGCAGAGAGCATTTCACCCGCCCTTGCACGCGATGTGTTGGCTTGTGGCGTGAACGGTGAGACCGTAGAATTGAACCGCCCCATAGAGAAAGATTCCACTGTACAGTTGTATAAGTGGGACGACGACGAGGGAAAGCACGCTTTCTGGCACACTTCCGCCCATTTGCTTGCCGAGGCATTGCAGGAACTTTATCCGGGCATACAGTTCGGCTTCGGCCCTGCCGTGGAGAACGGCTTCTTTTACGACGTGCTTCTCAAGGACGGCGAGATGATAAAGGAGGGCGATTTCCCAAAGATAGAAGACAAGATGCGCGAGCTGGCTGCCAAGAAAGAGCCTGTGGTGCGCAAGGAGGTGGCCAAGGCCGATGCTTTGCGCGAGTTTGGTGAGGCTGGCCAGACCTATAAGTGTGAGCACATTGAACAAGACCTTGAAGACGGTAGCATCACGACCTATACGCAGGGAGCGTTCACCGACCTTTGCAAAGGCCCGCACCTCCTCAACACGGGTGCAATAAAGGCCGTGAAGTTGACAAGCGTGGCAGGAGCTTTCTGGCGCGGCGACGCATCGCGCGAGCAGATGCAGCGTCTCTATGGCATAACGTTCCCAAAGAAGAAGATGCTCGACGAGTATCTCACGATGCTTGAGGAAGCCAAGAAGCGCGACCACAGAAAAATAGGCCGCGAGATGGAACTCTTCATGTTCTCTGACCGCGTGGGCAAGGGTCTGCCCATCTGGCTGCCCAAAGGCACGGAACTGCGCCTGCGTATGCAGGACATGCTGCGCAGGATACAGTCGCGCTATGGCTATCAGGAGGTGATCACTCCGCACATCGGAAGCAAAAACCTCTATGTCACCAGCGGTCACTATGCTCACTATGGAAAGGATTCTTTCCAGCCAATACATACGCCGGAGGAGGGTGAGGAGTATATGCTCAAACCGATGAACTGCCCTCACCACTGCGAGGTGTTTGCCTCAAAACCACGCTCCTACAAGGATCTGCCGCTGCGCATCGCAGAGTTTGGCACTGTCTATCGTTACGAACAGAGCGGAGAGCTGCACGGACTGACACGTGTGCGCTCGTTCACACAGGACGATGCGCACATATTCTGCCGCCCCGATCAGGTGAAAGGAGAGTTCCTGCGCGTGATGGACATCATCCATACCGTGTTCTCCATATTCCATTTCGACAACTTTGAGGCTCAAATCTCTCTTCGCGACCCCAATGACAAGGAGAAGTACATCGGTTCGGACGAGGTGTGGGAGAAAGGCGAGCGTGCCATAATCGAGGCCTGCCGCGAAAAAGGCTTGAAGGCAAAGGTGGAGTATGGTGAGGCCGCTTTCTACGGCCCGAAGCTGGACTTCATGGTGAAGGACGCTATCGGACGTCGCTGGCAGCTCGGCACAATACAGGTGGACTACAACCTCCCGGAGCGTTTCAAGCTGGAATATACCGACGATGACAACACGAAGAAGACGCCCGTGATGATTCATCGCGCACCTTTCGGTTCGATGGAACGTTTCTGCGCCGTACTCATAGAGCACACGGCAGGGCATTTCCCCCTGTGGCTCACTCCTGACCAAGTGGCCATTTTGCCAATTTCGGAGAAGTACAACGAATACGCCGCACAAGTGGCGCGCCAACTTGATGATGCCGGCGTGCGCGCAACGCTCGACCTGCGCAACGAGAAAATAGGCCGCAAAGTGCGCGACAATGAGTTGAAGCGCATACCTTACATGGCCATTGTGGGCGAGAAAGAGCAAGCCAACGGCACTGTGAGCGTGCGTAAGCAGGGAGCGGAAGATCGTGGTGTGATGACCATCGCGGAGTTTGCAGACAAGATAAACGCAGAAGTGGCTGAACAGCTGAAAGCCACAGACATAAGACCAGAATAAGCCATGAGCATTACAATACCATCGGCAAGAGGCACAATGCGAGTGCTGTTGGCACTCGCAATGGTGCTATTTGTGACACCTGGATGTGGCGCGGGGAGTGCCAAGCAGCCGCAGGAGGAAAAACAGGAGGCAAAGTCGGAAGTCACGCATCTGACCAAGGCAGAGTTCATCAGCCGTGTCTATGACTTTGAGAAGAACCCAACCACATGGAAGTATGAAGGCTCGCAGCCTGCCATAGTTGACTTTTATGCAACGTGGTGTCCGCCGTGCAAAATGCTTTCGCCATTGCTCGACGAACTTGCAGAAGAATATGAGGGAAAGATTAGCTTCTACAAGGTGGACGTAGATCAGGAAAAGGAAGTGGCAGCGGCATTCAACGTGAGCAGCATACCGATGCTTTTGTGGATTCCGTCCACGGGTGAACCGTTCGTGACGATGGGGTTCATGCCAAAAGAGGAACTGAAGAAAGCCATCGAGGAAAAGCTGCTGAAATGACATAAGCGACGGGAGAGAACGCCCGCTGTAAAAATAAAAGGAGACTTGCCGAATTTGTCGTCTACAAGCATTCTTTGCCTGTGACTTACAAATTCGGCAAGTCTCCTTTTATTTGCTCGTATGTTTTTCAGTCCACGTCGGTTCACATTACCTATTCGCACCGCCGTTTCGTGTCGGCAAGAGCATGAGGCGTGCATCGCCCGCCATAGAAGGCGTACAGCGATGCTTCCGCTCACATAAGCGTGTGACGGTCGAGGTAGGCCTGCACTTCATCCTTGTAGGTCTCGGAAATTGGCAAATGATTCTCGTCGAGCACAAGGCGGAAGCGGTCGATGGATGAGACTTTTGAC
This sequence comes from uncultured Prevotella sp., assembly GCA_964623445.1. Lineage (GTDB taxonomy): Bacteria > Bacteroidota > Bacteroidia > Bacteroidales > Bacteroidaceae > Prevotella. Next base: position 7,853 of record CAZURD010000017.1, on the reverse strand, counting down.
ATGTGTACGATGTAAGAACGGTGAGTGCGCATGAACTCTGGCTTTGGAAGACAGGACTCGATGTTCTTCATGTTCATCAGAGACATAATCTTTGTGCCGTCTGCGAGGTATATTCGCACGTAGTCTTTCAGCCCCTCAATATAGAGAATGTCATCGAGGTTGACACGGATGAGCTTGTAGTCGCTCTTCACGAATACGAACCTGTCTTTCCGGCAAGTCTCTTGCCTGTTCTTCGTGTTTAACGAATCGCTGACCTTGTTGGCGGCTTTGAGAAAATCATCGTAGCTCACGGGTTTGAGGAGATAGTCTATTGCCCCAACTTTGTAACCCTCAATGGCATACTGGTTGAATGCCGTGACAAAGATGATTTTTGTCTCCTTGGGGAGTATCTTGGCGAACTCGACACCGCTAAGCTCCGTCATCTGTATGTCGAGGAAGATTAGGTCGGCAGGCTGGTCGCGTAGGTTGCGTATTGCTGTACTGGCACTGTTATATGTGCCGATGAGACTCAGAAACGGTGTTTTGCAGACGTAGCTGGCCATCAACTCGGCGGCCAAAGGCTCGTCGTCAATTACTGCGCATTTTAGTATCATGGATTGTAATTTTTGATGAGTATTCTTTTCCGTCAGGCGACGATCCTTTTTCCCATTCATATTGGTTGGGATACATGAGTTCAAGACGCTTTGCCACTTGTTGCAAGCCGATGCCGTGGCCGCTTCGGTCGTCAGCGTCCTTTGGGTGGTTGCTGTTGCGAATCAGACAGATGATATTCTTGCTGTCTGCATCTATGCGGATGTGTATGAAACTTGGCTTGGTGGCACTGATACCGTGTTTGAATGCATTCTCTATCAGGGAGATGAATATCAAAGGCGCAATGCGTGCGGAGTAGGGCTTTTCGATGTTTGTCTCAACCTTTACATCGACGCTTGGGGCAAGCCTTATTTTCATTAAGCTGACATAGTTGTGAATGAATTGCACTTCACTTTCTAAGTCCACGTAGCGTTGTTCGTTGTCGTATAGCACGTGTCGCAACAGCTTTGACAGTTCGAGGATTGCTTCCTGTGCCAGCTTGGCATCAAACTCCACGAGGGCATAGATGTTATTGAGGGTGTTGAGCAGGAAATGCGGGTTGACCTGTGCCTTGAGATTGCTAAGTTCGGCATTGGCTCGTGCGACTTCAGCCTCCCTGCGGGCAGCCTCGGAGGCATGCCAGCGCATGGATAACTGTACAGTGGTGGCGATGGCGACGGAGACTGCAAGGTTGAACATATTGCGCAGCACGAGAAAAATGAATTTGAAGTCTTCTTTCTCGAACCTCTCAGGGTGTTCGTCGTGGTCGGGCTTGGTGCTCTCCATCCAGATGTGCAGGCCAATGCCTATGGCCAATATCAGAATGGTATTCACCCCCCAGTAGAACCGTTTGTCTCCATTTGCGAAATGGTACGGCGTGAGCCAGAGGTAGTTGACATAGAACACGATCATCAACGACAGCGGCACTATGCACATACCCGCAAAATGGGCAGGTGAAATCCCCTCGCCGTTGTTCATAAACATGAGCGGCGAGAGGACTATCACAGTCCACACTGCGATGTGAATCAGCCACACGGATCTTGGGCTATTCATATCTTAGTGCTTCGATAGGATCGAGTTTTGCGGCTTTCTTAGCGGGATACCAGCCGAAGAGCACGCCCGTGCCCGTACATACGGCAAAACTTGCAAAGATGGTCCATGGAAGAATCGCTATGGGCCAGTGGGCAAAAGTCTTTATGGCATAGGATGCCAAGATGCCGAGAAAAACTCCGATTATGCCACCAGTAACGCTTAGCAGTATGGCTTCGATGAGGAATTGATTGAGGATGTCTATGCCTCGCGCACCAACACTCATGCGCAAACCAATCTCACGTGTGCGTTCTGTGACGCTCACATACATGATGTTCATGATTCCGATGCCGCCGACCAATAGAGATATGCCGGCCACGGCACCAAGAAGTATGGTGAGCATGTCCGTGGTGGACGTCATCATGGAGGACAGCTCCTCTTGTGAACGAATTGTGAAGTTATCCTCGTCGGCTTCTGTCGTCTCCGTAGCATCCTTCAACTTGTGGGTGCGGCGGAGTATGCTGGAGATTTGCTCGGTGGCCTTGTCCGTCATACCTTCAGTGATGGCAGAGCATTGAATTCCGCTTAGGTAGGTCTGGGCGAGAATGCGCTTCATGACAGATGTGTACGGAGCGAGCACGAGGTCGTCCTGGTCCATGCCCATGGAGTTGTATCCTTTCTTTTTGAGCACGCCTATGACACGGAACGGTATGGAGTTGAAACGCACCACCTTGCCAATGGGGTCGCTGCCGTCGGGGAAGAGATTGTCCACCACGGTTTGTCCGAGCAGGCACACCTTTGCGCTTGTCTTTATCTCCGCATCGGTGAATATGTCGCCGTCAGCCACCTTTATCTGTCGGATGTCAAGGTAATCTTGGTTGACGCCATAGATTGTCGACGGAGTGTTTTCGTTTCCGTAGATGAACTGTCCGCTGCTTGATACCACTGGGCTGATGGCGCGAATGTATGAGCACTCTTCCTTGATGGCCTCGTAGTCGCTCATCTTTAGGGTTTCCATTGATGACGCATCCTGACGAACGCCGCCTCGGCGGTCGGCTCCCGGGTTTATCATTATCATGTTTGAACCCATTTCAGCGATGTTGGCCTGTATGCTTTGCTTGGTGCCTTGACCCACGGCGAGCATCGTTATCACAGAGGCTATTCCGATGATTATGCCCAATGCGGTGAGCATCGAGCGCATCTTGTTGGCAGCAATGGCCTTGATGGCTATCTTGAATAGGTTTGTATAGTTCATTGTACTTGTTAGCTTATTCGTCGGTGTTAACGGGAAGCGCGGCCAATCCTTCAGCCGCCGAGAGAATGTTGTTGTTCACCTCATCGCTGATTACGTGCCCGTCGCGCAGCATGATATTGCGGCTGGAGTAGTTAGCAATGTCCGGGTTGTGCGTGACGAAGATGATTGTGCGCCCTTGGGCGTGCAACTTTTGGAAGAGCACGAGTATCTCAAATGATGTGCGGGTGTCGAGGTTACCAGTGGCTTCGTCGGCAAGTATCACGGCGGGGTCGTTCACCAATGCACGGGCAATGGCCACACGCTGCATCTGTCCGCCGGACATTTGGTTGGAACGGTGGTAGAGGCGGTCGCCAAGACCTACGGCCTTTAGCGCGGCGACGGCTCGTTCGTGGCGTTCCTTGGCATTCACTGCGTTGTTGTACATCAGTGGCAGCTCTACGTTCTCCACGCTCGTGGTCTTTGGCAGAAGGTTATAGTTCTGGAAAATGAAGCCTATCTTGCGGTTGCGCAGCACAGCCCGTTGCGACTTGGACATTGTTCTCACCGACACACCGTCGAGAATGTACTCTCCTTGCGATGGGGTGTCGAGACAACCGAGTTGGTTCAGTAGGGTGGATTTGCCAGAACCGGACTTGCCCATGATGGTGACAAACTCGCCCTCGAATATCTTGAACGACACCCCGCGCAAGGCATGTACCACCTCACTGCCCACGATGAAATTGCGCTTGACATCTTGCAACTCGATGACGACTTTCCCATTTTTGTTCTTCGTATCGCTCATGGCCATCACTTCTTCTTGTCGTTTCTCCTTGGGCCGGGAGCAAACGGAGACTGTTCCGTCTCTTCTGCCTCCACCTCTTCATCATCGGTGACTTCTACAATCTCGGTGACGACCTCCGTGCCTTCCTTTATTCCACTGACAATCTCAGTGCGCGTACCGTCTGACATGCCAGTCTGCACAGTGTAAGCCTTGAACTCCTTGCCGTTGAGCACCCACACCTTGTTCTTGCCGTTGCAGTCAGTGATGGTGTAGTTGCCTACTGTTTCCTTGGTCGGAGTGAATCGCAGAGCCTTGGCCGGCACGCTAAGCACGCCCTCTTTTTCTGCCGTGTAGATTGTGACGTTGGCAGTCAGTCCGGGTTTGAGCTTCAGGTCGGCGTTCGGTGCGCTAATCACCACTTCGTAGGTTACGACGCTCTCGTCAGTAGTGGCCTCTTGCCTGACCTGTGTTACTTCTCCCTCAAAAGTGTCGTTGGGGAAGGCATCTACGGTGAATATGGCGCGTTCGCCCTCTTTCACCTCGCCTATGTCGGCCTCGTCAACGTCGGCAATCACGCGCATGTCGGTGAGGTCTTGTGCAATGGTGAAGAGTTCAGGCGTGCTGTAGCTCGAAGCCACGGTCTGTCCTTCCTCCACTTCTTTAGACAGCACAATGCCATCGATGGGCGATGTGATAGTGGCGTAGCCGAGGTTGGTTTGCGCCGTCTGCACATTCTCTTGCGCAGTGGCTACGTTCTCGTATGCGGTGCGGTAGCTGAGGCGTGCGCTCTCATACTCGTCGGCGCTCACAAGACCCTTCTCATAGAGTGTCTGGTAACGCTTGTAGTTGGCTTCTTGGTAGTCGAGCGTGCTTTGTGCGCTGGCCAGATTGGCCTTGGCCGTGTTGAGACTGCTGATGAGGTTAGTGCGGTCGAGTTCGGCTATGACCTGTCCTTTCTTTACCACGGAGTTGTAGTCTACATATATGTTGCTGATGATGCCGGACACCTGCGTACCCACGGTGACCGATGTCACAGGCTCAATAGTACCCGTGGCAGTGATGCTGCTTTGGATATTGGATTTCTCTGCCGTTGCCGTGTTGAATGAAATCTGGCTTTCTTTCTTGCTGGTGGATAACAACCAGACCACAAGTGCCACTACGATTATCACGCCGACACCTATCCACACTTTGCTTATCTTTTTCATTTCTCTCGTCTTTATATTATTAAATGTTCAATGTTTCGCCTTTGTAGAATTTGAGAAGCTGCTGATCGAGTATGGTCATGTACTTGCTTTGCAGCATCTCTTGTTTTGCACTCATAAGGTTGCTCTTGCCTGTCATCAGTTCGACAATGTTCTTCAGGCCGAGGTTGAACTGCTCATTGAGCAGGTCGAAACTGGCTTGTTCGCTTTCTACGCTTGCCTGTGCGGCCTTGAACTTTTGCTGGTTGGTGTTGGCATCGAGCCAATATCCCTCTATCGTGCTGTACAACTGCTTCTGCTGGTCTTGCAGGTCGAGCAGGCTTTGCTCATATTGCAGCTTGGCTTTGTTTATTGAAGTCTTGGCACTGCGGTTGTCGAAGATGGGCACACTGATTGTCGCTCCGATGCTGGTACTGAAGTTGGTCTTGAACTGTTTGCCCCAGCTGTCGTCGTCCATAGAGGTCGTGCTTGCCGTGATGCCTCCCGTCAGGCTGAGCGTCGGCATACGTCCTGCCTTTGCCACGGATATGCTTAGGTCGCTGCTCTCAATGGCCAGCTTGCTGCTTTCAATCTCGGGACGGCTCAATAGAGCTGCCTCGTAGACTTCTTGCAAGCCTGGTATTTCGGCGAGAGCTGCCTCATCGGAGGTTGTGGGCACGTAAACATCAAACTCTGCCGGCCCCGTGATTTCCAGAAGTTGTTTCAGTTGCAGCTTGTATGTGGCGAGATTGCTCTCCGATTCCACAATGCTGTATTGGTCTTGCGCCGTCTGGGCGGTGAGCTGCGCAAGGTCGGCTTTCGACATTTTCCCGACCTCGTACATCTCGCGCCCTCTCTGCTCGTTCTTTAAACTTGTCTCGTAGCTCTGCTTGTTTACCACGATTGCCTCGCTCAGGTAGAGTATTTGGACGTATAGTTGCGCAATCTGCTCTTGTATGCTGTTTGCGGTAGTGGCCGAGTCAAGCTCTGCCTGTTGTGCCGTCAGCTTGTTGATCTTGATGTTATTGCGGTTTTGGTTGCCGTCCCAGACCGTCCAGTTCGCACTTAGGTTGTAGTTTCCGTTGTAATAGCTCTTGTCGACGCTTGTCGACACCGTTCCGTTGTTGACGGTGCTTATGCCTGTGTCAACCCATGGCCGATAGCCGACAGAGTGGCTGGTTGAGAAACTTAGCGACGGCCACAGCTCTGCGCGCGATTGCTTCAAGTCTTCCACGGCCGATTGTTTAGTCAGCCTCGACTTTTGCAATGTGATATTGTTGGCCAGCGCATAATCAATGCATTCCTTTAGTGTCCACTTCCGTGCCGACTGTGCGTTGGCGGAAATGTAGCACGATAAGGCGACTGCAACAAACACGATGCTTTTTTTCATATACTTCTCTCGTTTTTTACGATACAAATATATGGATAATATTCCACACCCGAAAAAAAGATATATGTTTGTGGCTGCTTAGTAGAGATAATTGTTTTCTTCTTCGATTTTGCTTGGATTATTAACATTCGTTTCGGTCAAATGGCGGCAGTGATTTGCTGCTATACATATATAATTAAGGTTACCGGGGCGATTTTGAGGCAAGATCTACCCGTTGACTTTCAGAGATAGAACCTCCTTTATATATTGTTGCTGCATATCATCTATCCCAAATAACTTGTATAACTGCATATCAACATCCTCATTACCGTAATTAATATAGCCGTTATCATCAGTATAGTCTAATAAATCAGGAACCTTTTTAGCCAGTGATGTCAAAGATTCGTCTGTCATCAAGAAAGCGAAACGTATTATCTCGCTTGTCGCATATTTCAAGAAGTTACGTGCTTCCTTTTCGGTCTCAAATGTTTTCAATGCTACTCGCGAACGTCCAAACGCACTATGGTTGTCTATCACGGCTATTTGGTTGCTTCGTTTTTGTCCTCCAGCGTTCGCACTTGAAACAATAACTTTCCATCGTCCTAAGTACTCAGTTCCCGAAGATATGACATTCTTGTTTGCTATATACCAGCGAGCACGACCGCTTTTCCCTGCCTTGTCATTGGTAAACAGCTTTATTTCTGTATCAGGATTGAATAAAAATCCCCCCCCTACATTCCCTGACAAGAGAAGGGTTCTTCTCTACGAAGTCGCTTTCAATGCCAAATAAACTACGAGGAAGAACGGAATCGTGCAAACATCCATATTTCTTAATGACCTTATCTAACTTCCTGATAATCTCATCGTCATTAGGATTGAGTGGGAACAAGTCCTCACATGGATTATCTGCATGTATTGATATAATCTTACTTCCTTTTGAATAGCGATATATAAAGCCCTTTTCTGTCTTATCCATATCTTTTAGAACGATAGACAGTCCGTCCGCGATGGCAACATCCTTGAATACGTCTGTGGAGCATGGAAAGAACTCCAGCAGCATCAAATGACTATCATTTATCTGTGCCAATCCAAACTTTTCAAGTCCTTTCCCTGAACGATGAATCCATCTTGCACCGGGATAGATTAATGAAGTGTACTTTCCAAGTCTTTCGCTAATCATTTGGAAATATTGGAAAATACTAATGCTCACTTTTTGACCATTAGAACTTTCTTTCTGTTCAACAACTTCTTGATATGGCGGATTTCCCACTACTGCATTGAATCTCATGTTGTTTCCTACTAAATCGTGTACTTTCTTAATGAAAAGTTCTGGTTGATTCTTGATTTTATTTATGAGGTCTTCCGGTGCCCACATGTTTGTCTTTGCCTTGCGGAATCCTACGAGCGTCCGCTTGGTGATGCTCTTCGCCATAGGTGTCTTGCAGACCACAAAGATGTTTTCGGCAACAACCTTGTCCCACACTGCCTGCTGTTCTTCAAGCGTGTCGGCAGAGGTGGTGCTATCTTTCAGGCGGGAGCGGTAGATGCTGTATGCCATGTAGAGCGGATACAGACCCGACTTGGAGTTGATTTCAAGGATGCGGCTGTCTGGCGTGAACACTTCCGCCGTCACCTTGCCGTGGTCGATGAAGCGCGGCTCGTCGAGGGTATGCTCGTAATCCTTGTCGT
>CAZURD010000016.1:10252-28995 GCA_964623445.1 uncultured Prevotella sp. | reverse complement strand
CTTATTTTGTGGCAGTAGATTTTTCGTGAGGATAGCATATAGGAAAATTACCAAGTTTACGACCTTGAGGGCGGCTGCTCCGTAACGGTTCAGGATTATCACCCCGTCACTGATAAGCGACAACTACTACATACATCTTTTTCGTGCCTGCGGATTCAGCCCCCTTGCGCACAGGCTTCGGTCATTTGTCGGTTCGTAACGAAATCGAAACACATGATTAAATAGCATGTAACATAAGGCATCTATTTTTGCAGCAAATTTAAGCACGAAATAATACAATGTAGTATCTTTATGGAAAGCGTTTATTTGATTATCGTGGCGTTCTTGCTGCTGCTTGCCGTGTTCGACCTTTTCGTAGGCGTGAGCAACGATGCCGTGAATTTCCTGAATTCGGCAGTCGGAGCTAAGGTTGCCAAGTTCAAGACCGTCATTATCATCGCCTCTCTCGGCGTGCTTGTCGGTTCGGTGATGAGTGCTGGAATGATGGACGTGGCTCGCCACGGCATTTTGCAACCGGCAAACTACAATTTCCACGAGGTGATGGTGATATTCCTCGCGGTCATGGTGACCGACGTGATTGTGCTTGACGTGTTCAATACGCTCGGCCTGCCAACGTCCACCACCGTGTCGCTCGTGTTCGAGTTGCTTGGCGGCACGTTCGTAATCGCCATTTTGAAGATGCACGCCGACCCTGCGCTCGGTTTCAGCGACCTGCTCAACAGCGACAAGGCATTGAGCGTCATCATTGCCATTTTTGTCAGTGTGGCTATTGCTTTCGTCTTTGGTGTCATTGTGCAGTGGGTGGCCCGCGTGGTATTCACGTTCAATTACACCAAGCACCTGCGCTACACCGTGGCTGTGTTCGGCGGCATTGCGTTCACCTGCCTTGCCTACTTCATCTTCATTCAGGGCTTGGCGAAGTCGCCGCTGCTGCCATCGGAGACAACGGACTGGATTAAGGAGAACACCGCCTTGCTGCTCGCCTGCACCTTTGTGGGGTCTACTGTGGTCATGGAAGTGCTTCACTTGCTGCGTGTCAACGTTTTCCGCCTTGTGGTGCTGATGGGCACGTTTGCCCTCGCCATGGCCTTTGCCGGCAACGACCTCGTAAACTTCATTGGTGTGCCGCTTGCCGGTCTGGATTCATACTTGGACTTTGCGGCCAATGGTAGTGGCAACGACGAAACCTTTATGATGACCTCACTGATGTCGTCGGCCAGGACTCCCGTGTTATATCTCATGCTGGCAGGCCTTGTGATGGTCGTCGCAATGGCGACATCGAAGAAGGCACAGAACGTGATTAAGACCAGCGTTGACCTTTCACGTCAGGACGAGGGCGACGAGATGTTCGGCACGTCTCGTGCTGCACGCAGCATCGTGCGCGCCACACAGGACACGGGCGGCGCACTTGGACGTTTCGTTCCCCGTGGACTGCGAGTGTGGGTCGATTCGCGATTCCGCAAGGAGGATGTCATACTGGCAGACGGGGCAGCGTTCGACGTGGTGAGGGCTGCGGTCAACCTCGTGATTGCCTCTATGCTGATAACGCTCGGCACAAACTACAAGTTGCCGCTCTCCACCACTTACGTCACGTTTATGGTGGCCATGGGTTCGAGTCTTGCCGACCGCGCTTGGTCGAGGGAAAGTGCCGTGTTCCGTGTGACGGGTGTCATCTCGGTGATTGGCGGATGGTTCATCACCGCCGGCGTGGCTTTTGGTGCGGCTGCCATCGTGTGCTTGGTGATGTACTACGTAGGCTTCGGTGCAATGTTTCTTTTCATGGCCTTGGCCGTGTTCCTGCTCGTGCGGAGCAACATACAGTACGGCAAGAAGCAGAAGGAAGAGGGCAAGGACGACATTTTCCGCCTTATGATGCGCACTCGTGACCCGGAGATTGTCTGGGACTTGCTCACGAAGCACGTCTCGCGCACACAGAGTTTTGTCTGCCGCTTTGCCCTCGACCAGTTCAACAAGATAATAGACGGTCTCGCCTCTGAAGACCATCACGCACTCTCCCGCTGCTTGCGCGACCTGAAGAATGAGCAAGAGCAGCTGAAGAAATTCCGCCGCAAGGAGTTGCTCGCACTGCGGCGAGTGCCGATGGAAATTGCCGCCGAACGCAACACATGGTATCACCTTGGGGTGAACAGCGACTCGCAGTTTGTCTATTGCCTGCGGCGTATGCTTGAACCGATAAAGGAGCACGTGGACAACAACTTCAATCCGCTGCCGAAGCTCTATTCCGAAGAGTATGGTCCAGTGAGGGAAAAAATGACGGAGCTTATGACACGCACCGAGGCCATGCTCTCAACCACACGCTTTGTGGAATATGAAGAGGTTCTCTCCGAGGCCGATGCATTGAAGGATCGACTGTCCGTGATTCGCAAGTGTCACTACGATCGTATGCAGAGCGACCGTGGAATGAAGAACCTTAAAATTTCGCTCGTCTACCTCAACATCTTGCAGGAAAGCCAAGAGTTCCTCAGCATCATGCGTCACCAGCTGCGTGCCGCCAACCGCTTCTATGGCAATTGAATGCCGCAACCTACCTTTCTCGGCTCTTGTGGGCATATAGCCGAAAAATAATTGTTACTTTTGCAGACAGGGGACGCAGTGTCCCCTGTTTCGTTAGGTAGGTTTGATGATACATCTGGAAGATTTGGCCATAGGCTACAAGGCAGGCAGGCATGTGCGGACGGTGGCCAGCGGCATCACGGGTGATATTCGCGCCGGCGAACTGACTTGTCTCCTCGGAGCCAACGGGGCAGGCAAGTCAACCCTGTTGCGCACGCTGTCGGCGTTCCAGCCCAGGCTGCAAGGCGTGGTCAGTGTGGACGGGCGCGACATAAGCGAATACTCCGCCAAGCAGTTGGCACGGCTTGTTGGCGTGGTTCTCACGGAACGGGTGGACTTGCCAAACATGACAGTGACCGACGTTGTTGCATTGGGACGCAACCCCCACACAGGTTTTTGGGGTACGCTCGAAAGCGACGACCGGCGTGCCGTAGACGAAGCCATTGAACTTGTTGGCATTACGGAACTTGCCCACCGTAGGCTGAACACCCTAAGCGACGGCGAACGGCAGAAGGCAATGATAGCCAAGGCCCTTGCGCAACAGACACCTGTCATACTGCTCGACGAGCCAACGGCTTTCCTCGACTACCCCAGCAAGGTGGAGGTCTTGCTCCTGCTCCATCGGCTTAGCCGTCAGGCAGGGAAAGCCATCTTCCTTTCCACGCACGACCTGGAGCTTGCCTTGCAGGTAGCCGACCGCCTGTGGCTGTTGGGCGAGGGTGGGGAAGTGTCCGAGGGTACGCCCGAAGACCTTGCGCTCAATGGCACGCTTGCCCGGCTTTTCAGCCGCGATTCAGTAGTTTTCGATGAGGCAACGGGCGTGTTTGCCATACGATTCGAGTGCAATCGTCAGGCGCAGCTCGTCGGGAATGACCGCAGATGCGCGATGGTGCGAAAGGCCCTGCGGCGCATAGGCATTGAGGCAACCGACAGCAATGAGCCACGCCTCGCGATTGTGGTGGACGAAGAAGGCTATCGTGTCTGTCTCGATGGCACTGCCGCAGGCTCAGCCGCCACCATCGAACAGCTGCTATCCATCGTTGAAGCCCTTGCCTGAAGCCCCTTGCCAAGCATGAATGCAAGTTGTTCGTCTTGACTTGGAAATTCAAAACAAGTTCTTAGAAAGACTTTCGCTTAACATTTCAGTATGTCGATGGCTAAGTCCAAAGTGGGCATTATGGCTCGAAACGATACTGTTATATAATAATGTGGATTGTCTGTCGCTTTTGCAGAAAGTGTTAGCGGGCTACGTTGATGCAATGCGACAGGCAAGATGTCGCAGGAAGGTGGAAGCGTTTGGAAAGCTAACAAAAAGCTAATGGAACGCATTTGGCGGTTCCATCGGCTGTGCCCCAAACACTTCAAAATCCTACTTCCTTTCCCTCTCCCCGAAGATGGCAGTGCCAATGCGCACCATCGTACTCCGGCACTCTATGGCGATGCGATAGTCGCTGCTCATGCCCCAAGAGCGTTCGGAGAAAAAGTCGTCGGTTGCGAAATGGCGTTGTTTCAGTTCATCGAACAGTTCGGCGGCGGCGTTGAACTCTGTCCTTATTTGGTTTTCATCGTCGGTGAATGAAGCCATGGCCATCAGTCCCCTGATGCGCACGTGGCTCATGTCGTGCCATTCCCCATCGGCGAGCAGTTGGCGGCATTCGTCGGGTGAGAGACCGTATTTTGTGTCTTCCTGCGCCACGTGTATTTCGAGTAGCACGTCGATTGTGCGGCCACAGCGGGCAGCCTGCTTCTCAATCTCGCGCAGCAGGCGGAGCGAATCCACCGATTCCACCATGCTGATGTACGGAACGATGAATTTCACCTTGTTTGTTTGCAGGTGGCCGATGAAGTGCCACCTGATGTCCTTTGGCAGTGCCTCATGTTTGCAGGCAAGTTCCTGCTCGTGGCTTTCGCCGAAGATGCGCTGCCCTTCGGAATAAGCCTCTGCTATCTCGCTGGCAGGATGGTATTTGCTTATGGCCACGAGCTTCACGCCGCAGGGCAGGGTGCTAAGTACCTCTTGCAACCGCTGCCCTACGCCACAGCCTTGGCTATTGGTCGTATTCTGGCTTGTCATTCACCTCTTTTTTCTTGTATTCGTACACATCCATAAGTTGCGTCTCGGCCACTGAGGCTATAACGTAGTCAATCATCGTTCCGCCCATCACCTCATCGATATTCCTCACTGCGGCGTTGAGCGTGCCTGCGTTTACGAGGTAGTTCACGTTGGAACGCTTTTCCTTTTGTGTCTTTTCGTCGATGGTGATGAATTGCAATTTGGCCTTATACCAGCGGTCGGCACTGTCGGCATCGCTGAAGAAAATTTCTTTGTATGGGGCTTTCTTGATGTCGGTCACTTCAAACTCTCCGCTGATGTACGACGACATCTCTTCCATTATGCGCTGCTCTGCCTCCGTGAAGCTGAGCGCATCCACAGTGTAAGCCTCCGTCACTTTCTTTTGCATACCGTCTTCCGTGGTCTTTTCATAACGAATTTTGCATTCAAACCATTCAGCAGTCCTGCTTCTCATTGCCGTAATTATATATTATGTATTGTTTGATTCTGTTGTCTGCCTTTGTCCAGCCGTAATGTCGGCCTCGACCAATGCAGTGACAAAGGTAGCCTATTTGTGCATATTGCGCCATATTGCGCGGCAAAAAAGATGTTAATTGAAATTCCTCCCGCTCTGTTGATGGCGGCAGCAAAACCGTCATTTACGCATCAGGCATCACTTGGAGAGACTACTGTTTGCATGACGGTGAAATCGTTAATGATTGTAGGTACATTTATTACCATACGGAGTAAAAAGTCGCATTCTTTATATACCTTTGCAGACGTGAAGCCACAAACGACATTATTTCCACAGGATTTTGTGGACACCATGCGCCTCTTGCTTGGCGAGGCCGAATGCTCGCAGCTGTTGAGCGCAATGGCAGAAGAGCCATCCGTGAGCGTGCGCCTCAACGCGGCAAAATGCACGGGACACACGCCTATTGGTGAGCGCGTGCCATGGTGCGGACAGGGATACTACCTAAAGGAACGACCGCAGTTCACGTTTGACCCTCTGTTGCACGCAGGATGGTACTACGTGCAGGAGGCATCGTCGATGTTTCTCAGCCAAGTGATTGCGCAGTACATACAAGAACCGGTGGCCATGCTCGACATGTGCGCAGCCCCCGGGGGCAAATCCACACTGCTGCTCGATGCCCTGCCAAAGGGTAGCGTGCTGTTTTGCAATGAGCCAGTGACGCAAAGGGCAAGCATTCTGGCAGAAAACATGGCGAAATGGGGACGTGCCGAAACCGTGGTTACGTGCAACACGCCCGACGACTACGCCCGCGCAGGCCTGACTTTCGACGCAATGCTCTGCGACGTGCCATGCTCGGGCGAGGGAATGTTCCGCAAGGATGAGGGGGCAAGAGCCGAATGGAGCTTGCAAGCCGTGGAAAGGTGCTGCACAAGGCAACGCGAGATTGTGAGCAAGGCTTGGCAGTGTCTGAAGCCCGGCGGGCTGCTCGTCTACTCCACATGCACAATGAACACCCGCGAGAACGAAGAAAACGTGGCTTGGATTTGTTCGGAATTGGGTGGAGAGCCTCTCACAGTGGAAACTGAGACGGCGTGGGGCGTGGCCGGATCGCTGTCGGCTGCATACAAAGGGCTGGCATACCGCTTCCTGCCGGGAAAGGCAAAGGGCGAAGGACTGTTTATGGCAGCAATCAGAAAGACCGACGGCCAGACTGCCACGCAACACGCCGGCAAGCGCAGATCCGACCGGAAAGGAATGCCATCGCCCACAAAAACAGGGCGCGAATGGTTGTCGCAACCCGATGGATATGATTTCTTTTGCTTCAACCAAAACATCATTGCCACGCCACATGCACTAACGCCACTCTTCGAAGTGGCATCGACAAAACTGCAAATGATACATGCCGGCATCACCATTGGACGGGAAAAAGGACGGGACATAGTGCCCGCCGCTTCGCTCGCGCTGTCGACCGGACTGCGGCGCGAAGCGTTCGGATGCGCGGAACTGAACTACAACGATGCCATTGCATACCTGCGGCGCGAACCTCTCGTGCTGCAAGAAAGCACTCCGCGAGGCATCGTGCTGCTCACATACAAGGGTGCGGCACTTGGATTCGCAAAGAACATCGGCTCACGCGCCAACAACCTGTACCCACAAGAGTGGCGCATAAGGAGTACACACGCACCAAACGAGGACGCGCGGCCTATGGTAATCTGCATGGAATGAACGCTGGTATGTCAACAATGAAACAAGACTAAGGACATGAAACAATATCTGGAACTGCTTGAACGCATAATAAACGATGGCGTAAGCAAGGGCGACCGAACCGGAACGGGCACGCTAAGCGTGTTCGGACACCAAATGAGGTTCAACATGGAAGACGGCTTCCCGCTGCTCACAACAAAGAAACTGCACCTGAAGTCCATCATCTATGAACTGCTGTGGTTCCTGCGCGGAGATACGAATATCGGCTATCTGCACGACCACGGTGTGACGATATGGGACGAATGGGCCGACAAGGACGGCGAGCTCGGGCCTGTGTACGGACACCAATGGCGTTCATGGCCAGACTACAAAGGCGGCACGGTGGATCAGATTGCCAACGTTGTGGACCAGATAAAGCACACGCCGGACTCGCGCAGAATGATTGTCAGCGCATGGAACGTGGCTGAAATAGCCGACATGGCTCTGCCGCCATGCCACGCCCTGTTCCAATTCTACGTGGCCAACGGACGGCTCAGCCTGCAACTCTACCAGAGATCGGCCGATACGTTTCTCGGACTGCCGTTCAACATCGCGTCATACGCCTTGCTGCTGCTGATGATGGCGCAGGTGACGGAACTGAAACCGGGCGAGTTTATCCTGACAACGGGCGACACACACCTATATTCCAACCATCTGGAACAGGCGCGGTTGCAATTGACACGCACACCGCGCGCCCTGCCACGAATGGTAATCAATCCAGAGGTGAAAGACTTGTTCTCATTTGATTACAATGACTTCCGGCTCGAAGGCTACGACCCGTGGCCACACATAAAAGCCGACGTGGCCGTGTGAACTGTGGCATCAACAGACAAAATGCCTTGCCACGATAAAGCCTTTCCCATGCTATATAAATAAAAATAAGCTGACAATGACTGTAAAAATAATTGCCGCTGTGGCTCGCAACGGTGCAATCGGGCGAGACAACAAACTGATTTACTGGCTTCCCAATGACATGAAGCGGTTTCGCACGCTGACAACAGGGCACACAATCCTGATGGGGCGGCGCACATTTGAATCGCTGCCCAAAGGCGCACTGCCCAACAGACGCAACGTTGTGCTAAGCCGTTCCGTGACAGAACTGCCCGGATGCGAATGCTTTACCTCTCTCGATGAGGCATTGGCAAGCTGCAAAACGGATGAAGACGTGTATGTGATTGGTGGGGCAAGCGTTTACGCCAAAGCCTTGCCACTGGCCGACGAACTGCTGCTGACACTCGTTGACGACACCCCGGAAAAAGCAGACGCTTTCTTCCCATCTTTCAATGGATGGCAAGAAATACGCCGTGAGGAGCATGAGGCGGACGAACGCCATTCATACAGATATGCTTTCGTGGACTACGCGCGCACGACGTAGCCCACGAAAAGAAGTTCATTAGTACACGAACAAGGCCGCATCAAAATTCGCCACTGTCGTCAAGCGGCAGATCCATGATGGGCAACTGACGGTCGAAAGCCGAATTGAACGAGATAATTGTCTCGCTACGCGACAGCCCGAGCGGCTGCAACTTGTCGTGTATGATGGTGAGAAGGTGGTGATTGTTGAAAGCGTATATCTTTATGAACATATCAAAATCACCCGTGGTGTAATGGCATTCCACAACTTCGGGTATCTTCTCCAGCTCTTTCACCACCCTGTCGAAGCTCTCCGGATTTTTCAAGTTCAGTCCGATATAAGCACAAGTCTCATACCCTATCTTCTCCGGGTCGATTACAAACTGCGAGCCTTTGAGGATGCCGAGATTCGTCAACTTCTGTATTCGCTGATGAATCGCAGCTCCACTAACGTTGCAGGCACGAGCCACTTCAAGGAACGGGATGCGTGCATCGCCTGCGATAAGGCGCAATATTTGCTTATCCAAATTGTCAAGTCGTTGGTTTGCCATTGCCATTGCTTTTCCGGCAAAGATAAGACAAAAAGTTGGAATAGGCAACAAAAGTCACATTTAACATAAAAGCACCCTATAAAACAGCAACCGAGAATGTGGATTCACTCCAAACAAGACAAATAATTAAGGTGAATTGGTGGCACATTATGGCAAGTATGAACTATCTTCCAAAGTAGTTCTATGGCATTCCATCGGAGTTTGAGAGCAAATACCACGCGATGTATTTTTGTTGATTGATTATAGGATGAAAGAAGTGTTTCTGTAAAACATACATTTCTTTCTGTAATCCGAATAGAGATTGAATCCTGTGATTGGTGTACCTTTGCAATCACAACAAGACAATGGTTTCGGATGTCGCCAACTATCACGCCCCCAACTACCGTCCGCTGCTGCTTTGCAAGCCCCTCTATGCTTGCCGTGGCGTATGGATAGGGGCAGGAAACACTGTCTTGCCGGGCGTGACGGTTGGCGAATATGCCTATGGCAGGCGCGGCCAGCGTAGTCACAAGGGATGTGCCGCCTTATGCAGTGGCGGCATGTAATCCAGCCAAGTAGGTCGAGTGTCCGGACAAGGAGAATTTTGCGAAATAACCTGTAACAATTAAAAAGAAAGGATTTTGTATGAGTTTTAAGGTGTTTGTGCCCACCTTGTGGCATTTTGGACAAGGGGCACTGAATGAATTGGGCAAGCAACAGCTGCCGGGAAAGAAAGCATTGCTGGTCATCTCAAACGGGAAGTCCATGCGGGTCAATGGTTATCTAGAACGTACAGAGAACCAACTGAAATCGGCAGGAGCGGACTATGTGCTATTCGACAAAATCGGTGCCAATCCGCTGAGGTCTGTCATCATGGAGGGTGCAGCAACGGCACGGAATGCAAAGTGCGATTTTGTGGTGGCTCTGGGCGGAGGCAGCGTTATGGATGCGTCAAAGGCCATTGCGCTGATGGCAACCAACGATGGCGACCTTTGGGACTATGTGCATGGTGGTACGGGCAAGGGGAAACCTGTCGAAAACCATCCTTTGCCCATCGTCGCCATTACCACCACGGCTGGCACTGGTTCGGAAGTGGATTGCGGCGGTGTAGTCAACAATCCGGACACAAACGAAAAGATGGGTATTGTGCTTCCTGTCCTCTTCCCAACATTGTCCGTCATCGACCCGGAACTGATGGTGTCCGTTCCGCCTGCATACACGGCATACCAAGGCTTTGACACTCTGTTGCAGGCAACGGAATGCTACATCAGCCGCGCGTCCAACCTGATGTGCGACTTGGTGGCACGGGCTACCATTGAAAACGTAGGCAAATATCTGGCACGTGCCGTGAAAGACGGGCACGACATGGAGGCCCGTGAGCACGTGGCTTTTGCCAACACAATGTCCGGGTATGCCATGATGACAGGCTCATGCACCAGCGAACATGCAATGGAACATGCGATGAGCGCCTATCATCCGGCTCTGCCGCACGGTGCAGGACTGATTATGATTTCACGTGAGTATTATACATATTTTGTCAACCGCCACGTATGCGACTCGCGATTCATTGACATGGCAAAGATGCTCGGAAAGGAAGATGCCAGCGAACCTATGGACTTCGTGACGGCACTCGTCGATTTGCAGCGTGCCTGTGGGGTGGACGGGCTGAAGATGTCCGACTATGGCATCCGTCCCGATGAGTTTGGGCAGTTTGCCAAGAACGCCCGTGAGACGGCCTCAGTCCTCTTCAAGGCAGACCCCGTGGATATGTCACACGAGGATTGCGTGGAAATTTACAGTAAGTCTTACAGGTAAAGCTCTCTGACTATTGGAATAAACATTGTCCAATAGCAGCCAATGGCTGTGGCATCGACTTCCTTTTCCACAGCTGTGGCGCGCATAAGGAAATGCTTTTGGGGGCGTATCAAATTGAGAAATATTTGATGCGCCCCCTCTTTTTTGATGTGTCTCTGATGCTCTCCCGTTCTCTTTATGGCTTCACAGTGAAGCCCCGCACGGGCAACGTCAGAACCGTGTCATAAACTCCACCACGATCTTGTCGCGCTCCGATGTCTTTGCCACTGCGCCTTCGCGGTATAAATATTTTTCAAAGTTTATCCGTATGTCCGATATGAACGGCTTTGTGGCCAAATTAAGCGTCACTCCTGCCGTGATGCGCGAGCGTTTGTAGTCGGTGACAAGCAGCTTCTTCGTGTCCTCGTCAAAGCTGCCGTCACTGTGGTCGCCCATGTAATCGTAGCGGACAAGTGGCGAAACAGTATGTATGAAAGGCTTTTTCCCGCCGATTTTTATGTCGTAGTTCACGAAGCCGTCGAACGTATGCACGTCCCTGAAGGCATCGTGCTCATAGGTCTTATATAAATATTCGGCCTCAACGTGCCATCCGTGGCCGTGGTAATAAGCACCCGCATCGTACATCATAACCGACGTTTCCTCCTGCACATTCTTCTGGGTACTAAGCGTCAAGTTGAATCCGCGAGGGAAGAAAAGCTGTGCCTTGGCCGAAAAATTAATCTTGCCTGTCCAGAAATCCTTTTGGTTCGTGAGACCAGAGCCGTTGAACAGCCCGGCTTCCAGGATGATGGGAAAGCCTGCATTGAACCTGTATCCGAGCGTCGCGCCTACATCGCGCACGTTGCCCACTTGCTTTGCGATGAACGAGCGGTTTGCAAAATATTGCTGGTGAGGCGAGCGGTGGGCATCGATTGTGAACGGCACGCGCATCTGGCCTATAGTGAACTCAAGTGTGCTCCAAGGCTTTATGCGCGTATATGCATCGAGCATCTTGATGCTCCCCTCGTCGGAAAGGTCAATCTCCGCCTTGTATTCCACGGCCTCAATGACATTTCCCGACAGGCTGAAACGGGCGTTCCGCACCTGAAAGCGTCCCGTGCCTTCCTCCGTTTGATACTCATATTTGGCGCGTATCGTACCGTTTATTTTGGTTGTGAATTGCGCCGAAGCGTCTATGCAGGCACAAAGAGCAGCCATTGCCAGTGCTATTTTCATAACCTCTTGTATGTGTTTTGGATACTATTTCGGTCGCAAAATTCACCAAAATATGTTACAATGGCATTGCAGGCGTAATAAGTGGGTGTTAATATCCGCGATTTGCCGATGCTAGCAGATATGCAACTAAAAACAGCCTTTGCCCCGCCGTTTTCCCTTGTGTGTCATATTGCAGTCTGAAACGGCATTTATTGCCATGCGATAAGGCATTAATTGGAGGCCAATAAGGCAGGTATTGCGGTGCAAAACGATAGGTTTTGCAATTCACTGAACGTCAGGTGGTTGACGGAAACGACTCCCGCTACCGTCTTTAACATAATTATGTTAAAGACGGCGCGTGTCTGTTTGCAGCCGTGAACAAATTCGCAATCAGTTGCCGAACAATGCGCGCAGAGCCTCTTCGACCTTGCGCACAGGAACAAATTCAATGTTGTACTTTGCGCGATTGAAGGCGTTCATGTTGTTCCGTGGCAGGATTATATGTGTGAACCCCAATTTTTCAGCCTCGGCCACACGTTGCTCAATGCGACTGACGGGACGCACTTCGCCGCTAAGTCCCACTTCTCCTGCCATGCACCAGCCATGCTCTATTGGAATGTCCACGTTGCTTGACAGCACAGCAGCAATGACACTTAGATCCATTGCCAAATCCGTTACGCGCAGACCGCCTGCAATGTTGAGGAAAACGTCTTTCTGGGCAAGTTTGAAGCCGACACGTTTTTCCAATACAGCCAATAGCATGTTGAGCCTGCGTTGGTCGAATCCGGTGGCCGACCGTTGTGATGTTCCGTATGCGGCGGTAGACACCAACGCTTGCGTTTCAACGAGGAACGGTCTAATTCCCTCTATTGCCGAACTGATGGCAATGCCTGAAAGCTCCTCGTGGTCTTGCGTAAGAAGGAGTTCCGACGGGTTGGAGACAGGGCGTAAGCCATGTTGCCCCATTTCGTAAATGCCAAGTTCGGAGGTGCTTCCGAAACGATTCTTGATGCTGCGGAGGATGCGATATATATGGTGTTGGTCTCCCTCAAACTGTATTACCGTATCTACGATGTGTTCGAGAATCTTCGGCCCGGCCAGCGTGCCTTCCTTGTTGATGTGGCCAATGAGTATGACCGGTATTCCGCTTGTCTTTGCAAAGCGCAGCAGGGCGGAGGCACACTCGCGCACTTGCGCAACGCTGCCGGGGCCGGAGTCGACATCCTCCGTGCTTATAGTCTGTATAGAGTCAATCACAAGCAGGTCTGGGGCAATGTCTTTGGTATGCTTGAATATGTTTTCCAAAGAGGTCTCGCACAGCACTTTTAGGGATTCGCTCTCGTTATGCTCTATGCGTTCAGCCCTCATCTTGAGCTGTTGCGTGCTTTCCTCGCCGCTGACGTAAAGGATGTTGTGCCCTGGTAGCCGTAAGGCGGTCTGCAACACGAGCGTACTTTTCCCTATTCCGGGCTCTCCTCCAATAAGAATGATAGAGCCGGGGACAAGTCCTCCGCCGAGCACGCGGTTCAGTTCAGGGTCGCCCATGTCGATGCGTGGTTCGCTTGTTGCGCTTATCTTGCACAGCGGCAAAGGGACATTCTTTGTCGATGCTTGTGCCCCTCGAACGGCCATCGCGGCCGATTTGGCTGCCATGCTGCCCGTATCGGTTGCGACACGGAGTTCCTTGAACGTGTTCCATTGCCCGCAGGAGGGGCACTTGCCAATCCACTTGGCCGCTTCTTGCCCACAGTTTGAGCAGACGTAAACTATCTTGTCTTTTGCCATTACGGCACAAAAGTAGCCAATATTTTCGTCTTTAGGAAATTAATTGCTACCTTTGCGGCGTGATAAAGACTAATATCGCACATTGATTTCATAATCTAAGTGGGGCGTCCGTGCAGTATTCACTACAATGGGCGTCCCTCTTTGTCATATAAGAAATGTCACTCTGGTATATACGTCCGTGATGCAAGTGGTTAAACTATATATTTGCGCTTTGGTCGCACTGTTTGCGGCCTGCGCCCAAAATAGCGGCGAAGACCTCGAACTCTCGGGACAAGAGCGGTTGCGTGAGGCAAAAGTCGACTCTGCCGCGCTGAAGATTGCGGTAACGCCAACGATAGACTGCTTGCCTATTTATGTTGCGCATGAATATAACATGTTTGATACCATAGGCGCAGGGGTTCGCCTTAAATGTTTAGCGTCACAGATGGGTTGCGACACCGCATTGGCCATTGGCTACGTGGAAGGAGCCGTTACCGACCTCGTGCGCGGTCAAAGGCTCAACCATAGAGGTATCCCCGTCGATTATATCGGCACAACTCCTGCATATTGGAGGCTCATAAGCAGCCATGATGCCAACATAACCACGTTGGGACAGCTGGACGGCAAGATGGTTGCCATGACGCGATTTTCAGCGACGGACTTGCTTTCCGACCATTATATAGACAGGGCAAGGCTAAGCCCTGAGAATGTTTATAGGGTGCAGGTAAACGACATAGCGTTGCGTTTGCAAATGATCGAGGTGAATACCATTGATGCAGCCCTGCTTCCCGAACCGCAAGCCACGGCTGCCTTGATGGCAGGCCATCGGCAATTGGCGAACTCACTTGAAAGCAATGTCACACTTGGCGCAATTGCCATGAGAAAGGACGCAATGGCCGATGCGGAGCGCAGGCGGCAGATCGACGGTTTTGTTGAGGCTTACAACAGGGCATGTGACTCCATAAACCAAAACGGGCTGTCGGCCTATCGTCATGTGATTGCGAAATATTGCGATGTTGCAGAGGCCACAGTCGACTCCATTCCCCAAGACATCAAGTTCACCCATGCCACCCCGCCCGCAAAAGCCGCTCTGGAAAAAGTCGACGAATGGCTTGCGGAGGCTGAACAATGGATGGACAAATAAACGGAACCCAATGAACGGCGAAAACCCTTTTGAACACATCCTGTCCGCTCTTTGTCAGGGCGACTTGCGCGAGGCGATCGACACATTGACCTCGCAGGCCGCCATGTATCCCAAAACCGTGGACGAGGGACGATTCTCACAGGCTTGCAACAGCTATGAACTAATGCTTGACTACTGGAGCCGTGGATTCAACGACGAGCACCTGCAAAGCGTCTATCAAGTCATAGCCAAGGAATTGTATGCCGTAGCCGCCGATATGAATACGCATCAATTCATATCCAAGAACCCATATCTCTCTGCGATATACAATCGCGCAACAACCGTAGGGCGGAATTGGTCGATATCCACAATGCGCGAGATGCTGGAGGCGTTTGTTTCGGAAATGGCAATGACCGAACTCGAACCGGCATCACGCAGGCAGGAGCGCATTGCGCAAATACATGCCGCCCACAGGCGTGACATGAGCGCATTGTTCGATTACCTGTTTACGTCCACGCAATGGAAAGCGGGCATGATAGAACCCATGCTTGCCCTGTTGCTTTCCCCTACGATAGAGACAGCCGACCAGCAGCTGATTGTCTCGGCCGTGACCTTGGCCTGCATGAACACATTCGACCCCAATAAGTTCAAACTTCTCACCACCTTATACAGCCGTTCTACCGATGAAGCCGTAAGGCAAAGGGCACTTGTCGGTTGGGCACTTGCCTTGGGGCACAATTATTACAAGGTGTTTCAGGAGCAGAAGCAAGACATAGAACGAATGGTTGGCGACGAGAATGTTGCAAAAGAGTTGATAGAATTGCAGATACAAATACTCTATTGCGTGAATGCAGAGAGAGACACGCGCAGCATTCAAGAGAGCATTATGCCAGACTTGCTTCAGCATAACGGGCTTAGCATCACTCCGGAAGGCATCAAAGAAAACGAAAATTCAAGCGAGGACTTGCTTCACCCCGAAGAGGCTGAACGACGCATGGAACGCCTCGAACAAAGCATTGGCCGCATGGCAGACATGCAAAAGGCGGGCGTGGACATTTATTTTGGCAGCTTTGCCCAGATGAAGCGATTCCCGTTTTTCTCCACTATCAGTAATTGGTTCGTACCTTTTTATATAGAACACCCTGCACTTGCCAATGTGTTTAAGGACGCAGGAGAGAAGAAGGTCATTCAGAGCATATTGGATGCCGTGCCGTTTTGCGACAGCGACAAATATTCTTTTGTGCTTGCTTTCAGCCAAGTGTCGGCAAGAATGCCGCAGAGCGTGAGGGAAATGCTTGGGCACGGAGCAGTTGTACCGCCAGAGATGGAAATGGGACAGGAAAAAGACAGTCCTGCGTTCATTCGGCGCATCTACCTGCAAGACCTTTATCGCTTTTTCAGATGCTTCCCTCAAAGGAATCTGCTCCGCAATCCTTTCGAGTACGATGACAAAAGCAATGTGTTCAACTATGTGGTTCTTGCCAATCCGATATTCAAGGGCACGGCCATGCAATCGAAGTTGGTGCAAATAGCGTCATATATGTTTAAACGGGACATGATTCGTGAAGCCGAGGCAACATTGAACAATTATGACGCGGACAAGCGTGACTTTCGGTTTTATTCCATTGCGGCAAGCATCATGTTGCGCCACCCGGAAATGAGAATTGACACGGGATGCAATTCCGTGTCGGAATGTTTGGCTCAAGCCTTAAAGCTACAGCCAAACGATGAAAAGACCCTCTCCGGCTATGCGCGGGCAAAGTTCATGGAGGCAGATTACGATGAAGCCAACCGCATATTCGCCCGCTTGGCCAGCGAACATCCTGAAAACACGGGGTATAGACTTAACCAAAGCGTATGCCTCGTGAACATGGGCAAGTGCAACGAGGCATTGAACATACTGTTCCGCCTTGATTATGAGCATCCCGGCGAAACGCGCATTGAGCGTGTCATGGCCCGTGCCCTGGTCGGCACGGGCGACTTTGGCAAGGCTGAACGAATCTACAGCCGTATTTGTGACGGGGCTGCTTGCATGGACGAAGACATCGTTAACTACGGATTATGCCAGTGGCTGTCCGGCAAGCGTAGGGAAGCCTCACTCCTTTTTGCACGCCACTTGAAGCACAAGCACGAGAGCGAGGGGGCTTACGCCTGTCGCAAGATTTTTCTGGAAGGCATAGCTGGGACGGAACAGAAGTTGCTCACGGCAAATGGCATAGGCCATTGTGAGATACGGTTGATGTGCGATCTCGTCTACAACGAACTTTTGTCAGGGAAACATCAGGATTAGCCGATGTCGTGGCATCTGTCGTTTGTTGCGCCATACGCAAAATACCGAAAAATGATTATTGTGGCATAAGTCGGAAAAAGTTACTTTTGCACTCAATAATAACAAATAGGTACGCGCGATGAAGAACCAAAAGCTCTATGAGGCCAGCGACAAGATGATTTCGCTCATCAAGGACAATTACAACATGTTGCAGTCGCTTGGCAGCTTCGGAATTAAATTAGGCTTCGGCGACAAGACTGTGAGGGAAACGTGTGAAGATAACGGCGTGGATACCTACACATTCCTTGCCGTGGTGAACTATACCATAAACGGTTACTACGGTTTCGATGATGACGAGCAATTGTCTGTCCCAACGCTGATGCACTACCTGAAGGCTTGCCATGTATATTTCCTCGATTTGCAGTTGCCTTATCTCCGCCATGAGCTTGAAGACTCCATCGACATGACAAGCGAAGTCGGCGGTTTGCTGGTGAAACTTTATGACGAGTATGCACGTGAGGTGCGCAAGCACATGCTTTATGAGGAAAAGACGCTTTTCCCTTACGTGCAGGCTCTGCTTGATGGACGTACAGTCAGTGACTATAACATTGAGACATTCTCCAAACACCACGGGCAGGCCGACACAAAGCTGAAAGAATTAAAGACCACTATCATAAAGTATCTGCCAGAAGATATGCAGCGCAACCACAAGTTGCTGTCCACACTCTACGACATTTACAACAACGAAGAGTGGTTGCGGCTGCACGCAGAGGTTGAAGACAGAATCTTCGTGCCTGCCATCGGAAGGCTTGAGCGTATGTTGCGCCGCAATGACGTGACGAAGAACATATCGACAATGGTCTTTAAGGGTGGTGCGGATACAGGTGATATGCTTTCCGACCGTGAAAAAGATGTCGTTGTAAGCCTTGTACAAGGCATGTCTAACAAGGAGATTGCAGAGCATCTGTTCATATCAGTGAACACAGTCATCACACACCGGCGCAACATCGCCCGCAAACTGCAAATCCACAGTTCGGCAGGGCTTACCATTTATGCGATTGTCAATGGGCTTGTCGACATATCGAACGTAAAGCTTTAAGAAAAAACGTAGACATAACAGAATACTTTTCCAAAATCCGACACATCGTGCCGGATTTTTATTGTACCTTTGCCTCCCGAACGAATGAATACAATCTAAAACGGCAAAGAGAAGTTAGCTAAAACGGGAAACTTTTCGGAGAAGGACTCAAAGAAAGTTTCCCAAAACAGAAAACAATAATGGAGATAAACTGCTTTACGATCACCAAAAGGGACGGCAAGACCGAACGCTTTTCGCTTGACAAAATAATGAATGCCACAATCAAGGCATTTGCTTCCGTGAAAGAGCCTGTTGACTTGGGGACGCTTTCCAGAATCCTTAGCCATCTCGATATGCACGAGGGCATTACGGTGGAAGACATACAGAATCAAGTTGAGGAAGCTCTCATGCGTGAAGGGCATTACAAGGTGGCCAAGTCGTTCATGCTTTACCGCCAGCGTCACACCGAAGACCGTGAGACAATAGAGAAGATGCGGTTTCTCGCCGACTACTGTGAGGCGGCTAATCCTGCGACGGGCTCAAAATACGATGCCAACGCAAACGTGGAGCACAAGAACATTGCGACACTCATTGGTGAACTTCCTAAGTCGAATTTCATCAGGCTCAACCGTCGTTTGCTCACGGAACGCATAAAGAAGATGTACGGGAAAGAGCTTGCCGACAAATACATAGAGCTTCTCACCAATCACTTCATTTACAAGAACGACGAGACAAGCCTTGCCAACTACTGTGCCTCCATCACCATGTATCC
>CAZURD010000016.1:3539-10152 GCA_964623445.1 uncultured Prevotella sp. | reverse complement strand
ATCACGGATTGTTTTGAACAGATTGTCTATTCAATCAACCAGCCGACCGGGGCACGCAATTATCAAGCGGTGTTCTGGAACATTGCCTATTACGACCGCCCTTATTTTGAAAGTCTCTTTGGAGAATTCCGCTTCCCCGATGGCAGCCAGCCTAATTGGGACGGCCTGTCGTGGCTTCAAAAGCGCTTTATGAAATGGTTCAACAAGGAACGGACAAAGGCTGTGCTTACATTCCCCGTTGAGACGATGGCATTGTTGACCAAGGATGGCGATGCGATAGACGCAGAATGGGCTGATTTTGCTGCCGAGATGTACGCGGAGGGACATTCGTTCTTTACATACATGAGCGACAACGCGGACTCCCTTTCGAGTTGTTGCCGGCTTCGCAACGAGATACAGGACAATGGCTTCAGCTACACACTTGGTGCAGGAGGTGTCTCCACTGGCTCCAAGAGTGTTCTCACCGTCAACCTCAACCGTTGCATTCAGTATGCCATAAACAACAATATTGATTATCGCGATTTCCTCACAGACATTGTTGACCTCTGCCACAAAGTGCAAATTGCTTACAACGAAAACCTGAAAGAGCTTTGGAAAAACGGAATGTTGCCTTTGTTCGATGCAGGATATATCAACATTTCACGCCAGTATCTCACCATTGGTGTCAACGGACTTGTGGAAGCCGCAGAGTTCATGGGACTCAAAATCAATGACAATCCCGACTATCTGGCATTCGTGCAAGAAGTGCTTGGCATAGTTGAGAAGAAGAACAGGGAGTATCGCACGAAGGAGTTGATGTTCAATTGCGAGATGATTCCTGCGGAGAATGTCGGCGTGAAGCACGCCAAATGGGATCGCGAGGATGGCTATTTCGTGCCACGCGACTGTTATAATAGCTATTTCTATGTGGTTGAAGACGATTCGTTGAGCATCATAGACAAGTTCAAGTTGCATGGCGCGCCATACATTAAGCATCTCACGGGAGGCTCTGCCTTGCACATGAACCTGGAGGAACACCTTTCACAGGCTCAATACCGCCAACTGCTCCGCGTTGCAGCAAAGGAAGGATGCAATTACTTCACGTTCAACATCCCGAATACAATCTGCAACGATTGTGGCCACATAGACAAGCGTTATCTGCACGAATGCCCCCACTGCCATTCCACCAACATAGACTATATGACGCGAATCATTGGCTATCTCAAGCGTGTGAGCAATTTCTCCGAGGCAAGGCAGCAGGAGGCAAGTCGCCGTTTCTACGCCAAGGCAGACGTGGAACAGGTGAATGCGTGATGCGTATGCATCCATTGTAATGTTAAAGAATGTCCGCATGTTGCCAAAGCAGCAAAGATTTGAAACAGACAGGTTGCCCAAAGCCTCGTTTTGGTCTGCTGATAGGCAGCTTGCGGACATTCTTTGACTTTGTTTGTTGCATTCCAATAAAGCGTATGTGAAATGCTGAAGTACGTCAATACGGGTGTCGTGTTCTCTGAAATACCAGACGAGGTGACGCTTGCCATCAACCTTTCAAACTGTCCGTGCCACTGTCCGTGCTGTCATAGCCGCTACCTTTGGGACGACATCGGCACGCCGCTCACCCACACGGAGCTGGAAATGATGGTTAGCCGCTATTCTTCCGACATAACGTGCGTGTGCTTCATGGGGGGTGATGCAGAGCCAAACAGCGTGGCCGCTCTCGCGCGTTACCTGCGTCTGGGGCATCCGCATCTGCACGTCGCATGGTACAGTGGGCGGCAGCGTGTGCCACACGCTGTGTGCAAGTCCGCTTTCGACTACATAAAACTTGGGCCTTACATTGCCCATCTCGGATGTCTGAAAGAGCGCACCACCAATCAGCGGCTTTACAAACGAGTTGCAGGCGATGATTTCATCGACATCACTGCGCGGTTTTGGAAATGAGAATGCTGGCTTTGCGTAGGCATTTTAACAAATATCCGTTTTGTACTTTTGTGGAATTGGTTGCTGCTTCCAACTTGATAGAAGCAAGGAAATTTAGAAAAAATCGTACCTTTGCAACCTGTACACAACAATGCTGAAGACGAGATATGAAGACAATCATCGCCACATTGGTCTTTTCAGTCGCCCTTGCCGCAGTGCCATCGTTGGCGGGCGCACAGTCCTTTGCCGCCGATACGGCTGGCATTGAGGCTTTTTCAGACACTACCAGCACATCTGCCGCAGTAGACACGGCATACGCTTCCGTCCCGATGTCCATGCAGACAAATGTCTCCATCGATGGTTTTGGCGATGCTTTCGACATGTTTGCCCATGCTTTCAGCGATGCTTTGCTTCCGTTTGTTGTGTTTCTCATACTGCTTTTCGTGCTTCCGATAGCCGTCATATCCCTGTTGATATACCTTATATATAAGACAAGCCGCCAGCGTCGGCGCATCAATGAGCTTACTTCCAATGGCTCGGGGCAAAGTCCCGCCGCAGCGGCCACTCCTGTTCAGCGCGACGGTCGCAGTCTTTGGGGACGTGGGGTGATGAATGCTGCCGTAGGGGTAGGGCTGTTTTTCCTTTTTCTTCTGTTGGACATCAGCATCGGCATGGGCTTGGCCTGCGTTGTGGCGTGCTATGGAATAGGGCAGATGGTGCTTGCCCGCACAGGTGACAGGGGCAAAAGACAGTGACCGCCTTTCGTATAGGCAATGGCTACTGTCAGGTTAAAAGCGCATCTTATATTTGTGGAACGAATACTCGAAAGACTTTGTTGAGGCCGGACAGGCTCTCCAAATGTTCTTGCCCGGATTTATGTATGCAATCCGGGAGCGGTAGGGCTTGTCCGGCATAAGTGCCTGAAACTAAGTTGAACAGTGTGCTTTGAGGGTCGCGTGAGGTCGGCGAGGGTAGGGCGGTGGCCTTTTGTCGTATGCAGGAAAGAAGTATTCCTTAACCTATTTATACGCTGCTTTCGGCTCTTCTGATGCGGCGTTTGGCTCTTAGCCCTTCAGGTTGAACGACTGTTCTAAGGCTTTTATCTCCTCGGCGAAATCCTTGTCGACAAGTATTTTCCGTGCTATTGTGGAGCAGCTGTGAATCACGGTTGAGTGGTCGCGGTTGCCAATCAGCTGTCCTATGCGCGATGCCGGCATCTTGGTGTATTTCTGTGCGAAATACATCGACACCTGTCGCGTGAGCACGAAGTCGCGTTTGCGGCTGCGGCTGAACACGTTTTGTTGCGTCACGTTGTAGTGGTTGCATACCTGCGAGAGTATGTCGTCCACTGTGAGCGGGCGGTCGTCCACCCTCACGGCTCTCTTGATGACGCGCTCGGCAAGGCGCATGTCCACGTTGCAGTTGTACACCACGGAGTATGCCAGCAGCGAGTTGACCACTCCTTCGAGGTCGCGCACGCTTCCGTTTGCCGTCTCGGCGATGTAGGCGATTACGTCAGCCGGTATCTTCAGGCCGTCGCGGCGGCATTTAGAGTTGAGTATGTCCACGCAAAGCTGCATGTTCGGCTTCTCGAGTTCGGCTATCAGGCCGCAGCTGAAGCGCGTCAGCAGGCGGTCTTTCATGCCTTCCAAGTCCACGGGTGGCCTGTCGCTGGCGAGGATTATCTGCTTTCCCGTGCGGAAAAGATGGTTGAATATGTGGAAGAACGTGTCGAGAGTCTTCGATGCTGTGGCCCACTCCTGAATGTCGTCGACAATGAGCAGGTCGATGGTTTGATAGAAATTGATGAAATCGTTCGTGCGGTTCTGCCTCACAGCGTCTGTGAACTGCACCTGAAACAGCCTTGCACTGACGTAGAGCACGCGCTTCTGCGGGTATAGTTCCTTGCAGCGCACGCCGATGGCGTTAATCAAGTGCGTCTTTCCGCAGCCTGATGGGCCGTAGACGAAGAACGGGTTGAACGTTGTCTTGCCCGGGTGCTCGGCAATGGATATGCCCACCGTGCGCGGCAGCTTGTTGCTGTCGCCCTCGATGAAGCAGTTGAACGTCTGCCGTGGGTTGAGTTGCGGGTTGAGTCCTTGCGGCAGTGCGGCATCGAGTGTCGTAGGAGCTTTGTTGGCTCGCGTACCTGTCGGCGGTTCGATGTCTGCCCCACGGTTGCCCTCCACGTCTTGTGTGAGGTGGTGTTCCTTGTCTGTCACGATGCGGTAGCGCAGCGACACTCCTTGTCCGAAGCACCGCGCGAGCACCTTGGTGAGAAGCCCGACGTAGTATTGTTCGAGATACTCGTAGGCATAGTGGCTGGCCACTTGGAGCAAGAGCGTCTTCGTCGTGTCCGAATAAGACTCGAACACGATTGGTGCGAACCACGTCTTGTATTGCTGCTCGGTCACATTCTCCCTTATCAGGCAGAGGCAGTTGTCCCACAGCGCCTTATGATTCTTTGTCATTGGGCGAGGCACTTGATTTAATTAATGAATCTGCTATGTTTTGCCCGCAAATTTCGCAAATTTATCCGAAATGCGCAACCCCTGCCGATTCCCGTGTGGATGCTGCCAAAGCGTAACGGCCTAATCTTGCGGAGGTTAAACGGTTTTGTCGCAGGAAAAGGCCGAAAAGGAGCTTGCCTAATTCCAACCTTTTGAGAACCAAATTGTTACGATTATGGTTTGCGCCAGCTCCCGTTTGCGGCCAAATGCGCACCGCAAACATTCAACGCCGCGATTATCAAAGGCATTCGGACGGTGGAAACGTCCTTTGGGCATCCATTGGGGTAATTTAGACAAAATCAAAAATAGACAAACGGGCGCATAATGGATTCCGACAGGAATGGTATGGAATTATGAATTGGGAGCGGGTGGGGTGTGTCTTCTCCTATAAATTTAAAGTGGCAGGTGGGGCATATTTCTTTACGCACCGCTGAGGCTCATGTTAAAACCACCCTAATGAGCCAATGGTGTTGCGCCTCTCTGGACACCCCGTTTGTTTTTGAAAGAAGCCGCAAGTTGTTTTTAGAATTGTCCGAAGGCTTATAGGTTACTCTAAAGCCGGTACTCTGCTTTTCAGTGGGAGCAAGTTTGTGTTTTGGACAGACAAAAACCGCTTGCTATCACACCGTTGGTCAATTTTCTGTTTTTAGAGATTATCATTGAATGTCGGTTCGATAAATTTATGAAGGTTGTTTTATGTTCCATGAGATACAGTTGAAACCTCCTCCATGACTGATTATATTTGATATATCAACCGGTTCGATGCGACCTTGATATTCTGGGAATGCCGCCTCAATTTGCTGTAAAGCCTGCTCATCTTCATTTATATTGAATGCAGGAACTATGATAACATTCTTTGTCTGAAGAAAATTGATGTATGCCCAAGAAAGTTCCCTGTTCCTTGGACGAGTGGAATATTTCATAACTATGACATCGAAGTTCCGTTCCAACTCTTTGAGAAACTTATTTGCAAAATAGCGGGACATCTCGTAAGCCGTCAGCAAGACTGTATCCCTGTTGACCCAACGGACAATGCCATCCGCATGACCTTGTGTTTCTGATTTATCCCACGGAAGAAAGACAATGCTACATTCAAATAACTGTTCAAGTATGGCGATTACATTGTTGCGTGGAATATTGTTCTCTCTAAACACCTTTTCAGTCATTATCACTCTATTGGGACACTTGATAATATTGCCGCCATCTATTATCAAATTAGTCTTGATGGTCGGAATATTCAGGTCATGCAAAACGGAGGTCGGGTCGGTTATGTAGCTTTTGTTTTTCTCGTTCTGCAAGTAGTCTGGCATATAAGTGTATTGCACGAACTTTGTTTCATTGACTTGTATGGGCATATAATCCCTGCACCAATAATCTTTGGTATGTTGCAGGAATCCATATTTAATTCCATATTTATCCAGCAACTTGCAGACGTTATTTATCGGAACAGGAAAGTCCTTTAATGCCCATTCCGAGAAATAGACCGTATCGGTCAGACGGTCGGTAACCATATATCGTCATTGAGTTTGAATTGCCATCTCCGTGTATCTTTTTCTGTTGTTTTCTTGTCGTCTTTTATAACATATACCCCTTTCCTAGTATTTTGTAAAAGAGTAAATTGTGGGATATGTTCATTATCTACCCATACGATACCGGGCTTGCCGTTTAACGAGAAGCCGTTAAGATAATATTTCAAGTATAAAACTCGTTCATCACGAAGTGCTCCTTTGGAAGCCAAGCGGATAAACTCTTTATGCTCAATGTCATATATCGAATATTCACGAATCAGTGCCGAAGCCCTGTATTCTTGTTCCTCATTCTCAAAAGTAATGTCATATCCAGAACTGTGCGTGTAAATTGACATAAGTGGTAAATAAGGTTCCTCGTATGGCTCTTCTGTTTCTTCGCTTGTATGGTTTCTATGGTACATGATAGGGTCTTTGATTGCATCTGGTTTGTTGCTTTCGTCATGGTAGTAAAATTCAACAGTACGAATGTATACTCTATACGCATCATTTACCTTGATATAGCCTCCATAGATGAAATGAGGTGCTAATTTTTCAAAAGCCTCTGTCAATTCCTCTTCAGAAGAATGACGCTTGAAGTTTGACAGATGTTCGTATAAAGTCATACTGCGATGAATTTAAGTTCTTCTAATTCGCATCCTTTGTCTAACGGACACAAAGATACAAAATCTGCATGTG
>CAZURD010000016.1:0-3439 GCA_964623445.1 uncultured Prevotella sp. | reverse complement strand
GGCATTAATTGGCTTGCAATAAGGCATCCGTTGCAATGCAACGGGAGTTGCAGTCTGGTTGGAAGAGTAAGGTTGCACATTTTCAACTTGGCTGTAGCCTATATCATTTGCACAAAGTGAAGCCGTGCAGTATAATGCCGTTTTCTCCATAAAAGATAGTCACGGCTTTTGACTTTCTTATGGGCTGGGCGTAAAAAATCGCGTTCTTTATATATCTTTGCAGTCTCAAACCAAGACAACGACAGATGATGCGATACATTGACAATAAGCGCGATGGCGACTACGACCACTATGCCGTGGCCGCAGAGCAAGGACTTCTTGACTTCCTCCTGGCCAACGTCAAGGGGCTTACCCGCACAAAGATAAAGCAGACGCTTAAAGGGCGCGGCATATTGGTGGACGGGAAGTGTGTGACGCAGTTCGACTACGCCCTAAAACCCGGCATGGATGTGGCCGTGAGCAAGACGAAACGCAACCTCGCCGCTTTCGTCAGCCGCCACCTTAGCATCGTCTACGAAGACCGTTGGCTTGTGGTCATCGACAAAAACGTGGGCGTGCTCTCCGTGGCCGGTGGCCATTCGTCGCTCAACGTGAAGTCGGTGCTTGACGACTATTTTGAAAAGTCGCGCCAGAAGTGCCGCGCCCACGTCGTGCATCGCCTCGACCGCGACACGAGCGGGTTGATGGTTTACGCCAAGGACATAGACACCGAGCAGGCATTTGAGCACAATTGGCACCAGATGGTCTACGACCGCCGCTACATTGCCGTGGTTAGCGGCGAGGTGGAGCAGGACGGTGGCACGATAGCCAACTGGCTGAAGGAGAACAAGGCCTACGTGACATACTCCTCGCCCACGGACAATGGCGGGAAATATGCGGTGACACATTTCCACGTGCTTGACCGAACTCCATACCATTCGCTTGTGGAGTTCAAGCTTGAAACGGGGCGGAAGAACCAAATCCGCGTACATACGGCCGACATGGGCCACCCCGTCTGCGGCGACCCGAAGTATGGCAACGGCGACAACCCGCTCCACCGGCTCTGCCTGCACGCCTATACGCTCTGCTTTGTGCATCCTGTGACGGGGCAGCGCATGGAGTTTCAGACACCGGTGCCCGCCTCCTTCCAGAAGCTCTTCGGGCGTGGCAAGTGACCAAATGCCGTGGCCGGACATGGGAGACCCTACATATTATATAGTAGGGCTGCTGATGCTGGTCATCGCTGTCGTGATTCTGAAGAAGATGGCAGGCTGCATCGTGCGCATGTTGGCGGTCGCGATGTTGCTCGCCGCCTTGGCCTATCTCTACCGGAAATACTTTGGATAGGGATTGTCCTAAGGTTGATTCGGGGTCAGTGGATTTTTAATGTAAGCATTGGATATGCCACAGGTGCTAAACTTGGGAGTGGCATATCATTCCAAAGGATGAAGCATTGCCCTCCAATCCATATCTCACGGCATTGTGTCACGGTGATGTGAGCCGTGCCGCAATGCGCCTACCATATTCTGCCCCACAGTCCGGCTTCGCGCCGAAAATGCCGCTCGAAAACGCCGAAAATCAAGAAGGCGCACGCAATGGCCACATACGACAGCACCACTTGCACTGTGCTGACATGCAAACCGTCGATGGAGGCGTTTGGCCAAGAGGCGATTGTCTCCAGAATCCGATTGAGAATGGTTGCCGTTGCCTGTACAATCCATGCGACCAACTGCTGCAAGACTGGCACAAACCACAGCGCAAGCATTGTGGCAGAGCCATAGATTATGACAGTGGCGGCTGGTATTGCCACGAGGTTGGTCAGCAGGAAATAGACAGGGAGGCGGCCAAAGTAGTAGGCAATGAGCGGGGCTGTGCCTCCCTGTGCCACAAGCGAGATGGTAATCGACTGCCAAACATAGCCCACAAGGCGGTGGCGTTGCTGGAATCTGTACGACATCAGGCCTCCGACCATAGGCTGAAACACGATGATGAACGCCACTGCGGCGAACGACAACTGGAATCCAATGTCGTAGAGCGTCAGCGGATTGGCCACAAGCATCACTATCGCAGCAAGTGCCAGCGTATTGACCGAGGCTCGCTCACGCCCGGCAAGGCTCATAGTGGCATATACCGTTATCATTATTGCGGCGCGCACCACTGACGGAGACATGCCCACAAGGAACACGTATGCCCAAATGGAAAAAAGCAAAATGCACTCCCGCACAAAGTATAAACGTCCGCCAAGGCTGAACATCGACAACAGGACGTAGACCACGGCGAGGTGCAGCCCCGAGAGAGCGAGTATGTGTGATGCGCCTGTTATGGAATAGGTGTCGCGCGTGGAATGGGATATGCCCGACTTGTCGCCAAGGGTCATGGCGGCCACCACAGCCATGTTCTGCCCATCCAGTCCAAGATTACGATAGCGTTCGAGCACAAGCCGGCGGTAGTCGAGGGCTGCAATGCGCGCACGCTTCACTAAAGAAAGGCGTTGAAGGCTCACGCTGTCGCTCCTCCAGCGGTCATAGTAGACAAATGTTTCTGCCACGATGCCGTGGCATTTCAAGTAGGTGACGTAATCAAAGTTCGACCCGTCAAAATTGGATGGAGCTTTAAGCCTTGATGTGGCCTTGAATCCGTGCCCCACGCCCAAGGCTGCATAATGCCGCTGAACGGTGTCTTTGAGCAGGGAAACACGGACAGACCGCCCACAAAGCGGGCCAGATGCGACAAGAAGGTCGAAACGCACCGTGCGCCCACGCTCCACCGGTTCGGAGGCAATCACGCCCTCGTAGGAAAAATCTTCATCGGGCAATGCCACATTGGCATCGTGCTCGGCCAGCACGGTAAAAGACACGCCGGCAAAGAGTATGCTAACCAATATGGTGGAAGTTTGTGCTACGGGGCTTCTGCGGAGCAAAAAAATGCAAGCCAACGAAACGGCAAAAGGGATTAAAGAAAAGCTCCAACTGTACGCATATAAATAGTTGTGCCCCAACATTATACCTGCGATGAAGGCGATTGCGACTGGCACAAGCGGATAGATGTGGATGAAGCTATTATACGATTGCTGCATACGTATCAATGAAAAACAGTGAAACGGCACGCTAAAGGACGTATGCAAGTCGCTTCGACATACATCATGGGACAACTGTATTTTGATGTTTCTACCCCATGCGCACGTCACGCCTCACGCAACTTGCCATACATTGCCCTTCTGCCACAAAAGTATGAATTTTATTTTGTATGACAATACAATGCTACCCACTAAATCTCATTTGCCGAGTAGCTGCACTTCTGACTTGGCGGTAGCCTTTCTTTGCATTCATTTCGGCGGATATGAAAAGGGAGAGAGGGCGTACCGGAAATTTGATAAGCCCTCTCTCTACTTGCCTGCTCCGTCACGGCGCGCTTACCTCACAGCCACCTTGGCCGTGAAGCTGCCGGATTTCACTATATA
>CAZURD010000015.1:0-31207 GCA_964623445.1 uncultured Prevotella sp. | reverse complement strand
CAGTTTTTTATCAATATCTTTCATCACATAGTTTTATTTATAGTCAAAAGGAAATAGTTTGCGAATTACACAAACGTAATTTGAGAGTCAGAAGTACCTCCAACTCTTCTTTATTTTATAGATATTGTCAAAGAAATCCTTTCCAATATATCCTATTTGCTCAATGGCACAATTTAGCGGAGCACGGTCATTTGAGCGTCATGTAGTCGGCCACAACGTAGTTGCTGCCGCCTATGAAAACGAAATCGGCGGGCGAGGCGGCATCCATCGCCGCCCGACAAGCCTCTTCCACTGTTGGGAAGCTACGGCCATGAAGACCGCAGGCACGAGCCTTGGCAAACAATTCTTGTTCGGGTATAGCGCGCTTTGTGCTTGGGCGCGTGAAATAATATATGGCATCCTTTGGCAACAGGGCGAGCACGCCGTCTGCATCCTTGTCGTTCACCATTCCGAACACCACGTGCATCTGGCGGCATTTCACCAAGGCCAACTGCCGTGAGAGGTATTCCCAGCCCCCAACGTTGTGGCCGATGTCACACACCACCGTAGGATGCATACCCACTGTCTGCCATCTGCCCATCAGTCCTGTTGCACCTGTCACATTGCCCACTGCCTTGGCAATGTCCTCCCTTGCTTTCTCAGCACTGCAACAGGCGAAACGACCGCCACGGATTATAGCGTCAATGGCAACGAGTGCCGTATTGGCATTCTTTGCTTGGTATGTGCCACCGAGATCACCGCGCATCTCGCCATAGCTCCTCGTGTTATATAACATTCCTCCGTCTGTGACTTCAGCCCTCAACACTTCCGGCGCATCATCGGCAAACGTGATAGGCGCATCCATTTCCCTTGCCTTTGCCTCAAACACAGGGCGCGTCTGCTGATGGCTTTCGCCTACGACCACCGGCACACCTTTCTTTATTATGCCGGCTTTCTCGGATGCAATAAGTGGAAGCGTACTGCCGAGGAACTGTGTGTGGTCGAAGCTGATATTGGTAATGACGGAGAGCAGCGGAGTGATGATGTTGGTGCAATCGAGGCGACCGCCAAGCCCCACTTCTATCACAGCCACGTCAACACGCTCATCACTGAAATATTTAAAGGCAAGAGCCGTGGTCACTTCAAAGAACGACGGGGCAAGCGGCTCAAAGAAGCCTCGCTCCTGTTCAACGAACTCCACTACAGCCTCTTCGGTGATTGGCTGGCCATTGACCCGTATCCGCTCACGGAAATCGCACAGGTGCGGCGAGGTATATAACCCCACGCGGTAGCCACAGGCCTGAAGGTAAGCCGCAAGCGTATGCGACACAGAACCCTTTCCGTTTGTTCCTCCCACGTGTATGGTGGCATAGTTGCGGTGTGGATGCCCGAAGTGGCTGTCGAGCACGAGCGTGTTATGCAGTCCTTCCTTGTAGCCTGAAGCTCCCTGCCGCTCGAACATCGGCATTTGGTTGAACAGATATTCCGTTGTTTCCTTATAGGTCATTCTCTTCATGCTATCCTTGGGTAGCGTCTTTTATACAGGTTGGCAGGAGCGGGAATGATTTGCGGCGGCCTCTCTGCTTACGCATATATATGCCCCCGCCATCATCATGCGGGAAAAGAAACAATGCCACGGACATCAGACGGGCTGACATCCATGCTTTCAGCCTAATCAGTTAAAGAAATTCTTGAACTTTTGGAATATTGTTTGCTTTGTGTCTGAATCGCCCTTGAAGTTGTCGCTTTCCTTAAAACGGCAGATGGCCTCTTTCTCTTCGCGAC
This sequence comes from uncultured Prevotella sp., assembly GCA_964623445.1. Lineage (GTDB taxonomy): Bacteria > Bacteroidota > Bacteroidia > Bacteroidales > Bacteroidaceae > Prevotella. Next base: position 29,443 of record CAZURD010000015.1, on the reverse strand, counting down.
TAAGTACCTTAGGAACGTAGACACTGATGTTCACAATCAGGTCGCCGACACCGTATCCATAGCCCTGCACAGCAGGCAGTCCCTTGTTCTTCAGGCGCAGCGTCTTGCCCGGCTGTGTGCCGTTTTCTATCTTCACTTTCAGCTTCTTGCCATCTATCGTGGGGATCTCAACATCTCCGCCCAAAGCCGCCGTCGGGAAGTCAAGCAGCAGGTTGTAGACGACGTTGTTTCCATCGCGCACGAACGTTTCATTCGGCTCTTCCTCGATGAACACCTGAATGTCGCCATTCACGCCCCCGCGCATACCGGCATTGCCCTTGCCCGGCACCGTGACCACCATTCCCTCGGCCACGCCTGCGGGAATGTTTATCTCGACGACTTCCTCACCTTTCTCCACGCCCGTGCCTCCGCAATGGTGGCACTTGTTCTTAATCACGCGGCCTTCGCCTTGACATGTCGGGCACACGCCCTGCGTCTGCACCATGCCAAAGAAACTTTGCGTGGTGTGGGTGACAACGCCAGAGCCGTGGCATGTCTGACACACTTCCGAACCGCTGCCAGCCTCCGCCCCCGTCCCATGACAGTGGGAGCACGTGATGTCCTTGCGCACCTTGAATTTCTTGGTTACGCCTGTCATCACGTCGACGAGCGAGAGCCTCACTTTCAGCCGCAGGTCGTTGCCACGGTAGCGTTGTGGCTGGCGCGCCCTTTGCCCGCCACCGAATCCTGCACGACCGCCGAAGATGTTGCCAAACATCGTGAAGATGTCGTCCATGCCCATTCCGCCACCGCTGAAGCCATTGTCCGACAGACCTTCAAAGCCAAACTGATCGTACTTCTGACGCTTTTGAGGGTCGTGCAGCACGTCGTAAGCCTCTGCGGCCTCCTTGAATTTCTCCTCGGCTTCCTTGTTCCCGGGATTGCGGTCAGGGTGGTATTTGATGGCAATCTTGCGATACGCTTTCTTTATTTCGTCTTCCGAGGCGTTCCTTTCCACGCCGAGCACCTCGTAGTAGTCTTTCTTGGCCATAGCTTTTCAATTATGAGTCAACCGGTTTTCCTCATCCGTGCCGTGCGATGCAATAACGCTTGCGCCCCTGCATCGTCTGTTCACAGCACGTAAATTTAGGCATCCCAACTGACCTCAAAATCAAAATTCAAAATTCGCAAACAAAAAATCATTGCCCCACGGCCACTTTGGCATGGCGTATCACTTTGTCGTTGAGCTTATATCCAGCCTGCACGCAGTCGAGCACCTTGCCTTTCTTGTCGTCACCCATGCCCGGCACCATAGCGATGGCCTCGTGTACGTCCGTGTCGAAATCGGCATTCTCCGTGTCTATCCTCTTCAGGCCAAGACCCTCAAGCGTCTTGCAGAACTTGGAATAAATCAGTTCGATGCCTTCGCGCAACACTGCCGCATCGTCGGTATTCTTGCCATTTTCCAATGCACGTTCCATGTCGTCGATGATTGGCAAAATGGCAGTGATGGCCTTTTCGCTTCCGTTGAGTATCAGTTCCGATTTCTCTTTCAGCGTGCGCTTGCGATAGTTATCAAACTCCGCAATCGAACGCAGGTACTTATCCTTGAGTTCTGCTATTTCCTCCTGTGCGGCTTCAAGTGGCGACTTTTCGGTATTCTCATCCTGAACGTCTGCGGTTTCGTCGTTGTTGTCGACTTGGCCGTTCGTCTCAGCCTCCTTGTCGTTTACCTCTTGACTCTGGGTCTGTGCTTCGTTTTCGCCTTCGGCGTGTTGCTTCAGCTCCTCCTCGGCTATGTTCTTTTCCTCTTCCATGTCGTTGTTTGTTAGGTTTCTCTTTGCTTACAGCAAAAATCATGCCGACTATTCGCCGTAGAGGCGGGCTTTTTGCTCCTTTATCGCCTCGTCATAGATATACTGGTCGTATTCCATGAGCTTGTCGATAGTGCCGTTTGGCGTCAGTTCAATGATGCGGTTTGCCACAGTCTGTATGAACTCGTGGTCGTGGCTTGCGAACAGAATGTTGCCCTTGAACGATATGAGATTGTTGTTGAATGCCTGTATGCTTTCGAGGTCGAGGTGATTCGTTGGCGTATCGAGTATGAGGCAATTTGCATTCTTGAGTTGCATCCGTGCTATCATGCAGCGCATTTTCTCACCTCCACTAAGCACGTTGACCTTTTTCATCACATCCTCATCCTTGAAAAGCATACGCCCAAGGAAGCTCTTCATCGTAACCTCATTGCCCTTTCCGAACTGACTGAGCCAGTCCACAAGGTTCATGTCGTTGTCGAAGAAAGCCGAGTTGTCAAGTGGAAGGTAGGCCGTGGTTATGGTCACGCCCCACTTATATTCACCCGCATCGGGTTTGCGGTTGCCGTTGATTATCTCAAAGAGTGCCGTCATGGCTTTCGGCGTGCGGCTAAGGAAGACCGTCTTCTGTCCTTTCTCTATGGTGAAGTTCACATTGTCAAAAAGCACAGTGCCATCGGTGTCGACGGCTTTCAGCCCGCTAACCTCAAGAATCTGCGTCCCAGGCTCACGCTCCATCTGGAAAATGATGCCAGGATATTTGCGCGAAGAGGGCTTGATTTCCTCCACGTTGAGCTTTTCGAGCATCTTCTTGCGGCTCGTGGTCTGCTTGCTTTTGGCCACGTTTGCGGAGAAGCGGCGGATGAATTCCTCCAGCTCCTTGCGCTTTTCCTCAGCCTTCTGCCTCTGGTTCTGCGCTTGTCGCAGGGCGAGTTGCGAACTTTGATACCAGAACGAGTAGTTTCCGGCGAACACCGTCACCTTGCCATAGTCTATGTCGACGGTCTGCGTGCTCACGGCATCGAGGAAGTGGCGGTCGTGGCTCACGACGAGCACAGTCTGTTCCACATTGCTAAGGTATTCTTCGAGCCACATCACCGTGTCGAGGTCGAGGTCGTTGGTCGGCTCGTCGAGCAGCAGGTTGTCGGGATTGCCGAAAAGAGCCTTTGCCAGCATGACGCGCACTTTCTCGTTGTTCGACAGCTCTGACATCATCTTGTCGTGCAAGCTCTCCTTGACACCGAGGTTGGTGAGCAGCTGGTCGGCATCGCTCTCGGCATTCCAACCGTTCATTTGGGCGAACCTGTCTTCAAGTTCGGCCACACGTATTCCGTCTTCTTCGCTGAAATCGGGCTTCATGTAGAGTGCCTCGCGCTCTTTCATGTTTTCCCAAAGTTGCTCATATCCCATGAGCACAGTGTCGCGAACACTGTATTCATCATACTTGAAGTGGTCTTGATCCAGCACCGACAATCGCTCGCCCGGGCCGAGTTCGACAGTTCCTTTGTTGGGTTCAAGGCTGCCGCTGATGGCACGGAGCAACGTGGACTTGCCTGCACCGTTTGCGCCTATCACACCGTAGATGTTTCCGTTTGTGAACTTCAGGTTCACATCCTTGTACAAAACTTTCTTACCAAACTGTATCGCTAAGTTTGTGACCGTTATCATCTTTCTCGATCTCTTGTATATTCTAACAGGCTGCAAAGTTAATACAATTATCCGAAACGACAAAATGTGATTCCACAACGCCTGCCCATCGCCCTGCCTATGGGCAGAGAGCAGAGCCAACGGCAAAGTTTCGGAAAGCCACGGCATTCTTTCCGTGACTGCCGTGGCGGGGGTGTCATTTTGACATTCTCACTAATGTAGAGCCTTGAAAGGCTTTCTCGGAGCTGCACACCTGCACCGCATAGACACCATCGAGATGGGGCGGCAGCTGTACCGTGGCACGGTTGGCTGCGTCGATTTGGCCTGACTGGAGCGTTGTGGCATATATTTTTGCCCCGCTCACAGAATACACGCAAACCGATAGCGGGCATGTTGGCATGGCGGAGAACTCCAACAGAAGGCACGAACCGTGCGCAGGGGTTATGGAAACAGCCTTTGGTTGGTAGGTACTGATGTCTTCGATGGCATCTTCTATGCCCAGCACGGCGAGCAGTCCGTGGTATGCGTCAATCTCGCCATAGCCGTAGCTGTTGTTCGGATAGCTTAATTCCGTTTCTGGCTTGCGGCTTGTCGCAGCGATGACGGCCAATGCCTCGTCGGGCGTTAGGTCGGGTTTTGCCTGAAGCCAGAGGGCTATCGTGCCTGCCACGACAGGCGCGGCCATCGACGTTCCCGTGTTGGAGTTCCACGCATAGGTGCGTCCGTCGAATGAGAAGTGGGCCACGTCGGAGAGTATGTCGCCCGCCGTGGGGTTGCTTTCTTCGTAGAAACTGCTGTAGGAGGAAACCACATTGTCACCCGGTGCGGTCACGTCTGGCTTGATGCGGCCATCCATCGTAGGGCCAACGGAGGAGTAATAGGAGCGCACTCCATCGTTGCGCCCGTCCTGACTGTAGTCATAGTATGTGCCGAGATAGTTTGTAAAGCCTGTCCGATGGATTGTTGCGCCCACGGCAATGATGTCGTTGAACATGGCGGGGGCATGGATATTGTGGCTCGCTTCGGCGGCGTTCCACCGCTCATCGGCATCGGCAGTGGTCAGTTGAGCCGGCGGATACGTCCTGATGGAGGCCTCCGCGTCAGTTCCCCGCAACACCACCGCGAGCGGACTGGCGCGGCTTATGGGCGTGTCGCAAGTGAGACTGATGAAGTAAAGCGTGTCGGTGGAACTGAACCCGGAGTTGTAACGTTCGGCTGTGAGCAGGCATCCGATACCGTCTGCCCCTATCCTCGTGTCCATAGTGACCATGCTGTCGATTGGGCATTGCCATGTTCCGATGGCCACTGTGTCAACACCGGCGGAGCCGTATGATAGAAACAGCAGTTCCACGGGCGCATCCGACTGCACAAACAAGTATGCCACGCTTTCCGAGCAATACAGAAACGCCCCGGCTTCATCCACACCTCGCGGCTTGCCAGCATAGCTGCGGCGCACTCCCTCATTGCCTGCCGAGGCCACAATGATATGCCCCGGCCCGACAAGCTGGCTCAGGTAGGCACTGTACAGGCTGTCTTCGTTGTCGTAGAAAGGCACTGAACCTTCACTTAAAGAAGCCACGCAAGGCTGTCCTTGCTGGTCGGCATAATCGAAGATATACTTGAAGCCGAGGGCATCTACAGCCGAAGTATATTTATAAAGGTCTTCTTCGGCGATCAGATCCATGTTGTCCGACACCACGTTGCTCACGAGACAGATGTCGCTTGCAGGGGCAATGCCGCGATATTCGCTGTCATATCCGCTTCCGGCGGCAATGCCGAGGGTGTGCGTGCCGTGTGTCTGGAGGTTGCCGTCAGTGGAGTGTTGCAGTCCGCATACGGTCTCACGCCCGACATAATCGCGCCCCACAGGCAGCCGACTGCCTACTGTGTCAGGCGAGAGCATATCCCAGATGGCACCTATCCTGTATGTGTCCATGTCCCTGTCATAGAACGTAGGATGGGTGAGGTCGAACCCAATGTCCATTACTCCCACCGTCACGCCGCTGCCATCGAAAGCCTGTGGCAGGGCTTCGGCTGCGCGTATGCGTGTTGCTCCGACAATAACGGCTGTGGTGTCCAAGTCGATTTGCCGTGGGCGGCTTGCCTCTATGCGTCTCACGGAGCGACAGGCTGCCAGTGAGTTGAGGCGGTCGGTGGGCATAACCACAATATAAATGTCTCCTTGGCAATCGAGTACGCGACACTCGTTTGCCGCCAACGCCTCGGCAGCTCCACCTTGATCGGCTTCCACGAAAGCGCAAATCATGGGTCTCCCTGCATTGGGCGAAAGGCGTTTCCCGGCAAACTGGCCTTGGGCGGCCATTCTTACGAATGGCGACATCTTGCTACGATGGTTGCCATCGGCAGCCGTGGACACGGTGGCAAGCGTCAACAGTATTGCAAGGATTGCGGGTTTCATTGCCTGTGGATGCTGGTTTGGCTTGCACTTTTGTGCCGCACTGTGCAGCGGCGTTTTCCGCCTCACTATGGTTTCGGGGCGAGGCCGGCGAGGCGTGCGATGTATTTGCCGATGATGTCGAACTCGATGTTGACCACGCTGCCCACACGGATGTCACCGAAGTTGGTGTGCTGGATAGTGTAAGGGATGATGGCCACGGTGAACGTGTTCTCCGTGGGCTGGCAGACGGTGAGCGAGACACCATTCACGGCGATGCTGCCCTTGTCTACGGCGATGTAGCCACGGGCTGCCATAACAGGGTCGGCGGCGTACTCAAAGGTGAAGAGTGTGCTGCCGTCGGCATCGCTGATGGCCACGCACCGCGCCGTCTGGTCAACGTGGCCTTGCACGATGTGGCCGTCGAGGCGGCCGTCGAGTCTCATCGACCGCTCCACGTTCACACGGTCGCCCACGCGGAGCAGCCCGAGGTTGCTGCGCTGGAGGGTCTCATCAACGGCCGTGACGGTGTAGCGACCATCGGCAGCGCGCACTACCGTGAGGCAGACACCGTTGTGTGACACGCTCTGGTCGATGGTGAGTTCGTCTGCAAAGGGGCATTCAAGCGTGATGTCCACATTGCCGCCACGCTTCTCTGTGGCCACGACGGTGGCCATGCCTTCTACTATTCCGGAAAACATTGTGTTGGAGGTCTTTAGTTTGTTTTTAATGAAGGGAAAAAGGTCGTACCGATGATGTGATGAAAACTCCTTTATGTAAGGTTTGAGAACCCCGCTGCCTCTGTAATCCACCGGCCTTTCGGCTCCTCCTTGCGAAGTTGTGGCCCGCCATCAGCATCGGTGGCTATCTCGGTTTTCGTTGAAATTTGATGAGTATCCCAATCTAACCGATACGACCCTATATTTTCTTCCCTGATGCTTTGTTTTATGCAAATATAGGCATTATTTCGTTACGCACGCATGTTTCGTCCACTTTTTTGGCTTTTTTTTGACCGAAAGGGACGGTCAGCAGCGTTTTCACAAGTGGATGCTGGCATCAACGCCAAACTGGAATGGCGTGCCGCGCTGTGCGAACGAGTGTTCAGTGCCTGTCGCCGAACTTGTGACGAGGAATGTGGCGTAGCGCGTGGACGTGATGTTACGCCCACAAACGTTCAGTCTCACACGGCCCATGTCAAGCCCAACGCGCAGGGAAAGCAGTGCGTAGAACTTCTGTTTATATGTGTTGTCGGTGTCCCAATAGGTCGGGCCGTTGCCCGTCACGTCGCCGCCAATGGTGATTGCCCTCACGGAGCTGTGCCGTCCAAGCTCCACGCGGTAGTCAGCCGTGAGGCTGAACGTGTGGGCAGGCACGTATGGCACGCGCTTGCCGCGATAGTTGCACTGCTCACCGGTGGACGTGCTGTCTACGTAGTCACGGAATGTGGCGTGGGTATAGCTGTATGTGGCCGCCCATTGCAAGCGGTCGCCGACAGCCGCCCCGCGCAACGACAGCTCCGCCCCGAGGCTTGCGCTCCGCCCCGCGTTTATCATCATGCGGCCATAGCCATAGGCCGAGGCCATGACGGAGAGCTGCTGGTTGCTTACGCGCGTGTAGAACGCGGCGACATCAGCATGTAGACGGTTTTCGAGAAAGTTGAGGTGCGTCCCCAACTCCCAGTTCCAGCTTGTCTCAGGCTCATAGGCAATGGTCTTGGTCACATTGGCATAGTCCTCGGCATAGTGGGTTACGTCCATGTCACCATACATCAGCTGCATCAGCTGCGAGCCGAGGCTTGTCTGCTCTGCGCGGAAGATGTCGGAGAACATCTGTAGGTTGTATCCCCCGGCGCGGAATCCCTTGCTTAGGGAGGCGTAGACGTTGGAGCCGCCTGCATCTATGTCATAGGCGATGGCGAACTTGGGCAGCAACTGGTGGTAGTTCTCCGATGCGGAGCTACTAAGCGTAGAACGGAATGTGTTTTCCACGCCATCACCCATGTCGGCACGCATGACGAAACGCGACTGCGTATCGTAGTCGATTTCAACGCGCTGAAAATCGTAGCGCAGACCCGCTGTGAGGTGCAGCCGATCGGCGATGTTGAGGGTGGTCTCGTGGTATATCCCCACGTTCAGCATTGGCGTATGGAACGTGCCCAGGACATAGTTGTCGTTGATGGATATGAGCTGAGCCACATACGATGGCATACCCATGTAGTCTACAATCTGACTGTTCATGTCGTCACCGAATGTTACCGGGGAATCGATGCGCAGCCATTGGCGGCTGACGAAAAGCCCCGAAGTGTGGTTCCAAAAACTTGGGCGCAGCGTGCGCAACGTCAGTTCCTGCGTTATGACGTTGAGCAACTGCGACTGTTCGAGACCCAGATAGTCGGCGGGCAGGTAGTCTTGATCCATGCGCATGTCGTCGTCGAGAAACTGATAGCCCGTGGATGAGCTGAGCAGCAGGTCGCCGGCCGTGTATGACAGATTTAGCCCGGCGGAGGCCAGATGCCTCTTGTATCCGTTGACGAACGTCGTGGAGGGGTCGGAAATGCGGTTCGTCTCCTTGTCATATTCACCGTATGCAAAGGCGTTCTGGTTGACATACTGGTAGTCGGCAGTCAGGTCGGCAGTCAGCTGCGGCGTGACATTCCACATGAAGCGCATCCGTCCGCCTCCCTCATTGCTCAAATCGGCCTTGCCGCCAAGGTTGGCGTTGTCGAAGAAGCCATCCAAACCCGTGTAGAACGCGGCAGCCGAGAAGGCGAACCTGTCACTCGGACGGTGGTAGTGGGAAACCTCCACATTCCTGTAAAAAGCCGTGCCGATGCCAATGTTTATGTCCGTCCCCTGATAGTTCATGGGGTTCTTGGTATAGAGGCGCACGACTCCCCCCTCGGTGTTCATCCCATAGAGCGTCCCTTGAGGCCCTCGCAGCACGTCAACGCGGTCAAGCATATACAGATGGCGGTTGTAAGTGCTCTTGTTCACGAGCGGGATGTTATCGAAATACATGCCTACGGAGGGGTCGCCGGAACGCGAGCCGATGCCCCGCACATACACCGACGAAGTGTAGCGCGAGCCGTATTCCGGCACCACGAACGATGGGACGTAGCGCGACAGGCTGGCGAGGCTGTGCGTCCCCGTCGTCCACAGTCCGTCATCGGTGAACACGTTGCTGGACAAAGGTTGCTTGCGCAGCCTCACGTTCTCCTTGGGCTGGGACACCACGACAATTTCATCGAGGTCTATGATGCGGGATGTGTCGGCCACGGCCTCTGCGGATTCCACCATCATGCTGGCTGCCGTTGCACACGGGCAGTGCAGGATGACGGCGGCAAAGGTCAACGCACTTGCAGCTGTGCAGATGTTGCGAGTTGTTCTTTTGTTCATATAGCTTGCAAAATTATACTTTGGCGGGGATGTCCGCAATACTCACTTATAGGGATTGTCAGTCATCGTTTGTCAGTCATTGACGGCTCCACAGCGTGGGCACACGCCCTTGGAGCGAAGTTTCATCCCGCAGTTGCCGCACAGGTATCTACTGCGCGGGCCTCGGAAATGCCTTCGCAAGGCGAACACTGCGTAGGCCACGAGCAAGGGATAGCCTATATAATATAAGGTGGAAATGCTGAACACCACATAGTCCACAGCGCACACGGCGGAAAGCCCGCAGAGATAGAGGGCGGCATCCACCGCAGAAAGCTGCTTCAAAATCTCATCAAGTGACGCAATGCCCACTATGATTATTGCCCAAATGAGCGACACGAACAGCCCGAGCAGAGGCGGCAGGGAAAACGGATTGAGCGAGGGGTGATAGTAGAAATGACGCCATGCCTCCGGCTCGAAGAGCTGGATTGATGCGTAGAGCGTTGCGGCCACGGCCACAAGCAGGGTCAGCAGCGTGGGGTAAACGGAGTCGATGTCGCGGAAATGCACGATGTATGCCTTGCGCCTGAACAGTATGTGAAGCCCGTAGGCAGCCATCACCACCACGGCTAAGGCGAGGAAGAGCAACATGTGTACATCGGAAAAGGTGTCGATGAAGCGCGAAATCTCGTTGTCCGGCTCCACGCCCTGCAACATGGGCTTCTCCTGTATCCACCCCTGCGTAATCTGATCGCGGGCTATCTTCACCCACACGGAGTCAAGCGTGTCCTCCGGCATGGTCATAAAATCGGCCACCACAACACGGTCGCCGCGATAGATGGTGACGGAATCGAACGGCAGTTCGTCGGGAGCCTGTCTCACAAGGCAGAGCGAATCGGCCTTCACGTAGAAATTGTAGTTCTGCGAATAGTGGTGGGTGGAGGAAAAGGAGATGGAGTCCATCTGCCTCTTCGTCATGTCCCATGCGTCGGGCGTGGGACTGGCCTGATTGTAGCAGCCGCCCAGCAGCATAACGGCCACGACCGCCACGAGTGGCCATGCCGCCCGCAATGCGCCCATAAAGAGTGCCGTCCGCCTTGCGCCCCGTGTCATGCCATGCCTCCTTTCCTCTTTTCGGTGTTCCCATCGGCGAATACGAGCATCTGGCATCGCTGGCAGTCGAACGCCAGTCTGAACCGCCTGCCGTCGGGCAATGCAAGCCGCAGCGGCTCTTTCCATGTGGGGCTGCTTCCTCCGTGGCGTTGGCAGAAGCCAAGCTCGAAGCGCAGGCAATGGCGGCACTGCATGATAGGCCCTGCTGCATCGGCTCTCAACTCATACGCGGGAGAGGCATCGGCAAGCCCGTGCGAGCCATAGAAATCGTTGGCCTCGCTGTTGGATATGTTGTAAAGATAACTGTGGCGGCAATATCGCGGCACTTCTGCCCCACCCTGCCCTGCATGGCGGCACACCTGTCCGGGTCGGCCGTCGGCCGCAGCGTCAAGCGCATCCACTGCCATGCGGCGCAACGTAGACAGCACGCTCGACGGCACAAACAAGTCGAAGCCCTCCGACAGGCTCACTCCCCTGCACTCGTAGGCCGTGCCGCCAAGGCGCGAGAGCTGCCGCCGGATGTTCTCGCTCTGCGGCGTTTGCGCCTCCTCATGCGCCATGTCGATTTCCACTTCCACCGCGTGCCACCCCTCGATGGCTGCACGCAGGGCGATGCCCGTTGCCGTGGGGCGCAGCGAGAAGTCCACGGGCAACTTGCGTTCCGCACTTCGCCGCGACAGCGTGCGACTGAACGCAGCGTCACTGTTGCGGAAGAGGCGTTGCCCGGCATGGAGACCTTGCGGCACACGTTGCAGGAAAAGGCGATGCCCCTCGGCACGGTTCACGCGGAAGCCGACCAATCCCTCGTTGCCATCCACAAAGCAAAGTCCGTCGCCATTGGCAAATGTGGCGTGTCCGTCCACGTCGATGAAGCCGCGCCCCACCGCCCTGACCGTCCCCACAGGCTCGCCCATGGCTTTCGGCGTGGCGAAAGAGGCGATGCCATGCTGCCGCCCGTCGACGAAATAGGAAGTGAAGCCTCGGTTGAATGTCTTGCTCAGATCGGGCGTGAAGTCATAGTGGCACACTCCGCGCGATGCGCGACAGTAGAGCGACGGATTGCGCCTCACCACGTCATCAAGCAGCTGACTGTATGCCGCAGTGACGTTCTTCACATAGTCTGCCCCTTTCAGCCGCCCCTCAATCTTGAACGACGTAGCCCCCGCTGCGGCCAACTGTTCAATATGGCCGGAGAGATTGAGGTCGCGGAGCGAGAGGAAATATTTTCCCTTAGATACGGTGTTGCCGTCAGCGTCTTCGAGGTCGAATCGCAATCGGCAGAACTGTGCGCACTCGCCACGGTTGGCCGAGCGTCCGAAGCAATGCTGGGAGGCATAGCACAACCCGCTGTAGCTCACGCAAAGCGCACCATGCACGAACACCTCAAGCTCCATGTCGGGCACGCGGGCGTGAATCCCGGCTATCTCACCAAGCGTCAGTTCCCTTGCCAGCACTGCCCTGCTGAAGCCCACGCTGCGCAGCCATGCCACCTTTTCCGCCGTGCGGTTGTCGGTCTGCGTACTGGCGTGGAGAGCCATCGGACTGCCACAAAGATGCCCGACGAGAGCCATGTCCTGCACGAGCACCGCGTCAACGCCTGCATCGGCGAGCCTGTCTATCAGTTGGTGGACTTTGGCCAGCTCGTCTTCGTAGACAATTGTGTTGACCGCAGCATACACCTTCGCCCCAAAGCGGTGGGCATGGCGACAGAGCTGTGCCACGTCGCGCACGCTGTTGGCTGCCGCCGCGCGGGCGCCAAAGCGGTCGGCTCCGATGTAAACGGCATCGGCACCGTGGTCGATGGCAGCCTTGCCGCACTCCAAGTCGCGTGCGGGGGCAAGCAGTTCGAGCTGTCTCACTCTATTCGGCTTATGTCGTAAGGTGTCTCCTGATAGACGTAATAATTTATCCAGTTGCTGTAAAAGAGGTTGGCGTGCGCCCTCCACGTCACGAGCGGGGGATTGTCGGGATTGTCGGCGGCATAGTAGTTGACGGGCATCTCCACATCGTCGCGCACCCCAAGGTCGCGTTTGTACTCGCTGTCGAGCGTGTACGGCGCATATTCGAGGTGTCCCGTGATGTAGAACTCACGCCCGCCGCGCGCCATCGCGATGCCCGCGCCTGCCTCCGGCGAATCTGCGATGAGCCGAAGCCCGGGGCACGAGAGAATGTCCTCGCGCCTAATCTCGGTGTGCCGGCTGTGAGGCATGAAGAAAACGTCGTCGAACCCACGGAAGATGGGCAGCCTCGGGTCGAGCGGGCGATGCCTGAACACGCCGAACATCTTCTTCGGGAGCGGGTGTTTCTGTATGCCATAGTGGCAGTAGAGGCCGGCCTGCGCCGCCCAACAGATGTAGAGTGTCGACGTGACGTGCGTCCGCGCCCAGCGCAATATGTCGCTCACCTCGTCCCAATAGGTCACTTGCTCATAGTCGTAGGTCTCCACCGGTGCGCCCGTCACAATCATCCCGTCGAACTTTTCGTCGGCCATCTCGTCAAAGTCGCGATAGAACATGAGCATGTGCTCAATGGGAGTGTTCTTCGGCGTGTGGCTCTTCAGCTTCATAAAACTTATGTCGAGCTGAAGAGGCGTGTTCGACAGCAGTCTGATGAGGTCTGTCTCCGTGGTGATTTTCAGGGGCATGAGGTTGAGTATGACTATCCGCAAGGGGCGGATGTCCTGCGAGGTAGCCCGCGTGTTATCCATCACGAATATGTTTTCCTGCTTCAGAAGTTCGATGGCAGGCAGCTTGTCGGGAAGTCTTAAAGGCATGTCGCGTAACTGATTTGTCGGTTGGTTGGCCAAAGCGAACCGCAGCCTCACACCATGACAGAATGAACCCATTGGCTGGCCAACGCTTTACAAGTCTGCAAATTTAGACATTTTTCCCGAACAATGGCCTCTACATCGTAAAAAATAACCAATGCGCCAGTCGCCGTCAGAGGGCATTTGGCCGGTTACGAATCGTAAGTTGACTGTGGAGCTTTCAGCAAGTTACGCTTGTTTTCCAGTCATAATTCTTTACAATCGGGAATTGGCTGAAAAATGGCAGGGATACGGGCGAGACCCCACTTTTGCCATTTCGGCATGGCAAAAGTGGGGCTTTGAAAGACAATGCCGCCCTACCCTCACCCCAACGAGGCATCTATCGGAGCGCAACGAATGCCGCGTCGGCCTCCGTTTTGTGCCTCGTTGCAAGCCGTTTAATGCCTCGTTACGTGACGGAAAGCGTCTGTTTTGTGGGTCACGCGCATGGCATAAAGCGTATATGCCTCATATACAATCATTTGAAAAACGCTCCAGTTTCCGACATTTTGCCGTCTGACGGCAAGCCATCTGCAAATAAGCAAAGCAGGAACACGAAAAAAGTGCAGATTCAAATCGTAACCCGCATGTGCAAAACAGCCTCGGCCAAGCACGAAGAAAAGGCATGGCTGCCTGTCTGGCATAATAATTTATAGGTATTTTTCATTGAAATTCAAATATAATGTCGGCCAGCTTGTGCCTTTTCAGTAATTTTGCAGACGTTCGCGCAACCAGCAGCGTTCCGCCATCCTGCCGATGACGAAAAGCCAAGCTGGCCGGCGCAACATTTGAAAGAGACAGCAAAATGAGACTTTCGGAGCTGAAGACAGGAGAATATGGCGTAATAGTGAAAGTGCTTGGCCACGGAGGATTCCGCAAGCGCATAGTCGAAATGGGCTTCATCAAGGGCAAGGTGGTGGAGGTGTTGCTCAACGCCCCGCTCCAAGACCCCGTGAAGTACAAGGTGATGGGCTATGAGGTGTCGCTCCGCCGCAACGAGGCCGACATGATAGAAATAATCTCCGCCGAGGAGGCCAAAAGCATGGAAGACGACCACGAGGACGGCCCGCACCGGATTTCCACCGACGACGACACTGAAGAACGCCCGCTCACCGACAAGAAACTGCGCGACGCGGCCATGAAGCGGAGGCGCACCATCAACGTGGCACTCGTGGGCAATCCGAACTGCGGTAAGACTTCGCTGTTCAACTTCGCATCCGGGGCACACGAGCGCGTGGGCAACTACTCCGGCGTCACCGTCGACGCAAAGGAGGGACACGCCGACTTTGAGGGCTACAGGTTCAACCTCGTGGATCTGCCCGGCACATATTCCCTCTCGGCATACAGCCCGGAAGAACTCTATGTGCGCAAGCAGATAGTGGAAAAGACGCCCGACGTGGTGATAAACGTGATTGACGCGAGCAACATCGAGCGTAACCTCTATCTCACGACACAGCTCGTAGACATGAACCTGCGCATGGTGTGCGCACTCAATATGTATGACGAGTTTGAACAGCGCGGCGACAAGCTCGACCACAACAAGCTCGGACAGCTTCTCGGAGTACCGATGGTGCCCACGGTATTTCGCACGGGCAAGGGCGTGGGCCTGCTTTTCCACATCATCATAAACCTCTATGAGGGCGTTGACTTCATCGACAAGGACGGCAACATCGACCCTGAAGTGGCGGCCGACATACGCGACTGGCACAAGGACTACAACTCGGAGAACGACCGCAGCCACGTGGAGGACTTCGCCACGGGCGGCAAGCCGGCCGGCAACGTCTACAGGCACGTACACCTGAACCACGGCAAGCTGCTCGAAGAGTGCATCGAAGCCATAAAGGTGGAAATACAAAAGGACGAAGAAATACGCCACGTGTATTCCACGCGAGGCCTCGCCATAAAACTGCTCGAAACCGACAAGAGTGCCGAACAGGTGGTTGCCCGGCTCTCGAATGGCCGTGAAATCATCGCACTGCGCGACAAACTGGCGCAAAAGATACTCGAAGAGACACACGAAGACTCCGAAACGGCCATCATGGATGCCAAGTATGGCCTAATACACGGGGCACTGCAAGAAGCCGGCTACGAGCCGGGGACAAAGCAAGACACCTATCTCGTGACGCACCTGCTCGACAAGCTGATAACCAACAAATATGCGGCGTTCCCCATCTTCCTCCTGCTCCTCTACGTGATGTTCCAAGTGACGTTCTCCCTCGGACAATACCCAATGGACTGGATTGAGGCCGGCGTTGGCGCATTGGCGGAATGGGTGGGCGAAGTCATGCCCGAGGGGCCGCTGAAGGCGATGCTCACCGACGGGGTGATTGGCGGCGTGGGGGCTGTCATTGTGTTCCTGCCGCAGATTCTGATTCTCTATTGCTTCATCTCGTTCATGGAGGATTCAGGCTACATGGCACGCGCCGCATTCATCATGGACAAGCTCATGCACAAGATGGGACTGCACGGGAAATCGTTCATCCCGCTGATAATGGGATTCGGATGCAACGTGCCCGCCGTGATGGCCACGCGCACGATAGAAAGCCGCCGCTCACGACTGATAACCATGCTCGTGCTGCCAATGATGAGCTGCTCTGCCCGACTGCCCATATATATAATGATAACAGGCACATTCTTTGCCGCCCGCTACCAAGGCCTCATAATGATCTCGCTCTATGCCATAGGCATACTGATGGCCGTGTTGGTGAGCCGCGTGCTAAGCAAGTGGGTGATAAAGGGCGAAGACACGCCGTTCGTCATGGAACTCCCGCCCTACCGTTTCCCTACGGCCAAGGCCACGTTGCGGCATACATGGGAAAAGGGCAAACAGTATCTGAAGAAGATGGGAGGCATCATCCTGTTCGCAAGCATCATCGTGTGGGCACTGGGATATTTCCCGCACGACGAGAGTCTCTCGCCACAGGAACAGCAAGAGCAGAGCTACATCGGGCGCATAGGCAAGGCCATTGAGCCTGCATTCAGGCCGCAGGGCTTCGACTGGAAACTCGACGTGGGACTTGTGGCCGGCATTGGCGCAAAGGAAATCGTGGCCTCCACAATGGGTGTGCTATACAGTGGCGACAGCAGCGTGGCAGACGCGGAGGGCGATGAAGCCAACGAGAAATACGCCACTCTGCGCAGCAAAATGGCCGCCGACGGCGTGACACCGCTCGTGGCGTTCTGCTATCTCATATTCGTTCTGCTCTATTTCCCGTGCCTTGCCACCATAGCGGCAATCAAAGGCGAGAGCGGCTCGTGGCGATGGGCCATCTTCACCGCTGTCTATACCACGGCCCTCGCATGGATTGTATCGGCAGTAGTCTACCAAGCAGGACGGCTTTTCATGCAGTAAGCACCCGATATACCACATATATTAAACCACAAAGAAGCCTGCGCCAACACTTGCCATGAGCCATTTTGATGCTTAGGCCGTGTGGGCGCAGGCTTCTTGCGTAAAGCACGTGAAGCGCGGATGGGATGTCCCTGCCACACAGGACGGCCAAGCCGACTGTGCGACAGGAACTATTCCGATTAATAGAACTTGAAGTAGTTGCGTGCGTTGTTGTAAGAAATGTCCTCCACCATGCGCGAGAGTATGTCATACTCGTATGGCAGCAGCCCTTTCTCCACATCGTTACCTAAGAGGTTGCAGAGCAGGCGACGGAAGTATTCGTGGCGCGGATAGCTCAGGAACGAACGCGAATCGGTGAGCATTCCGACAAAGCGGCTGAGCAGACCGAGGGCAGAAAGGGCGTTCATCTGGCGCGTCATGCCGTCAAGTTGGTCATTGAACCACCAGCCAGAGCCAAACTGAATCTTGCCGGGGCAGCCACCCTGGAAGTTGCCGAGCATAGTGGCAATCACCTCGTTTGCGCATGGGTTGAGCGTATAGAGGATGGTACGGGTGAGCTTTCCCTTCATGTTGAGCTTGTTGAGGAATGCGCTCATGGCCTTGGCCGTGTTGAACTCACCGATGGAGTCGAAGCCCGTGTCAGGGCCGAGCTGCTCATACATCTTTGTATTATTGTCGCGGATAGCACCGTAGTGGAACTGCTGCGTCCAGTCGGCATCCGCATCCATCTCAGCCATAACGGTGAGGAAGCAGTTCTTGTACTGGCGTATCTCGTGGGCAGTAAGCTCCTTCTTGGTCATGGCCTTGGCGAATATGGACTCAATCTCAGCGTCGGTGTACTCCTCATCGTAGAACTCCTCGATGCCGTGGTCGGAGAGTTTGCAGCCGTTAGCGGAAAAATAGTCGTGGCGTTTCTGGAGAGCGTCCACCATATCGGCGAAAGTTGTGATGGTGACACCTGCCACCTCGCCCAACTGGTTCACGTAGTCTGGGAACTCGGGCTTCTCTATGTTCATCGCCTTGTCAGGCCGCCAAGCCGGAATCATGCGTATCTCAAAGCCGCTCTCGCGCGTCTGCTTGTGGTAGCGCAGGTCGTCAACGGGGTCGTCGGTGGTGCAGACGCACTCCACGTTGTAACGGCGCATGAGGCCGCGTGCGGTGTATTCGGGTTGCTGGAGCTTCTCGTTGCACTCGTCGTAAATTTCCCGTGCGGTCTTGGGGCTAAGCAACTTGGTGATGCCAAATGCCGTCTTCAGCTCAAGGTGCGTCCAGTGGTAGAGCGGGTTACGGAAAGTGTAGGGCACGGTCTCTGCCCACTTCTCGAACTTCTCCCAATCGGACGTGTCCTTGCCAGTGCAATATTTCTCGTCGACACCATTCGTTCTCATGGCACGCCACTTGTAATGGTCGCCGCCAAGCCACAGCTCTGTTATGCTCCTGAACTTGTGATCGTTGGCCACCATTTCAGGTACGAGGTGACAATGGTAGTCGATTATCGGCATCTTGGCTGCATGGTTGTGGAACAAGTCCTTTGCAACCTCGGTCTCAAGAAGAAAATCCGCATCATTGAATTGCTTCATAAGTCAGTGGTAATTAAAATTGTTTGTAAGTTAATGTTAGCGTAGCAAAAGTAACAAAATAATTCTGTTTTACGGATTTATTTACGTATTTTTGCACCAAAAACATACGTAAACGATGACGTATCAGAACAATGTGCTGCTCATTTATACGGGCGGAACAATCGGGATGAACAGAAACCCGCGCACTGGGGCACTCGAACCATTTAAATTTGAACATCTTCTGAGCAACGTGCCCGAGCTGGAACAGTTCTCGATAAACATAGACACCTACCCTTTCTCGCCGCCTATTGACAGCAGCAACATGTCGCCGACAAGATGGATAGACATCGCACACATCATCTACGACAACTATGAACGATACGACGGCTTTGTGGTGCTGCACGGAACGGACACCATGGCATACACAGCATCGGCACTGAGCTACATGCTCGAAAACCTGACGAAGCCCGTCATCCTCACAGGCAGCCAGCTGCCGATTGGCCAACTGCGCACAGACGGGCGCGAAAACCTCATCACGAGCATTGAAATTGCATCGGCAAAGCATCCGGATGGCACGGCAATGGTGCCCGAAGTTGGCATCTTCTTCAACGGGCGACTGCTGCGCGGCAACCGCACCATGAAGCAAAGCGCGGACAACTTCAACGCATTCGAGAGCTTCAACTATCCCCATCTGGCCGATGCGGGGGTGGACATCGACTACAAGGAAGAATACATGCTAAAGCCCGACTTCTCCAAACCGATGAAGCCCCACTTCCGCCTCGACAACAATGTGATTGTGTTCACAATGTTCCCCGGCATCCGCGAAGACCTCGTGCGCCACATCATAGCCACTCCCAACCTGCGCTCCATAGTGATGCGCACTTACGGCAGCGGCAATGCGCCGCAGTCGCCTTGGCTCTACACCTACCTGAAAGAAGCCACGGCACGGGGAAAGGTGGTTGTGAATGTGAGCCAGTGCATGATGGGGAAAGTGGAAATGGGACGCTACGACACGGGCTACCAGCTAAAGACCGCAGGCGTGATAAGCGGATACGACTGTACGGTGGAGGGCACTGTGACAAAACTTATGTATTTGCAGGCACGCTTTGACGAGCCTAACGACGTGCGCAAATACATGACAATGGACATACGCGGAGAAATGACCCTGCCGCGAAAATGAGATTCATACGGCTTCTCGCGTAAAAAGGGACAGACAATCAGCACGGTCGCTGACGTGAAAATCGCCCTGCTCAAAAGGGTAATCAATGCCGAACCAAGAGGAAAACGCACTGTTTTCTCACCTCGGCTGAAACATTTTTCAAGAATAGCTTGCGTGTTGCACGCGCATGTTGACTCCAGCGAAATGTCGGATTAGTCAAAAATTTTCGGGCAAGAGCCGCCGCACTAACAGATTTTGTAGTACCTTTGCGTTCGTATTAGCCTGCGCCGCAAGGAGAGCAAAGCAGGCATTGTGGTAACGAAAACGACGACGAAAATGCTCACACTTAAACTCATCACAGAGGAAACCGACCGTGTGATACGCGGCCTGGAGAAGAAGCACTTTGCCGGCGCGAGGGAAGCCGTGGAAGAAGTGATTGCCACCGACAGGCTTCGCCGCGAGGCTCAGCAGAAGCTCGACAAGACCAAGCAGACGGCCAAGCAACTGGCAGCCCAGATAGGACAGCTCGTGAAGCAGGGGCAGGCAGAGGAGGCAGAGGAGGCCAAGCGGCAGGTGGCCACACTGAAGCAGGCCGACAAGGCTCTTCAGGAGGAAATGGACGCGGCGGAACGCAAGCTGCACGACCTTCTTTGCTCCATCCCAAACATCCCCAATGACAACGTGCCCGAGGGCAAGGACGCATCAGACAACGTGGTGGTGAAGCAAGGAGGAGAAATGCAAACCCTGCCCGATGGCGCACTCTGCCACTGGGATCTATGCCGGAAGTTTGGTCTGATTGACTTCGATATGGGCGTGAAAATCACGGGTGCGGGATTCCCCGTCTATCTGGGCAAGATGGCACGGATGCAACGCGCCCTTGAAGCATTCTTCCTCGACGAGGCGCGCAAGGCTGGCTATCTTGAGGTGCAGCCGCCGTATGCCGTGAACGAGGCATCGGGCTACGGCACAGGGCAGTTGCCTGACAAGGAGGGACAGATGTACTGCTGCCAAGTCGATGGCCTCTACCTAATACCAACGGCCGAGGTGCCTGTGACGAACATCTTCCGCGACACCATCCTCGATGAGGCCGACCTGCCCATAAAGCGCACGGCCTACTCCGCCTGCTTTCGACGCGAGGCTGGCTCATACGGCAAGGACGTGCGCGGGCTGAACCGACTGCACCAGTTCGACAAGGTGGAAATTGTGCGCATTGACACACCACAACACTCCTACGAGAGCCTGCACGAGATGCTCGACCACGTGGAGGGACTGCTAAAGAAGCTCGCCCTGCCCTATCGCATACTGCGGCTGTGCGGCGGAGACATGAGCTTCACCTCGGCCATCTGCTATGACTTCGAGGTGTGGAGCGCGGCGCAGGAACGGTGGCTCGAGGTGTCATCGGTGTCGAACTTCGAGAGTTATCAGGCCAACCGGCTGCACTGCCGCTATCGCCGCGCCGCTGACAGGAAGATTGAACTGTGCCACACACTCAACGGCTCGGCTCTCGCCCTGCCGCGCATCGTGGCCGCCATCATGGAGAACAACCAAACGCCAGAGGGCATCATCGTACCCGAGTGCCTACGCTCCTACTGCGGCTTCGACATGCTCGACGATAAGAACTTCGATTAGAAAACATGCTTGTGACTGGCTTGTAACGGGTACGCACACGCACCACGTATCGTCGTCACGTACCTCATATATCACAAACACCATAGGAGTTTGACGAGAAAATGAACAAGATAATAAGGAAAGAACAATTCTCCGAAAAGGTGTTCCTCTTCGAGGTTGAGGCACCGCTGATAGCCCGCAGTCGCAAGGCGGGGAACTTCATCATAGTCAGGATAGGCAGCAAGGGCGAACGTATGCCGCTGACCATCGCCGATGCAGACACTGAGCGCGGGACGATAACATTCGTCGTGCAACAAGTGGGACTGTCATCGAAGAAGCTCTGCGCCCTCGGTGTGGGCGACTACGTGACTGACGTGGTGGGGCCGCTGGGCAACCCGACCCACATCGAACGCTTCGGCACCGTGCTCTGCGCGGCGGGAGGCGTGGGCACTGCTGCGATGCTACCCATAATAAAGGCACTCAAAGCGGCGGGCAACCGCGTGCTATCGGTGATTGCGGGACGCACGAAAGAACTCGTCATACTGGAGGATGAGGTGCGCAGCAGCAGCGATGTGACCGTGGTGATGACCGACGACGGCTCATACAGGGAGAAAGGCGTGGTGACGGTGGGCATGGAGAAGCTGATAAGCCAGGAGCACATCGACAAGGCATTTGCCATCGGCCCGCCCATGATGATGAAATTCTGCTGCCTGCTTACGCAACGATACAATATATCCACCGACGTGTCACTAAACACAATAATGGTGGACGGCACGGGTATGTGCGGTGCGTGCCGACTGACCATCGGCGGGAAGACGAAGTTCGTGTGCATAGACGGGCCAGAGTTCGATGGCGCGCTCGTCGACTGGGACGAGATGCTAAAGCGCATGGGCACATTCAAACGCGCCGAGCAAGAAGAGATGGAACACTATCAGGAGCACCTTGACAATGTTTCCACAGCCGATGCCTCGCCAACGGATGGAGGCAAAACCACGAGTGACAGTATAGAGGAAGAGCAGATAGAGACGCTCACCGACCGTAACGCGCCCTGGAGGCAAGAACTGCGCAAGGCCATGAAGCCCAAGGAGCGCACGGCCATCAGGCGCGTGACCATGCCGGAATTGGCAGCAGACTACCGTGTGACGACGCGCACGGAAGAGGTAAACCAGGGACTAACACCCGAAATGGCCGTACAGGAGGCAAGGCGATGTCTCGACTGCGCCCGCCCGACGTGCGTAGAGGGATGCCCCGTAGGCATCGACATACCATCATTCGTCAAGTGCATTGAGAGGGGACGCTTCCTCGATGCCGCCCGCGTGCTGAAGCAGACATCGACGCTGCCCGCCGTGTGCGGACGAGTGTGCCCGCAAGAAAAGCAATGCGAGAGCAAGTGTATGCACCTGAAACTCGGTGAGCCAGCGGTGGCCATCGGCTACCTCGAACGCTTCGCCGCTGACCAAGAGCGAGAGAGCGGCAATGCCACCCTGCCCAAAATGGAATGCTCCAACGGCATGAAAGTGGCCGTGGTGGGGTCGGGTCCCGCAGGCCTTAGCTTCGCGGGCGAAATGGCCAAGCAGGGATACGATGTCTACGTGTTTGAGGCACTCCACGAGATAGGAGGCGTATTGAAATACGGCATACCTGAGTTCCGGCTGCCCAACAGCATCGTGGACGTTGAAATAGGAAACCTGCGCAGGATGGGTGTACACTTTCAGACAAACTGCATCGTGGGCAAGACGCTCTCAGTGGAGCAGCTCGAAAGAAGCGGCTTCAAGGGTATCTTCGTGGCTTCGGGAGCAGGACTGCCCAACTTCATGGACATACCGGGCGAGAACGCCATCAACGTGATGTCGGCAAACGAATACCTAACAAGGGTGAACCTCATGGATGCAGCCAACCCCACGACCGACACGCCGCTCAACCCGGGCAGGCGAGTGCTCGTGGTGGGAGGAGGAAACACGGCCATGGACTCCTGCCGCACGGCAAGAAGACTGGGCGGTGAGGTGACACTCGTCTACCGACGCTCCGAGGAAGAGATGCCCGCGAGGGTCGAAGAGGTGAAGCACGCAAAGGAAGAGGGCATAAACTTCCTGCTGCTGCACAATCCCATCGAGTACAAGGCCGACGAGAACGGAGCTGTATGCCAGGCCGTACTGCAAGTGATGGAGCTGGGCGATGCAGACGAGAGCGGGCGCCGACGCCCCGTGCCCAAGGAGGGATGCACGGTGACGCTCGATGTTGATCAGGTAATAGTGGCTGTGGGCGTGTCGCCAAATCCTCTCGTACCTAACTCCATCAAGGGGCTGCAACTCGGACGCAAGAACACCATCGCCGTGAACGAACAGATGCAAAGCTCCATAACCGAAATCTATGCGGGCGGCGACATCGTGAGAGGAGGCGCAACGGTGATACTTGCCATGGGTGACGGACGACGAGCCGCCGAAAACATGGACAAGCAACTGAGGGCGTGAAGCACACATGGCCGAGACGCCATCCTCTTTCTAATCCTAATCAACATCTTTATGATGCGCGCATAGCATGGATGCCTCAAGCCCCGACAGACTTGCGTGTCTGCTGGCTGAACAATGACAGACGTGATAGTGTTCTCGTGGGACATCGCACTCCTTGATATGCCCTTTTAGGGCAGCAGCTGCACCAGAACTACGCCAAAACCCATTGCCTTCATAGCGACCGCAGTCCACCCCATATTCATGTACGACAAATGAGCAAGCCAACGGAACAAGAAACGGCAATCAAGGTGGAACGCCGTGTGGAACGCCGCCTGCGCGAGGCCATTGCAACCTACGGCCTGCTGGACGATGGCGACCGTGTGCTCGTTGGCGTGTCCGGGGGAAAAGACTCGCTCTGCCTGCTTGAACTGCTCGCACGCCGCATGAGAATCCACAGGCCACGATTCAAAGTTGAAGCCATACACATACGCATGGAGAACGTGAGCTATGCCACAAGCACAGACTACCTGCACTCTTTCGCAGAGCAGCTTGGAGTGCCAATGCATATTGTCACGACCAGGTTCGATGCCAACAGAGAGGGGAAGCGGAAGCCCGTGTGTTTCCTCTGCTCGTGGTACAGGCGCAAGGCCATGTTCGACAAGGCGCAGGAACTGGGCTGCAACAAACTCGCTCTCGGACATCACAAGGACGACATCGTACACACGGCACTGATGAATCTGTTCTCGCAAGGACGCTTTGCCACCATGCCCGTGAGGCTTACCATGCGCAAGATGCCGCTAACCATTATCCGGCCGCTATGCCTTGAAAGCGAGAACGACCTCCGAATATTCGCCAAGAACCGAAACTACCAGCGGCAGGAAAAGCTGTGCCCATACGAAACGGCATCGAGCCGCACAGCCATGAGATGGATGCTCGAAGAGGCGGAACGCATCAATCCCGATGCAAAAAGCTCTGTATGGAACGCGCTCGAAGCCGACGGGAAATTGATTGAATGAACATTATGCGACGCACAACATGCACCAACAAGATCATGACGGCCTGCGCGGCACTCGCCATGACCGTGACCGCCATGCAGGCCGAGACGAGGGAGGTGACCGTCCGCGTGGTGTGTACAAGCGATGTACATGGATGTTTCTTCCCCTACGACTTCATCGAGAGGCAACCCGCACAAGGATCGATGGCACGGGTAAGCACGCTCGTGAAACAACTCCGCAAGGAACACGGCGAAAACCTGCTCTTGCTCGACAACGGAGACATCCTTCAAGGACAGCCGACATGCTACTTCTACAACTACGTGAACACACAGCAGACAAACATCGCTGCGCAGGTGCTCAACTACATGGGTTACGATGCTTGTTCCTTTGGCAAC
Source organism: uncultured Prevotella sp. (assembly GCA_964623445.1). Classification (GTDB taxonomy): domain Bacteria; phylum Bacteroidota; class Bacteroidia; order Bacteroidales; family Bacteroidaceae; genus Prevotella. The sequence continues at coordinate 4,800 of CAZURD010000015.1, read as the reverse complement.
CACGACATCGAGACAGGGCACGCCGTCTACGACAAATGGGCATCGCAATTGCACTGCCCTGTGCTCGGGGCTAACATCATACGCACGGAAACAGGTCGCCCCTACTCCACACCATACGCCATATTCGAGCGCGACGGAGTGAGAATCGCCGTGCTCTCAATGCTCACCCCTGCCATACCCAACTGGCTCAACGGCAACCTTTGGGACGGGATGCGCTTCGATGACATCGCCACCTCGGCACGTCAATGGGTGGAAAGGATAAAAAACGAGGAACACCCCGATGCCATCATCGGCCTATTCCACAGCGGATGGGACGGCGGCATCGTCACCGACAGCTACCGGGAGGACGACACCAAGCGTGTGGCAATGGAGGTGGAGGGATTCGACCTGATTCTCTTCGGACACGACCACACTGCTCGCTGCCAACGTGTGGCAAACGCACGGGGTGACAGTGTGCTCTGCCTCAATCCCTCATGCAACGCACTCACCGTGGCCGATGCCACACTGACATTCACCATCGAAGACGAGAATGTAACGCGAAAAACCGTCACGGGCTGTCTTCGTGACGTAACAAGCGAACCTGTCGACACGGCTTTCACAGCTCATTTCGCGCAAGCAGCAGACAGCGTGCGCAACTACGTGGAACGCAGAATAGGCCGTGTGGACGCACCGATGGCCTCTTCCGACTGCTTCTTCGGCAGCGCACCGTTCGTCGACCTCATACACAACATACAGCTCGAAGCCACGGGCGCGGACATTTCCTTCAACGCTCCACTGTCCATGTACGCCCGCATCAACACCGGCGAGGTATGCGTGGCGGACATGTTCAAGCTCTACAAGTATGAGAACAAACTCTGCACGATGCTTATGACTGGGCGCGAGATACACCAATATCTGGAGATGAGCTACGCCTTATGGACAAACACGATGTCTACTCCCGAAGACCACATCATGCTGCTCGACACCAACTCTTCTTCAGACAAGCAACGGATGGGGTTCAAGAACTTCACTTTCAACTTCGACAGTGCAGCGGGCATCGACTACGAGGTGGACGTGACACAGCCCGCTGGGCATAAGGTGACAATCCTGCAAATGTCTGACGGCAAGCCGTTCAGCGAGGAAAAGACGTACACCGTGGCCCTGAACAGTTACCGCGCGAACGGAGGCGGCGAACTGCTCACCAAGGGGGCGGGAATCGAACGCGACTCCCTCGCAGGGCGCATCGTCAGCCAAAGCGAACACGACCAACGACACTACATCATCGAAGCGATTGAAAAGAAAGGGACAGTCACGCCGAAAGCCAACGGCAACTGGCGGTTCGTGCCTGTCGAATGGGCCGAGCCGGCCATCGAACGCGACAGAAAACTGATTTTCGGAGAATAATGGATAAAACGAAACACCTGTACTTTGCTTTCCACAAAGGTGACATCCTGCTCGAAAAACTCGCCGACGGCACATACACAATACCATACGCCGAAGAGCCGCCAACGCCTGTTCCGCAGTCCGAGCATCTGCTGAACGTTGCGTCGGCCAACGGCCCCGACGCTAAGACATACCACCTCGACGCTCCCGTAGAGGGCAACCCGCGCTTTGAGATGTGCGGTCTGCGGCAGAGCTTTTACAAGCTAAGCCAAAGACTCTATCGCCTCGCAGGAAAGTGCGAGGAACTGCTTTATTGGGATTCCGCCACGCATTTCTGCGGCGCGTGCGGCGCAGAAATGCGCATGGACAGCGACATAAGCAAGAAATGCACAGCCTGCGGACGTGTGGTGTGGCCACAACTGGCCACGGCCATCATCGTGCTCATCCACAGGGGAGACGACGTGCTGCTCGTACACGCACACAACTTCAGGGCCAATTTCTATGGCCTTGTGGCAGGATTCGTGGAAACGGGCGAGACGCTCGAAGAGGCTGTGCATAGGGAAGTGATGGAGGAAACGGGGCTAAAGATAGCCAATGTGCGCTACTTCGGCAGCCAGCCTTGGCCCTATCCCTGCGGACTGATGATCGGATTCCATGCTGACTATGCCTCTGGAGAAATCAAGCTGCAACGGGAGGAACTCAGTGCGGGGGCGTGGTTCAACCGCGACAACCTGCCTGAAATACCCGAGAAGCTGTCCATCGCCAGACGCCTCATCGATGATTGGCTTCAGAAGTGAACGCTTCTGAGCCGCATTCTAACCGAAAGACACTCCGTTACAGGCAGGCATGGCGCATCGCCATGCGCTGCTCAATCACACAGTCGGCAGGCTGGCGTATGTTCTCGTCGATGGTGATTGAACCTATGCTATCCGCCGTTATGCGTCCCGATGTCGGATTCTTCACGTTTGTTATAGAGCCACGTATGTCGGCTTGCAGGGTGGAATACTCAAAGGCACGGTCGCAATCTTCCCCGAACGTGCAGTTCTCTATCACAAGGTCGTGGGCGTAGCACAACGGCTGCTCGCCCGTTATGTGGCAGTTCACGAGGCGCAGGTTGCGTGAATGCCAACCAATATACTCCCCGTTCAGTTCAGAATCATACACCGTTACATTCTCCACCTCCCAAAAAGCGTCCTTGGTGGTGATGCGGGCATTGCGCAGTTCAACGTTCCTCACATACTGGAACACATACTTGCTGTCGCTCTCGAAGCCATCGATGCAGATGTCGTGGCTAAACATGAACGGATACGTGCCGCCATGCAGTTTAAGGTTCTTGGCGCGGATATTGGAGCAACGCCAGAACACCTCGTCTGCATCGGTCATCTCCACGTTTTCTATCTCTATGCCCGTCATCTCGCGGAACATCTTCGGGGCATCTATCAGAGTGTTTGTCATCTTCAGGTGATCCGAATACCACAGCGCGGAACGGCCGCCCACGTCGAAGTAGCAACGGTCGATCGTGAAGCCATGCACGTGCCAGAATGGGTAGTTGCCCTCGAAGCGGCAGTTCGTCGCCACGATGTTGCTGCACTCCTTTATGGCCGACTCACCCTCGCGGATGGTCACATTGTCCAAGTGGATGTCGTGCGAGGCGAAAAGCGGACGCTCGCCCCCAAACTCTCTGTTGCTTATCTTTTCCATATCCAGATGTTCCTTTTGACCAAGGCCGCCCCTTCTCGGATTGGCGATGCAAAATTACATCCTTTGCACGACTTTTCCGCTAAATACATTACAGATGGAGTAACACCATTTACCTATTTACGAATATTTAATAGATGGTATAACGTCAATTGCCTATCTACAATGTTTTATGCAAAGTCATGCCACAAAAGCCTCCGCCCCTACTTACCCGCGACTTTGCCTGCCGAGCCACACGAAGAACAGCACACCAGACAGCACAAACGTCGCTACCGCAACCACATAGCCCACCACAGGACTAAGCCCGAAGGAGTTATCCGAGACGAGCAGGAACGAGAGGCAGACCGCCGTCATAAACATCGCGGGCAGCAGCGTTACCCAGTAGCACTTGCCACGACGGCAGAGATACACCGTAAGCGTCCACAGAGTGAAGACGGCGAGCGTCTGGTTTGCCCAGCCGAAGTAGTTCCAGATGATGTTGAAGCCGTTCTCGTCGGCGATGTTATACCACAGCAAAGCGAGCGTAGCGGCAAACACAGGTATGCAAATGTACATCCTGCGGCGTATGGAATGTTGCTCAAGGTGCAGGAAGTCGGCTATTATCAGCCGCGCACTGCGCAAGGCCGTGTCGCCGCTCGTGATCGGAGCAGCCACCACGCCGAGAATGGCCAACGCGCCGCCAAACGCCCCAAGCCAGCCGGAAGCCACCGTAGTGACAACCTCCGGAGCCTGCAAGGCTGTGGAGACGCCAAGCTCGCCTGCCGCCCCGCCATAGAAAAAGTACGATGAAACGGTGGCCCATATAAGCGCGACGATGCCCTCTGTCACCATCGCCCCATAGAAGAGAGGCCGCCCCTGACGCTCACTCTTCACGCAACGAGCCATCAACGGACTTTGGGTGGCATGGAAACCACTTATCGCTCCACAGGCAATGGTGATGAAAAGGCACGGGAATATCGTGCCTGAAGAGGGCGACATATTGGCAAGGCCATCCGTAAGCTCGGGCAGCGACGGCCATTTTGCGAACAGCACCACCAGCAGTGCCACCGCCATGAACAGCATTGCGATGGCAAAAAGCGGATATATCTTGCCTATAATCTTGTCTATCGGCAGCATTGCGGCAAGGAAGTAATATGCAAATATGGCCACGCACCAGCCATAGACCCACCCCAGCCCGTCGCCACAGAGCTTTCCGAGGATGAGAGCAGGACTGTAAACGAAAACCGCGCCCACCATGAGGAGCAGGAACACGGAGAACACGAGCATCACTTTCTTTGTCCGCCGCCCAAGGTAATGCCCCACAAGCTCCGGCAGTCCGGCCCCGCCGTGGCGAATCGAGAGCATCCCGCTAAGGTAATCGTGAACCGCTCCGGCAAAGATGCAGCCAAGGACTATCCACAGATAGGCCGACGGGCCAAACTTCGCGCCCATTATCGCACCGAAGATTGGGCCTGTGCCCGCTATGTTGAGGAACTGTATCATAAAGATCTTCCATCCTGGCAGTACAACATAGTCAACGCCGTCGGCCATGCTCACCGCAGGCGTAGGCCGCCCGTCTGGCGCAAATATCCGCTCTACCACACGCCCATAGACCATATAGCCCAACACGAGCGCAAGCAAACTCACAGTAAACGTTACCATAACTTTCGTTTTTAACGACTGCAAAAGTACACTTTTCCATCAAAAACAAAAAGAAAATGTATCAATTTCGCGCAAATGCGCCCAAAACAGTTGCAATCC